>NZ_JBFTMR010000012.1:0-111309 GCF_056397065.1 Arthrobacter sp. 05N428_2 | reverse complement strand
TTCCCCGGCTGCACCATCCCCGCCCCCTGGTGCGAAGCCCACCACATCACCTACTGGTCCCGCGGCGGCACCACCTCCGCCGACAACGGAGTCCTGCTCTGCTCCCACCACCACCACCTGATCCACAAGGAACACTGGACCATCCAACCSCGCGCCGGCATCCCCTGGTTCATCCCGCCACCCCACCTGGACCCCCGCCAACAACCCAAACGAAACCACTACTTCCGATCGTGAATGACTCCAGCCTTGAGACATGGACACCCGCTTATTGATCCATGAAGCGGATCCATAAGCCGAATCAACGAATGTGCCTCGTCAGAGCTGCCGCGCCATGCTGTAATGACAACTACCCAGCCTTTGAGGCAACCGCATTGGGGGACTGATCATGGCACGCAACGGAACATTCGCTGCCTTTCCGGACGGGCGCTCCGGCCTGCGGAATCCCATAGTGGTTCTCTGCGGGTTCTTCGCCGTTCTGTGCTGGTGGATCGGGATGGCCGGCTACCTGATGGTCGGCGGGCCGGCGAGCGGTCTAGCCGGATTGCTCATCTTCGGAGCCGTCCCCGTGGCGGCAACCGCCGGCACATTCCTCCTGGCGCGGCGGCACCGTGCCAGTTCCCCCTCCGCGGTATCGGCTGGCTTGAAGGGCCGCCCGCCTCGAAGCGTTCCCAGACCGGGCCGCCCGGCAACTCGCGGATTCCTCGTCATCGGCGGATTCACGACGGCCCTGCTCTGGTGGATCGGCATTGCAGCTTACGCGGCCGTCGGGGGCGTTCCCAGCGGCATTGCAGGGCTGACTGTCTTCCTCGGCGTCCCAGCCCTCGCGAGCGTCGCAACCTACCTGGCGGTGCGCCGTCGGCGGGTCGGGTAGCTACCGCCCAGCCGCGTACCCCTGGACGCCCCGCGGGTTGGCGGCGGCCTGCAATACTCCTGTCGCCGGGTCCCGGACGACGGCGGAGAGCCGGCCGAGGGTCCAGCCGCCGGCCCTCGTGACAAGATGCCCCCGGCGTTCGAGCCCCGCGATGATGTCCTCGCCCAGCCGCTCCTCCACCACGGCGCCGCCAGGTTCCCAGGTCCGCGGCCAGAACGAACCGGGCATCGACGTCGTATGGAACGTCGGCGCGTCGATGGCCTGCTGCGGCGAGTAGCCGCCCACGATGGTCCGGAGCAGGTACGGCAGTTGCCACTGGTCCTGCTGGTCGCCGCCGGGCGACCCCAATGCGGTCACCGCCCGTCCGTTCCGGAGCACCAAGGTGGGCGTCAGGGTGGTGCGAGGCCGTTTGCCCGGAGTCAGGGTGGACGGCGTTCCCGGCTCCAGCCAGGTCATCTGCAGTCTGGTCCCGAGGCAGAAGCCCAGTTCCGGGATCGCCGGCGAGGACTGCAGCCAGCCGCCCGACGGCGTCGCCGAGATCATGTTTCCCCAACGGTCCACGACGTCGATGTGGCAGGTGTCGCCCCGGGTCTCCCCGCTCGGCGCTACGGTCGGCTCCCCCACGCCCAACCCCGCCGAACCGGACGCCTGCCCGGCCCCCGGACCGGACGCCTGCCCAAGGGTAGCCAGCGCCGGCGGGACGTACTCCGTCCGCAGCGGCGGGAGGTAGGGTTCACGGCCCGGCACCCGCCCCGGCCGGAAGTCGTGCGACGCCCGGTCCGTGATCAGGGACCGGCGGCCCGCGCAGTACTCCTCGGACAGGAGGTACTCCAACGGCACGTTAGTGTCACCGTAATAGGCCTCACGGTCCGCCAGCGCCAGCTTCTGGGCCTCCAGGATCGTGTGTGCCCCTAGTTCGGTGGACGGATCCAGAAACCGGTCCTCGTATCCATCGAGGATGGCCAGGGTCTGCAGCAGCGCGGGCCCCTGACCCCACGGCCCGGTCTTGGCGATGGTGTGACCGCGGAACTCCACGGTGGCGGCCGGCTCGTAACCGGCTTCGAAGCCGGCCAGATCGGCCAGGGCCAGCACGCCCCGGTGGTCGGTGCCCGAGGAGTGCCGGTGCGGCGTCTGCACCGATGCCACCACCGCCCGGGCGACGAAGCCCTCGCGCCATTCCAGGCGGGCCGCATCGATTCGCGTCTCGCGGGTACCGGTGGAAGCCCGGCCGGCTTCGACGAGCCGTTCCAGGGTCCGGGCGTGGGCCGGGTTGCGCACCAGTTCGCCCTCGGCCGGGACCTTGCCGCCGGGCATCCACAGCTCCGCCGAGCTGGGCCAGTGCGTTTGGAATAGCTCAGCCACCGCGGCAATCGTGCCGCCGACGCGGCCCAGCATCGGGTGCCCGTCGCGGGCGTAGCCGATTGCGAACTCCAGCACCGCGTCCAGCTCCCAGGTTCCGTGGTCCCGCAACAGCAGGAGCCAGGCGTCGACGGCGGCCGGCACCGCGGCGGCCAGTGCCCCCGACCCCGGAACCAGGTCCAGGCCTTCGGCACGGTAGTGCTCCAAGGTGGCCGCAGCCGGCGCCGGGCCCTGGCCCATCAGCACCACCGGCGTGCCCGGGTCGGACGCCGTCACGAAAACTCCCGTCATGTCCCCGCCGGGGCCGTTGAGGTGCGGCTCCACAACGTGCAGCACGAAGGCGCCGGCTGTGACGGCGTCGAACGCGTTGCCGCCGCGTTCGAGCACCGCCTGCGCCGCCGCCGTCGCGAGCCAATGCGTGGACGCGCTCATCCCAAAGGTGCCCTGCAAGGTGGGGCGGGTGGTGAACGGCTCAGGCGGGGTGAAGGGCATAACTCAGCCGAACAGCGCCGCTACCCGGGTCAGTGTTTCGTAGACCCCGTAGGCCAGCGGCACCCCGACGAGGGCCCAGGCCACGGCCAGTCTGCCGGTGGACGCTGTTACGGACGCCTGGGCGCCGGGGGTAGGTGCAGTGCTCATTTCAGGCCTCCAAAGCGGGTTCGTGCGACGGATTGCGGTCCGGGCGGGGTTCGTGGAATCGTTCGTCGACCGGTTTGACCAGCAGGTTGGCCACGAAACCGACCACCAGCAGCGCCACCATGGTCAGCAGTGCCGGCTGATAGGACGCGGCGGTCAACTTGCCGGGCGTCCCCTGGGCGTCCAGGATGCCGTTGACGATCAGCGGTCCCGCAACGCCGGCGGCGGACCAGGCGGTCAGCAGCCTGCCGTGGATGGCGCCGACCTGGAACGTGCCAAAGAGGTCCCGCAGGTAGGCCGGCGCGGTCGAGAAGCCGCCGCCGTAGAAGGAAATGATTAGGAACGCGAGGATCACGTAGAGGATGGTCGTGGTGGACCCTGCCAGGGCGAGCACGATGTAGAGCACCGCCCCGACGCCGAGGTACACCATGTAGATGCGCTTGCGGCCGGTCACGTCAGAGGTGGCGGACCAGGCGAAGCGCCCGGCCATGTTGCCGATGGAGAGCAGCCCGACGAAGCCGGCGGCGACGGCGGCACTGACCAGGGACGCGCCGTCGGACTGGCGGAAGAAGTCCTGGATCATCGGGGCGGCCTGCTCCAGGATGCCGATGCCGGCGGTGACGTTGCAAAACAGTGCAATCCAGACCAGCCAAAACTGCTTGGTCTTGACGGCGTTCTTGGCGGAGACGTTCTCCGTGGTGACGAGCTTGGCGGCCTTGACCTTCGTGGGGTCGAAGCCCGCGGGCTTCCAGTCTTCGGCGGGCACCTTGATGGTGAAGGCGCCGAAGAGCATGTACGCGAGATAGATGACAGCGAGGGTCAGGAAGAGCTTGCCGACGGAGTCGCCGCTGGCCACCCACCCCTTGGCGTTGGAGTTGGGGTCGTACAGCTTCAGCAGCGCGGTGGAAACCGGGCTCGCGATGAGGGCGCCGCCGCCGAAGCCCATGATGGCCATGCCGGTCGCGAGGCCCGGCCGGTCCGGGAACCATTTGATCAGGGTGGACACCGGCGAGATGTAGCCGATACCCAGGCCGATGCCGCCGACCACGCCGTAGCCCAGGTAGACGAGCCACAGCTGGTGGGTGAAGATGCCGAGCGAGCCGATCAGGAAGCCGCAGGCCCAGAACACCGCGGAAGTGAACATCGCCTTGCGCGGGCCGTTCTTGTCCACCCAGGTGCCCATGATCGCGGCGGAGAGACCGAGCATCACGATGGCGATGGAGAAGATCACGCCGATTTCGGTCAGGCTGGCGCCGAAATGCCTGACCAGGGCCGTCTTGTAGACACTGGTCGCATAGGCCTGCCCGATGCAGAGGTGGACGGCGAGCGCCGCCGGCGGCACGAGCCAGCGGTTGAATCCCGGCGGCGCAATGGTTCGTTCACGGTCCAGCCAGCCCATAGGTGTTCCCCTTGCTTATCCACGACGTCGATGTCCAGCGATCTAGAGGCGAAGGACCCCAAACGTGAGCCGTTGCCTTCGGCAATCATGGTGCACATCATCAGCAAACGTACGAAATGCGCGCCGAGCGGTAGGGAATCCGCGCTAAACGGTCGCGCTACTTGCCGAGTCCGGCCTTTCGCAGCGCTTCGGCCATCGCGGTGTTGACGGGCGCCGGAACCGGCTTCGACTGAGCTGGCTGCCTGGCCGGTGTCCTGCCCCCCGGCGCTGGTCTCCCGGATGCAGGCCTCCCGGCCGGAGGCCTCCCCGGGCGCTCACCGGCCGCACCGACAGGCGCGGGCTCGTTGTCGAGCCTCAGGGTCAGCGAGATGCGCTTCCGCTCGGGATCCGCCTCCAGCACCTTGACCTTGACCACCTGCCCGGACTTGACCACCTCCCGCGGGTCGGAGACGAAGCGGTTGGCCAGCGCGGAGACGTGCACGAGGCCGTCCTGGTGAACGCCGACGTCGACGAACGCACCGAACGCCGCCACGTTGGTGACCGTGCCTTCGAGCACCATGCCGGGTTTGAGGTCGGCAATCTTCTCGATCCCCTCCCGGAACGTCGCCGCCGCAAACGCGGGACGCGGGTCCCGGCCGGGCTTCTCCAGCTCGGCAATGATGTCCCGCACGGTGGGCAGGCCGAAGGAGCCGTCCACGAAGTCCTGCGGGTTCAGCGCGGACAGGTTTCCGCCCGCCGGACCGGCCGCCGTCCCCGCACCGGCCGGCGCCGCACCCGCCGCCGCCTTGATCTTCCGCGCCAGCGGGTAGGCCTCGGGGTGCACGCTGGAGGCGTCCAGCGGCTCCGCTCCCCCGGTGATCCGCAGGAAGCCGGCGCACTGTTCAAAGGCCTTCGCGCCCAGCCGTGGCACCTTCTTCAGCTCGCTGCGCTTGGCGAACGGGCCGTGCTCGTTCCGGTACGCCACAATGTTCTCGCTCAGAAGCGGCCCGACGCCGGCCACCCGGCTCAGCAGCGCCGGCGACGCGGTGTTCACGTCCACGCCCACGGCGTTCACGCAGTCCTCAACGACGGCGTCGAGGCTGCGGTCCAGCTTCGCTGCCGTGACGTCGTGCTGGTATTGCCCGACGCCGATGGACTTCGGTTCGATCTTCACCAGTTCCGCGAGCGGATCCTGCAGCCGCCGGGCGATCGACACCGCCCCGCGCAGCGACACGTCCATGCCGGGCAGTTCGGCTGCGGCCAGCGCCGACGCCGAATAGACGGACGCGCCGGCCTCCGAGACGACGAGTTTTTGCGGCGTCTGTCCCGCGGCCGCGCTGAGTTCCTTGATCAGCTCGGCCGCGAGCTTGTCCGTCTCGCGGGAGGCGGTGCCGTTGCCGATTGCGACGAGTTCGACGCCGTGCTTCCGGGCCAGGCCCACCAGCGTGCGCAGCGCCTCGTCCCATTTCCGGGCCGGGGCGTGCGGGTACACCGTATCCGTCGCCACAACCTTGCCTGTGCCGTCCACGACGGCGACCTTCACCCCGGTGCGCAGTCCCGGGTCCAGGCCCAAGGTGGCGCGGTTGCCGGCCGGCGCGGCGAGCAGCACGTCGCGGAGGTTGGCGGCGAACACCCGGACGGCCTCGTCCTCGGCCGCGGTGAACATGCGGCTGCGCAGGTCCCCGCTGAGCCGGGCCAGGACACGCGAGCGCCACGCCACCTGGGCGGTCTGCAGCAGCCAGGCGTCGGCGGGCCGGCCGCGGTCGGCGACCCCGAGGAACCTGGCCACGGCGGCCTCGTAACGGCCGCGGGCGGCGGCCAGGGCGGCGTCGTCGTCCGGTTCCGCCTCGGCGAGATCCAGCTCCAGCACCCCGTCCTTCTCGCCGCGGAGCAACGCGAGGACCCGGTGCGAGGGCATCCCGGACGGGGCCTGGCTGAAGTCGAAGTAGTCCTTGAACTTCTGGCCCTCGGCGTCCTTGCCCTTCTTCACGCGGGACACCATCCGGCCCTGCGTCCAGAGCCGCTCGCGCAGGGTGGCGGCCAGGTCGGCGTCCTGGCCGACGCGCTCGACCAGGATGGACCGGGCGCCGGCCAGCGCGGCAGCAGTGTCCCCGATAGAATGTTCGGCGTTCAAGTAGCGGGCGGCTTCGCGCTCCGGGTCCAGCTCCGGCCGCTTCAACAAGGCATCCGCGAGCGGCTCCAGGCCGGCCTCCCGGGCGATCTGGGCCTTGGTGCGGCGCTTGGACTTGAACGGGAGGTAGATGTCCTCCAGCCGCGACTTCGTATCGGCGCCGACGACGGCGGCCTGCAGTTCGGGGGTCAGTGCGCCCTGCGCGGCAATCGCCTCCAGGACGGTCCGCCGGCGGTCCTCCAGCTCGCGCAGGTAGCGCAGCCGCTCCTCGAGCCCGCGGAGCTGGGTGTCGTCCAGGGTGCCGGTGGCTTCCTTGCGGTAACGGGCGATGAACGGCACCGTCGACCCGGCATCGAGCAGCTCCACGGCCGCCTTCACCTGCCAGGGCTTCACGCCAAGTTCGGCGGCGATCTGGGTCTCGATCGGGGAGGTCATGGCGGGGTGCTGCGGGAGTTGGCTCACCTGCCCATTTTGCCTTACCTCGCCCCTACCGCTGCCTTACTCCGGTCCGGTGCCCGGCGTCCCCGCGGCGGCGCGGGGTTCCTTCACGTCCTGGACCACCTCGTTGTGGCGGAGGAACCACGGTTTGAACGGCGGGTCGAAGCGGGCGAACCGTGGCGGGCCCACGGCAGTCAGCCCGGCCAGGGTCAGCGCCGCCTGCAGCCCGTCGTTGCGCCGCCCGAAGGCTGCCGCCGTTCCGCTGCCGGAGAAGCGGAGGACGGCGGCCAGGGACCCGGGGACGGCCCTGATCTTGACGTCGGGGTTGGCCGGGGTTGGTGCCGTCTCCGGGGTCAGTCCCGCGGGGAGCACAAAGGCGACCACGAAGTCTGCGGGACCGGCGCCGCCAGGCAGCGGGCCGCTTTGCAGCACCGGAGCGGTCATCGCGAGCTTCTGTGCCGAGCCCGCGCCCTGGTTCCCGCTGTCCCGGCTTCCCGTTGCTTGGAGGACCGGGGCGGTCATCGCCAGCTTTTGTCCGCCGGTGTTGCTGCCGCTGATGTAGTTGAACAGGTGCCGGAAGGCCGCGTTCCCGGCCCGGTCAAAGGTCGCGTTGACGTGAATTTCGGCCACAACGTGCGCGGGATAGCGGCGCAACTCGAAGTGCGGGTAGCGCTTGACCAGCTCATAGGGTTGCTGTTCAGTCATGGTCTTGTCGACCCTACGCCGGTCCCGCGACGGCGGCCAGACCCGGTGTGCGGCGTTCGCTGTCGGAGGGCTTTGATAGCTTGGCAGAAGAGATACCAGCGGGACCAGTCGGCGGGATCAACCAAGCAGCGGGGGCGCAATGTTTTTTCTTGAATCGGAGGTGCCGGAGGCGGTACCGGACCTGGTCTTCTCAGCCAGCGACCTGGTGGTGGCCGCGGACTGCGAGTATCAGTTGCTCCGAAAACTCGACGAGAGGCTGGGGCGCGCTGCCAAGGCGGACTTCGGCACGGATGAGATGCTCCAGCACGCGGCCGTGCTGGGCGACGTCCACGAGCGCAAGGTCCTGGACGGGATTGTCGCCGAGTTCGGGTCCTGGGATCCGACCAGCGGCCGTGGTGTGTACGACGTCGTTCCCGCCGCTGCCATGGACCGGCCCGCGCTGCTGGCCAAGCACCACGAATCCATCGAGGCGCTGCGTGCCGGGGCCGACGTCGTCTTCCAAGCTGCCTTCTTTGACGGCCAGTTCCACGGCCGCTCCGACTTCCTGGTGCGACAGCCCGACGGCAGCTACGCGGTGTTCGACACCAAACTGGCCCGGCACGCCAAGGTGACCGCACTGCTGCAACTCGCCGCGTACGGTGACCAGCTGTTGAAGGCCGGCATCCGGGTGGATCCTGCGGTCACGCTGGTCCTCGGGGCCACGGTGCAACTGGCCACCGGCGGATTCGACTACGTCCGGAGCCACCACCGGCTCGCCGAGATCCTGCCGGTGTTCCGGGAACGGCGCGAGCGTTTCCTGGCGCTGACGGCCGCCCACATCGCCCAGCCCGGCACCGTCCGCTGGGGCGCGGAGGGCGTCACCGCCTGCGGCCGCTGCGACTATTGCCAGGAACAGGTCCAAGCCACCGACGACCTGCTCCTGGTGGCCCGGATGAACTCCGTGCAGCGCACGAACCTTCACGAGCTCGGCATTTACACGGTCAAGGCCCTGGCCCAGGCGAGACTGGTCCGGCCCACTCCCACGTTGCTGCGGCTGCAGGAACAGGCCCGGATGCAAAGCGGCGTCGGCCCCGCGGACGGAGAAGTCCGGTACTTCAAGGACGGCGAAGAGCACACCCTGCGCTACGCCGTCGTGCCGCAGAACACGCTGGCGGAGCTGCCGCCGCCCAGCGCGGGCGATATTTTCTTCGATTTCGAGGGCGACCCTTTGTGGCAGGAAAGCGCGACCGGGGTGTGGGGGCTGGAGTACCTGTTCGGCGTCATCGAGGCACCGGCGGGGCCCGGCGAAACGGGAGCATTCCGACCGTTCTGGGCGCACAGCCGGGCGGCGGAGAAGCAGGCGTTCCTGGACTTCCTGGACTACGTGGAGAAGCGCCGGCAGGATCACCCGGACATGCACGTCTATCATTACGCCCCGTACGAAAAGACTGCGCTGCGCAAGCTCTCGGTGTTGCACGTGGCCGGCGAGGACATTGTGGATGAGTGGCTCCGCGAGGGGCTGCTGGTGGACCTCTACCAGACGGTCCGGAACAGCATCCTCATCTCGGAGAACTCCTACAGCATCAAGAAGCTCGAGCCGCTCTACATGGGCACCAATCTGCGTTCCGGCGAGGTGAAAGACGCCGGTGCCTCGGTGGTGGCCTACGCGCACTACTGCGAGGCGCGCGACGCAGGCCGGGCCGAGGACGCCGCCGCGATCCTCGCCGACATCTCCGACTACAACGAGTACGACTGCCTCTCGACGCTGGAACTGCGGGACTGGCTGCTTCTGCGGGCCAAGGAACGCGGGATCGAGCCTCGCGACGGGGGACCCGCTTCGGCGGCCGATGCCGGCGGGTCACCGGACGACGGCGGCTCCCCGGCCGGCGGGGCGGCACTTGGACCGGCCGAGGCGGCGCTGATGGCGTATACCGAATCCGGCAGCGGGTTGCCCGCCGACGACCGGAAGGCCGTCGCCATGCTGGCGGCCGCCGTCAGCTACCACCGCCGCGAGCGCAAGTCGTTCTGGTGGGCGCACTTCGACCGGTGCGAGCAGGGTCCGGACACCCACGAGCGCGACCGGAACGTGTTCCTCGTCGAGTCCGCGGAGATCCTCGGCGACTGGCAGCAGGCAGGCAGGAAGCTTCCTGAGCGGCGGGTCAAGCTAACCGGCACGGTGAGCCCGGGCTCGGACCTGCGCGAGGGCAGCAACTGGTTCCGCATGTACGATCTGCCGCTTCCCGCCGGGCTGGAAGGCACCGGCAAGGACGGGACCGGCCGGAGCGGCTGGTTCGGCACGGAGGTCCTGGAACTGGGACACGAAGACGGCAAAGACACCGTCATCATCCGGGACCGCCTGCACCGGAATATCCCGCCCCACAGCGACTTGCCCATCGCCCTGACCGAGGACCAGCCGCTCGCCACCAAGAGCCTCGAGCAGGCGCTGGAGATTCTTGCCGCCAAGGTCGCTGTGGCGCTGATGTCCGGCGCCATCCCGCACCACCCTGCACTGGACCTGGTCCGGCGACTGCCGCCGAGGCTGGCCGGACGTGCCCCGCTGCCGCAGCCCGGCGACGGACCGGACCGTTTCGTTGACGCCATCACCGCCGCGGTCCTGCGTCTCGACCACTCCTACCTGGCCGTACAAGGTCCTCCCGGAACCGGCAAAACCCACGTGGGCTCCCACGTCATCGCCCGTCTCGTTGCCCGCGGCTGGAAGGTCGGGGTCGTCGGCCAGTCGCACGCCGTGGTGGAGAACCTGCTGAAGACTGCCGTCACGAAGGCCGGAGTCAGCCCCGCCCTGGTGGCCAAGGATGTGAAGCACGACAATCCTTTGCCGTGGCAGTCTCGCACCGCCAAGGATGTTGCGGAATTGCTGGGGTCCCCCGGTGGGGCATTGGTCGGCGGCACGGCGTGGACCATGACCGGCGCCACCGTTCCGCCCGGCTCACTCGATCTGCTGGTGATCGACGAGGCCGGGCAGTTCTCGCTGGCCAACACGCTGGCGGTGGCGCAGGCCAGCAGCCGGCTGCTCCTGCTCGGCGACCCGCAGCAGTTGCCGCAGGTCAGCCAAGGCAGGCACCCGGAACCGGTCGATGAGTCGGCGCTGGGCTGGATTTCGGCCGGCCATGCGACGCTCCCGCCGGAACTGGGCTATTTTCTGGCCGACTCATGGCGGATGAACTCCGACCTGTGTCGGGCGGTCTCAGCGTTGTCCTACGAGGGCAGGCTGCGATCCGCCCCTTCCGCAGATCTTCGCCGCCTGGACGGAGTTCCCGCCGGGATCGAGACGGTAATGGTGCGCCACAGCGGCAATACGACGTCGTCACCTGAGGAGGCCGCCGAGGTCGTACGGCAGGTGCGGCGGCACCTGGGGCTTCCGTGGCACACCCCGGAGGAGACGCGGCCGCTCGAAGTTGGGGACATCCTGGTGGTGGCCGCCTATAACGCCCAAGTGAACCTCGTTCGCGATGCCCTGGACCGGGCGGACCTGTCCGGCGTGCGGGTCGGAACCGTGGATAAGTTTCAGGGCCAGGAGGCAGCGGTGGTGATCGTCTCGATGGCGTGTTCGGCCGTGGCCGAGGCGCCCCGGGGCATGGAGTTCCTGCTGTCCCGCAACCGGATCAACGTGGCAGTATCGCGCGGGCAGTGGCGCGCCGTCGTCGTCCGTTCCCCGGAGCTGACGAACTTCATGCCGACCCATCCGGAGGGCCTGGAACAGCTGGGCGGCTTCATCGGCCTCTGCCAGCGCTCAATTCCCGCCGGCCCCTAGGGACATGCCCATTCTTTGAACCGTGCGCTGGACATGCGCCCCGTCGACGGGCTGCCCGGGAGGACATGCCCATTCTTAAAGCCGAACAGTGGACAGAATGGCATCCTGTCCACTGTTCGAGGCCCACGCTGGGCACGCCCCCAGGCCGTTGCCTGGCCTGCGGTCCTAGTTTGAGCTCTGGTAGGCCGGGTAGTCGGTGTAACCCTCGGCGCCGTCGCTGTAGAAAGTGGTCGGGTCGGGCTCGTTGACGGGCAGCCCTTCGCGCCAGCGGCGGACCAGATCCGGGTTGGCGATGGCGGGGCGCCCCACGACGACGGCGTCAGTGTGGCCGTCCGAGACCAGCGACTTGGCTTCCTCGGCGGTGGTGATGACGCCGAACCCGGTGTTCACGAGGAAGGTGCCAGCGAAGCGCGTGCGCAGGTCCTGAACCAGTTCGCTTGTCGGCTCCTTGTGAAGGACGCTGAGGTAGGCCAGCTTGAGCGGCGCCAGGGCGTCCACCAGGTAACCGTACGTTTCGAGGACGTCGGCGGCGTCCAGCTCCAGGGCCCCCTGGACGTTGTGCTCGGGCGAGATGCGAATGCCGACGCGGTCCGCACCAATGGCGTCGACGACAGCCTGGGCAACTTCGATGACGAAACGCGCACGGTTTTCAGGCGAGCCGCCGTAGTTGTCGTCGCGCTGGTTCGCAGCCGGCGTCAAGAACTCGTGCAGCAGGTAGCCGTTCGCGGAGTGAAGTTCGACGCCGTCGAACCCGGCTTCGATCGCGTTGCGGGAGGCCTGCACGAACTCCTCGCGAATGCCGGGCAGCTCGTCAGTCGTAAGGGCGCGCGGAACGGGGAACGCCTGCTTGCCCTCGTAGGTGCGGGTCACGCCGTCGATGGCGATGGCGCTAGGGGCGACAATCTCGTGGCCACCTGTGGTGTCCTCGTGCGTGACGCGGCCTGCGTGCATCACTTGGGCGAAGATCCGGCCGCCCTCTGCGTGCACCGCGGCGGTGACGTCGGCCCAGCCCTTGAGCTGTTCTTGGGTGACCAGGCCGGGCTGGCCCGGGAAACCGCGTCCGGCGGGGCTGGGGTAGGTACCTTCGCTGACAATCAGGCCGAGTGAGGCGCGCTGCCGGTAATGCTCCACTACCAGCGGTCCCGGGATACCTTCCCGGCCAGAGCGGAGGCGGGTCAGTGGCGCCATCACGAGTCGGTTCGGTGCTTCCAGTTGTCCGATGGTCAAGGGGGAAAACAGCATGCGCAGTTCCTTTCACAGTGGATTGTGTCCACTGGCGGAAACTTCGCTGCGTCTGCAACTATTCCGGTTGAGACTCGGATCACGCCTCGATCAGCGTGTCGGTTGCGGCGCGCCCGGGCACCCTTGGCCCTGCGGATTCTTGAGGCAGTCGTCCGCGTAATTGCGGGTGATGGACCGCCAGACGCTGACAGTCTGGGGCGGGGAACTGAATTGGCCTTGGCCCGGAATGGGCAGCCGCGGGCCGCCGTTGACGGAGTACGTTCCCTGGAAATGGGTGGTCAAAGCCACGGAAAAATCGCCGGTCTGGCCGTAGGCGTGGCTGGTGGCTGTCTTTTCGCCCCAACGGTCCTGCGGCAGCGGCCCACCGGCTGTTGTTGTTGGACCAAGGGACGTGCCATCACCGTAGTTCCAGGTGTACTGAACGGGTTTGGCGCTGATCGCGACCTTTTGTCCCAGCATGTCAACGTCGAATGTCTGCTCTGCGGCCTCTGCATAGAAATTGGTCTCTGCACCCTTGAGTGTATGTGGGCTTGGTTGGCTCACAGCAGTACCGGCCAGGATCGGAAGTTGCTTGAATTTGGATTGGATTTGGGCGGCGATCCTGCCTAAAACGTCATCGGGCTGTTCAGTGTAGACACACCGGTCAGGCCGTAGCGCGGACCAAATTGGCGGTGAAAATACCTTTAGCGACGCGAACCACCTGACCGGACGTCCCTCTCGCGCTTGATCGCATCGAACGGCCCCTGCCAGGCATCCTACGTCGAAGTTGTTTTTTGCCTCGTCCAAGCATAGATACTCGAACTTGTAGGCGTTGGGGTCTTCGGAAACCGCTCCCGGCGCGTCGACCCAAACACCTGCGATTGAGTCGTAGCGCCAGACACCGAGGCCGGACTTGCTCCAGGAAACATCCGAGTCGGCAGCCAGAACTGCACTCGCATCAATCACGAGTGTGACCACTACAGCGAGCAGACAACCAAGGATCCTGAATAGGACTTGAATAGCTCGCATGCGCTAGCTACCAAGCCTGTCAACATTTTCTACGGTCCAGCTTCCCTTTTCGTATTTGGCCACCATTAGGTCACCCAGCATCGCCGATTCCTCTACCGCCTGCCCCTCGGAACCGTCCGCATTTTTCAGTGAACCTGAATGCTGCTGCGACTGGACGGCCACTTGAAAATTGTCGTTGGTAGTTCGGACGAAAGTTGACTGGGCGGCGACCACGGTGACCGTGGCTCCGACGATCCACCTTCCCTCTGCGTTCCATGTTTCTATACCGGGAAAGACCTTTCCGCATAGGACACAGGTTTCGCTAGAGACGGAACTGATCAGAGACAGGTCCCCCGTTTCGTAGGCGTAGTTAAGGAGCTCATACCAGTACCTCGCGAACGCTTCCAAACCTTCCTTCGTCTCCGCCTTGGCGGCCTCCGGAAGTACCGGGACCGGAACGTTTTGCGCCCTCCCAGTGGCGTCGGCCGGCTTGTAACTGGCGGTCGGCGTCGGGGTGGGAGTCGTGGTGGCGGAAGCTGACGAGCCAGGGGACTCCGGACTCGGTCCCGCGGTTGCGGGCGCCTGGCTACCGGTGCAGGCCGTTGCCGCCAGAACCAAGGCAGCCAGCAGGGCGGCTGCGGCGGTTTGCCGGCGGCTGGCGATTGGAGTGCGGAATGTCATGTTCAGCTAATCCCCCGATAGAAAATCAAGACGCCTGAATCCAAACAATGCCTAAGGGTAACTGAGATCACATTCCGACGGTAAGAGTTATCCACAGCCACTTGGTTCCGGCCGCCGCCTCAGCATGCGATCAGCCAACCCCGCAGTGACCGGAGCGAACCCGCCCAAAAAACATTCACCTTCCCTGGCCTCTGGCGTTTTTCTACGCCGAATAGAACAATGAGCCCATGATGTTCGAACACGCAGACGGCAGCCCGATCCTGAACCTGACCGACGACCAAAGCTGGAAGCTCACCGAAGGAACAAAACACGGCCGCCTTGTCGTCACGGTGGCTGGCGAACCGGACATTTTTCCGGTCAACTACGCGGTCAGTAACCGCAAGCTCTATATCCGCACGGCGCCCGGCAACAAGCTGGCGGAGCTGACCATCAATTCGAAGGTGCTGTTTGAAACGGACGGCATCCTCTCCGACGAAGCCTGGTCGGTGGTGCTCCACGGCACGGCACGCGCACTGGAACAGTCGGCGGAGATCGCCGCCGCCGAGTCACTGGGGCTCAAACCGTGGGTGCCGACGTTGAAGGACTTCTACGTCGAAATCGACCCGACGTCGCTCACCGGCCGTCACTTCCAGTTCGGCGAACACCCCGAGCGGGAGATCTAGGACAAACCGCAGTCACGGTCCGCTGCCTAGACTTAAACCATGGCGGACAGTCTGACCCCGGAGCGGCGCAGCTGGAACATGTCCCGCATCCGGGGCAAAAACACCAAGCCGGAACTGCTGATCCGCCGGATGCTGCACGCCAAGGGCTACCGCTACCGGCTGCATGGCACCACCCGCGGCGGCAGGCTGCCCGGAAATCCCGACCTGGTGTTCGCCGGTCGCCACAAAGTCATCTTCGTCAACGGCTGCTTCTGGCACTTCCACGACTGCCGGGTCGGCCAGCATGCGCCCAAATCCAACTCCGAGTTCTGGGAGACCAAGCGGACCCGCACCCGGAACCGCGACGCCGAACAGCGCCGCCTGCTCGAAAGCTCGGGCTGGGACGTGCTCACCGTCTGGGAATGCGAGCTCAAAGACCTCTCCGCCCTGGAAGACCAGCTCGAGTCATTCCTCAACCGCCCGGGCTGACCGCGCGAACCGCGCGATGGCCGTGCGGCCCCCACCGCGGCTCCCCGGCGGCACGCCCCGCCGCCGCCGACGCCGCGACGCGAAAATGATTCGTACGCCAGATCCGGAAAACCGCGCAGGGGCGCCGGTAATCTCAGCAGCACCGAGTTTTGGTTGACGAAGCCCTTCAGGTCTTCCGCCTGAGGCGAGACAGACTGGCCTGCCTAGGCTAAGATCGAGATTCGGGGACTAGGACTCTATTGGCCAGTACGCTGGGTACTAATTACTCCGCAGGAGAAGCACAATGCCGCACTTGATGTTGTCCGCCGAGAACCATACCCGGCACGCCGCCTGGAACCCCGAGCCCGTCGAGGATCTGGAGCCGCTGCGGCAGCAGGTTTCCGCCATCATCGACGCAATCCTCCTGGACACCAAGCCCGACGAGGCCGGCGTCCGGGACCAGCTCCGCTGGCACGTAGCGAACCATCCCGGACGGCCTGAGAAGGCGCTCCTGGACCACCTGCTGTCCGTCTCCACAACCCTGCAGGACGATTCGGCCTAGACCGGCGGGACACGACCGGCAGGACGCAGTCAGCGGCGGAAATACGTCAGCGGCTGATCGTCGCCTGACGCACAACCTCGCCCCACGATTGCTGCGCCAGGTCCGCCACGGACGCCAGAATTTTCGACGGCGGCAGGGACAGGTCCAGCGGGAATTCCACTACGTCGATGTCCGTGTTGAGGATCCGCCGCAGTTTGATCTCGCCCGTGCCCGCATAGACCAACCACGCTGTGGGCACCCGGAGCGAGGTGCAGTACGCCAGCATCCGGTAGTGGTCGACGGAGAGCGAGGCCCCGATGTCGGACGCGGCGATGTACTTGGCGTCGTACACCATCACCGGCCGGCCACCCAGTAGATGCACCGCGCCCGGCTGCACCATGATCCGGTCCGAGTCCCGCACCGCCTCGTTCAGCATCGAGTTGTACCGCAGCCGCATCTCCCCCGGGTACGCGGCCATGGCCTCCCGGAGCGCGGTCCCGACAAAGTCCTCAAACACCTTGGACATGTCCACCACAAACGACGCCGAATGCTGCTTGCCGTCCCCGGCCTCGGCCGAGGCGTTGCGCAGGATGACCTCCGCGAGCCGCAGGGCCGCGTGGTAGCGGGTGTTCATCCGGCTGGCCCGCCACGGCGGCAGCGAGGCGCCGGACTGCAGGCGCGTCACGGCGTCGAGCTTTCCCTTCAACCGCCGCAGGCGGCTGAGCACGTCCGCGCGCACCCCCGGCACCTGCGCCATGCGTTCGAGGGCCGCCCGCAGGATGCGGTTTTCCGGGATGTCCTCGGTGAACTCGTCGTAGGAAACTTCGAGCGGCACCAGCATGCCGGGACGGCGCGAGATCTGGTCCGAAATCCGGATCCGGCCCTTGACTGTGCGCAGTGACTCGTCGACATTCAGGTACCCCTGCAGGACTCCGCGGCTGAGGGCGCGGTCCGCGAGCTGCGCCAGCGACTCGGCCAGCGCGCTCCAAAGGTCGGTGTCCTCGACGGCGGCGACGTCGTCGTCCCGGAAGCCCTGGTTCTCCGTGTAGCCAAGCAGGAACAACAGCCGGCTCAGGCCCAGCCGCTCCTTGGGCCGCACCTCCAGCTGCACCGAGGGGGTGCGCACCGAGCCGACCTTGCCGACGGGTTCGATCCGGAACAGGCCCAATCCCAGCGGCGCGGCCTTGGCCAGTCCGCTGCCGTTGATGTAGGCGGCGCTGCCGGGGTCGATCCGTTCCACCACGCCCCCGGACAGTTCGTCCAGGACGATGTGGCGGAACGAACCGGCAACGCTAGACGCGCGCAAGCCGGCCCAGCAGTTGCTCCAGCCCGAACCGCTCCTCCAACTGCGCCCGGTTGAGCTGGCCGTGGTAGTGCTCCTCGAGCAGCGGCATCAGCTCGTACTTCCAGATCCGGCGCAGCCCGGTGGGGGTCTGGGCGGCCTTCTTCATGAAGTATGACGGACCGATCATTAGGTCGCGGTCCCACTCGTCGATCGCGTTGTTCAGCTCATCGAGCAGCAGCGCCGGCGTCGTGTCCAGGCCGCGGGCCTGGAGGAAGCGCAGCAGTGTGCCCTTCACCGGCTCCGTCTTGGGGTGCAGCTCGATGAAGGAGAACCGGCGGCGGATGGCGGCGTCCATCATCGCGATGGAACGGTCCGCGGTGTTCATCGTGCCGATGATGTACAGGTTGTCCGGCAGCGAGAACGGCTCCGTGGGGCTGTACTGCAGGTAGATCCGGTCGTCGCGGTACTCCAGCAGGAAGTACAGCTCGCCGAAGACCTTCGCCAGGTTGGCCCGGTTCATCTCATCGATGATCAGGAAGTACGGTTTGCTTTCATTGCCGGGTTTCGCGGCCTCCTCGGCGAGCCGGCGCAACGGCCCGGCGACCAGTTTGAAGGACACCTGGCCTTCGTCGGTCTTGTCCGGCCGGTAGCCCTCAAAGAAGTCCTCGTAGGCGTAGGAGGGGTGGAACTGGACGAGTTTGACCCGCTCGTCGCTCGGGTCACCCGCCAGTTCGGCGGCCAGATGCTTGGCCAGGTAGGTCTTACCGGTGCCGGGCGGGCCGTAGAGCACCAGCTGCCGGTTGTCCGCCAGCAGTTCTGCGATCTCCTGCAGCGGTTCCAGGTCCATGTGCAGGGACGCGGCAAACTCCTCCGTCAGCGGACGGAAGCCCTCCGGGACGGCTTCGACGACGGCGTCCGGCTCGGAGCCGCCGCCCTGCTCCTCTTCCGCTTCGGCCGGCAGCAGCGTGTCGAGCGCCTGGATCACCCTGGTGACGTCCACGATGATGCCGGAGCTGGCCAGCTGCCGCTGCACGTGCCTGGGCAGGTCCGCCACGGCGTGGGCCTCGTCGAACCAGCGGACCTTGCGGCGCAGCCTGCGGTTGTCCTGCTGGTGTTCGGGTTCGCCCAGCACCACGCCTACTCGGACGGCACCGGAGCTTTGGTACAGCGTGAGGTCGCCCGGCTTCATCACCGTCAGGAAAGCGAAAACGGCCGACTTGGTGTCTTCGCGCTCCACGTAGCTGAGGTGTTTGTAGTCTTCGTCCACGGCGTGCTGGACCACGCCGGCGGTCACGCCGGTATCGAGCAGGCGGAGATGTTCGACGTCGAGCGTCACCGCTTCCTCGTCCTGCCAGGTGGCGAGCACTTCGGCGTTGTCGTGGTGGCTGCGCAGCAGCCAGGCGCGGCGGCCGGGATCGCCCACCTTCCGCCACTGGCTGACCAGCTGGCGGGAGTACCAGTCGATCCGCTGCCCGGCCTGCTCGTCAAGGTGCAGCCGGATGCGATGGATGTCCGCGGACACCTCCTCGTCCGATTCCCCGTGGGCGCCACCGACCAGGGAGGCGAAGGCATCCCGGATCTCCTGGCGTTCGACGTCGGCCACGATGGGTTCAAAATAGCTGGGCCAGACCAGGAACTCGATGCTGCGCCGGATCGCCGGCTGGTCATCGGGGGTGCCCGCGATGAGGGCGTGGAAGGCCAGCGGGTCTCTGACCGCGGCCTGGACGACGCCGGCGGGGCGCTGCGCGACATGCTGCACAAAACGGCACAGCCACTTCAGGTGGTCCCAAATGGTCCAGTTGAATTCTGCGGTGCGGTCCCGGATGACGCCGTGGTCCGTCATGCCGGCATACAGTTCATCGGGGAGCTCCAAAGGCGGCTCCAGCCAGGAGGCCGCCTCAGCCACCCGGGCGCGCTTGACCTTCAGCGATTTCACCTCGTGCGCCAGCGGCAGCGACTGCAGGAACAACAGTTCGACGGCCAGCTGTTTGGCCCCGCGGGTGGCACCCTCGAGGTTCTCGCGGAGGTTCGTCATCATCGGCGCCTTGGGGTCCGGGACGCCGCGCTCGAGTCGCTCCAGCAGCTCCGCGGCGGCCGGAACCGACCAGGTACGGGTGCGGCCATCGAGCGCCGACGCCTTGCCCAGCAGGCCCGGGCCGAGCACGAACCACGCCGCGTCTTCGATCTCCTTGGAGATGCCGAGGGCACGGTGCATGGCAGGCTTCTTGGCTGGGGTCATACCTCCAATTTACAGGCTAAAGCTGAACGCCCGCATTCCGGCTCGACCAAGTGCTACCGGACAGTAGCTTTCCACCGCGCTTCCGGAGGAGCACCGCGGGCCGGGTTATTTGGCGGCCGCGGGGCGCTTGACGCCGAAGGTGAAATAGCTGCCCGGACCGACGAAGTTGATCAGCGTGGCAGCCCGCCACAACGCCTTGCTGCCGCGGATCTCCTCCGCCGGGCGACGTGAAATATCGCGCTGGGCGGCGATCAACAATGAAATTTGAACCACGGCAGCCGTGAGGGTGCCGAACTTCGCCATCGGCGAGAGTTCCTTCCAGGTCTTCTTCCGCGCTTTCATCTTGCTTCGCTTCGCCATGGTCGTGCTCCTAGCTTCCAGTGTTCAGGCCTCCCGGTGCTGGCTCCCCGCGGGGCCCGGGCCAGTTCAGTCTAGGACCGAACCGGCGGCTGAGGTAGGGACTAGTGGGTCTGGCGGGGCGCCGTGAAGGGCGCCAGCTTTGCCTTCTGTTCCGGGGTCAGCCGCAGCACCCGCCCGGTCGCCTCGTCCACGAACGCCAAGTGGCTGCTCGCCCGGACGCAGTCCTCGCCGGTGACGGGATCCTGGACGAGGTAGTGGATATCGAAGCTGGCGCCCTTGACGGCGCCGACCCACAGCTGCACTACGGCGGGAACGTTGCGGTACTCCAGCGTCCGGACGTAGCGAATCTTGTGCTCCACGACGAGCGCCAGGGTGCCGGCCGGGACCTCGTTGAACAGCGCCACCTCGGGCTCGATCCCGGGCAGGCCGGCGCCGCGCGGCGGCCCGAAGGCGGCAATCCGGGCCTCCTCCAGGATCCGGACGAGTTGGACGTTGTTGATGTGGCCGTAGGCGTCCATGTCGCCCCAGCGCATCGGCACCCGCACCTCGAGGCGCCGGGACTCGGGAACGCGGCCGGCGGCGCTCAGTTGTGCACCGCCGTCGACTCATCGGCCGGGTCTTCCGAGAAGGACGTTTCGGCGTCCTCACCGGCGAACTGGGACATATACAGGCGGTAGTAGGCGCCCTGGAGTCCCAGCAGTTCGCCGTGGCGGCCTTGTTCGACGATCCGGCCGGCCTCCATCACGAGGATGGTGTCCGCGTCCCGGATGGTGGAGAGCCGGTGGGCGATCACGAAGCTGGTCCGCTCGGTGCGGAGTGCGGCCATGGCCTTTTGGACCAGGGCCTCGGTCCGGGTGTCCACCGAGCTGGTAGCCTCGTCGAGAATCAGCAGCGAGGGGTTCGCCACGAAGGCGCGGGCGATGGTGATCAGCTGCTTCTCGCCGGCGCTGACATTGTTGCCTTCCTCGTCGATGACCGTGTTGTAGCCATCGGGCAGTGCCCGCACGAAGCGGTCCACGAACGTGGCTTTCGCCGCCGCCATGATCTGCTCCTCGGTGGCGTCCAGCTTGCCGTAACGGATGTTCTCGTAAATCGTGCCGCCGAACAGCCAGGCGTCCTGCAGGACCATGCCCACCTTGGACCGCAGTTCCGCACGGCTGAGCCTGGTGACGTCGACGCCGTCGAGGGTGATGCTGCCGGAATTGAGCTCATAGAAGCGCATCACGAGGTTCACCAGCGTGGTCTTGCCGGCACCGGTCGGCCCGACGATGGCTACGGTGTGCCCGGGCTCGGCGGTGAAGGACAGGTCCTCGATCAGCGGCTTGTCCGGGGAGTAGCTGAAGGTGACGTGCCGGAAGTCGACGTGTCCGTCGGTCTTGGCCGGGAGGTGCTCGGTGGCGGTCTCGGCGTCCTGTTCGTCGGCGTCGAGGAATTCGAACACCCGCTCGGCGGAGGCCACGCCGGACTGCAGCATGTTGGCCATGCCGGCCATCTGGCCCAGCGGCTGGGTGAACTCACGCGAGTACTGGATGAACGCCGTCGCGTCGCCCAGGCTCATGCCGCCCGAGGCCACCCGCAGTCCGCCGACGACGGCGATCCCGACGTAGCTGAGATAGGAGACGAACTGCATGACCGGCATGATCATGCCGGAGACGAACTGGGCGCCGAAGCTGGCCTTGTAGAGCTCCTCGTTCCGCTCGTCGAAGCGTGCCAGCATGTCGGCGTCGCGGCCGAACACGCGGACCAGGTCGTGGCCGGAGAACGATTCCTCGATCTGGCCGTTGAGCGCACCGGTGTTCTTCCACTGCGCGGCGAAGAGCTTCTGGCTGCGCGCGCCGATGATGCCTGCGGCCACGCCGGAGAGCGGCAGCGCGATGAGGGCGATCAGCGCCAGCTGCCAGGACACGATGAACATCATGATCACGATGCCGAGCACGGTCAGGGCGGAGTTCACCAGCTGCGCGAAGGCCTGTTGGAGCGCCTGCTGGATGTTGTCGACGTCGTTGGTGACGCGAGAGAGGATATCGCCGCGCTGGCGGGTGTCGAAGTAGCCCAGCGGGAGCTTGTTGAGCTTCTTCTCGGTGTCGTCGCGCAGCCTGCGGACCACCCGCATGACGAGTACGTTCAGGACGTAGCCCTGCAACCACAGGAAGATGTTGGCGACGAAGTACATCACCAGCACCACGCTGATCAGGAAGGCAAGCTTCTGGAAGTCGATGCCCGTGCCGGGGACGACGTCCATCCGGGCCAGCATGTCGGCGAAGTTGTCATTGCCCTGCGAGCGCAGTCCGGCGATGAACTGATCTTTGGTGGCACCGGCAGGCAGCTGCTTGCCGATCACTCCCCCGAAGATCACGTCCATGGCCTGGCCCAGGATGCGTGGCGCGATCACGTTGAGGACGACGGCGACCGTCACCAGCGCGAGCACGGCGGCGATGCCGGCGCGTTCGGGTTTCAGCAAGCCCATGAGCCGCTTGGCCGAGGGCCAGAAATGCTGGGCTTTCTTCGCCGGCACGGCGCCGAACATCCCGCCGTCGGCCTCGCCCGGGGTGAATTCCTCCTCGGGGAAGTCCCCCTCGGGAGCTTCTACGGGCGCCGAGGCGGGAACCGCGGGCGTCTGGTCCGTTGCCGGGCCCGCGGTTTCGTGGCTGAGCTTTTCGTTGGTGCTCACGCAATTGCCTCCGCGGTCAGCTGGGATTCGACGATTTCCTGGTAGGTACTGGAGCTCGCCAGGAGCTCGTCGTGGGTCCCACGGTCCACGATCCGGCCGTTGTCCAGGACCAGGATCTGGTCCGCGTCCGCGATGGTGGAGACGCGCTGGCCCACGATGATCACCGTGGCGTCGGCGGTTTTGGCCTTGAGCGCCTTCCTGAGCCTGGCGTCGGTGGCGACGTCGAGGGCCGAGAAGGAGTCGTCGAACAGGAAGACCTTGGGCTCGGTGACGAGCGCCCGGGCGATGCAGAGCCGCTGGCGCTGGCCGCCGGAGACGTTGGTGCCGCCCTGCGCGATCCGGGCGCCGAGTCCGTCCTTCTTCTCGGTCACAAAGTCGGCGGCCTGGGCCACGGTGAGGGCGTCCCAGAGTTGGTCGTCGGTGGCTTCGGGTTTGCCGAAGCGCAGGTTGTGCTCGATCGTGCCGGAGAACAGGTACGGCCGTTGCGGCACCATCGCGACGCGCCCGGTGATCTCGGCGCGGTCCAGCTCGGTGACCGGGACACCGTCGAGCAGCACCTCACCCGAGGCGGCGTCAAAGAGCCGCGGCAGCAGGGCTAGCAGCGTGGTCTTGCCGGATCCGGTGGAGCCGATGATCGCCACGGTCTGGCCCGGCTCGGCGGTGAAGCTGATGTCGCTGAGCACCGGCGCCTCGGCGCCAGGGTAGGCGAAGGAGACGTTCCGGAACTCCACCCGGCCGGCTTTGGCGGCGGGGGCGACTGGGGTGAGCGGTTCGTGGATGGAGGGTTCGACGTCGAGCACCTCGCCGATCCGGTCCGCGCAGACCGAGGCGCGCGGGATCATCATCGCCATGAAGGTGCCCATCATGACCGCCATCAGGATCTGCAGCAGGTACTGCAGGAAGGCCGTGAGCGAACCCACCTGCATTTCTCCGGCGTCCACGCGCTGGCCTCCGAACCACAGGACGGCGGCGGTGGACACGTGCAGGATCATGCCGATCGCCGGGAACATCAGCACGAACAAGGAGCCGATCTTCAGCGAGACGTCGGTGAGTTCCTTGTTCGCCGCGCCGAAGCGCTGCGCCTCGTGCGGCTCGCGGACGAAGGCACGGACCACGCGGATGCCGATGATCTGCTCGCGCAGGATGCCGTTGAGACGGTCGATTTTGGCCTGCATGGAGCGGAAGAGCGGCATCAGGCGGACCACGATGTAGCCGACCACGACCACCAGGAGCGGGACGGCGACCCAGACCAGCCAGGACAGGTTGAGGTCCTCGCGGAGGGCCATGACGATGCCGCCGATGCACATGATGGGCGTGGCCACCATGAAGTTCAGCCCCATCAGCATGAGCATCTGGACCTGCTGGACATCGTTGGTGCCGCGGGTGATCAGCGTCGGGGCGCCGAAGACGTTGACGTCCCGGGCGGAGAAGCTGCTGACCTTGCGGAACACGCCCCGGCGCAGGTCCCGGCCGATGGCCATCGCGGCCTTGGAGCCGAAGTAGACGCCCGCGATCGCGGTGACCACCTGGACCAGGGCGACGCCGAGCATGAGCCCGCCGGTGCGCCAGATGTAGTCCGTGTCGCCACGGGAGACACCCTCGTCGATGATCTGGGCGTTGAGGCTGGGCAGGTAGAGGGCCGCGATGGTGGAGGCCAACTGGAAGACGATGACGGCCGCGATATACGGCAGATACGGCTTGGAGTAGCGCCGTATGAGGGTGACAAGCATGCCCACGGGTCCTTAGCAGGGGTTCATGAAACGCAGAAGGAAATATCGCACTAGGCGAATAAAGAAGTAGTAGCAGCTGGGGCCGACAGCCTTAGCCGTCCTACTCTACGAAATCCTTGGCCGGCTGGAAAGCGGCCCCGCAGCTCCCTGGTGGGGAGCCGCGGGGCCGCTTCGGAGTTTGCTTTCGCGGTTTGGCTCGCGGACGGCCTATGCGTCGCGGTGCCGGCCGTGGGTGGCGATGTACTCGGCGGCGGCACGCTGCAGCTTGCGTTCCTTCGCCAGCTGGCGGCGGAGGATGGTCAGCTGGTCGCTGACCCGCGACTGCTCGGCGGCAATCGCGCGCTGTTCGGCAGCCTGCTCATGGACGGCGCGGAGCGCGTCGGCCAACTGGACCTGTTGCTCGGCGAGCAGCCGCTGCGTTTCCAGCAGCAAGGGGACGACGTCGGTGTGGTCGGCCCGCGCCTCGGCTACCAGCGTCCGGGCCCGGAGACGGGCGCCTTCACGCTCGGCCCTGGCCTCGCCGCCGTTTTGGGTGTTCTCCCGGTCATCCAGGCTCCCCCGGTCCAGCCGGGCGGCTTCCGGGAAATGGGACCCGTTGGCCCGCTGCCGGGTGAGGACCTCGAGGAATTCGCGGTCCAGGTCGACGATGCCGGTGGCGGGAGCGCCGGAACCCGGGGCGTGGCCGGAGGCGGCGACGGCGTGGGCGGCTGCCCCGGCGTCGACGTCGGCTCCGGACCCGGTGACGGCCGCGGACGCGGACGTCTCCGGCTGGAGGTCAACCGTGCGCCGCAGCGGCTTTTCCTTGATGAACAGCACCGCAACCAGGGCCACGATGCCGACGATCGCCGAAATCATGAAGATTTCCGCCGTCGCGTCGCCATAGGCTGCGCGCATGATGTCCCGGATCTGCGGAGGCAGGTCCTTGAGGTCCATGCTGCCGCCGCCCGAGCCGCCCGTAACGGGAATGCCTGCCTTGGCCAGGCCCTGGGTGGCAAGTTCCTTGACCCGGTTGCCCAGGACGGCGCCCAGCACCGAGACGCCGATGGCGCCGCCGACGGAGCGGAAGAACGCCACCGAGGCACTGGCGGTACCGATGTCCGTGGCGCGGACGGTGTTCTGCACGGCCAACACAAGGTTCTGCATCAGCAGGCCCAGGCCCAGGCCCAGCACGGCGGTGTAGAGACCGGTCAGCCACAGTTCGGTGGTGTGGTCGATGGTCCCGGCGAGGCCGAGGCCGCCGATCAACAGGATGGAGCCGGCAATCAGGTAGCGCTTCCACTTGCCCGTGCGGCTGATCAGCTGGCCGGACAGCACCGAGCCGATCAGGTTGCCGGCGATCATGGGCAGTGTCAGCAGGCCCGCTTCGGTGGGAGTTGCGCCGCGGGCCACCTGGAAGTACTGGCCGAGGAAGGCGGAGGAACCGAACATGGCGACACCCACGGCCACCGAGGCCAGGATGGAGAGCGCGGTGGTGCGCTCCGAGATGATCTTGAGCGGGATGATGGGCTGGGACACGCGGGATTCGACGACCACCAGCAGGGCCAGCAGGACGATACCGCCGCCGACCATCGCGACCGTCTGCCAGGACCACCAGTCGTAGTAGTCCGGGTTGCCGGCGAAGGAAACCCAGATCAGCAGCAGGCTGACGCCGGATGTCAGGAGCACGGAACCCAGCCAGTCGATCTTGGCCGGACGCTTGATGTGCGGCAGCTTCAGGGTGACCTGGAGGAGGATGAGGGCGACGATTGCCAGCGGCACGCAGACGAAGAAGGTCCAGCGCCAGCCAAGCGGGCTGTCGACGATGAAGCCGCCGAGGAGCGGGCCGCCGGCGGTGCCGACGGCCATCACGGCGCCCAAGTAGCCGGAGTACTTGCCGCGGTCACGCGGCGGGATCATCGATCCCATGATCGCCTGGGCCAGTGCCGTGAGGCCGCCCATCGCGATGCCCTGGATGACGCGGGCCGTGAGCAGGAACGGGATGGTCTGCGAAAAACCGGCCATCACGGAGCCCGCGACGAAGATCACGATGCTCAACTGCACGAGGAACTTCTTGTCGAACAGGTCCGCGAGCTTGCCCCAGATCGGGGTGGTGGCGGCGTTGGCCAGCAGCGCGGCCGTGATCACCCAGGCGAAGTCAGTCTGGGTGCCCTTGAGCTCCGACATGATGGTCGGCAGCGCGTTGGCCACGATGGTGCTGCTGATGATGGCCGTGAAGAATGCGGCCAGCAGACCGGTCAGCGCTTCCATGATCTGGCGGTGGCTCATGGCCACCTGTGGTGCCGGGTGCGAGTGTGGGGTGGGCGCCGGGGACGGCCCGGCGGCGGCAGCGTGGCTGGCCATAGAATTACTCCTCAACAAAGTTGGACGTATTGGTGGATCCGGCCGTCTTTGCCCGGGCTGAACTCCGTAGGGATTCAGCTAGTTTTTTCAGGGTCTGCGCGGTCTCCTCGACGTCGTCCTCGCTCCAGTCGAGCAGGGCACCCTGCAGGGTGGCGGCGCGCTGCGCCTCGATGGAGCGGAGCTTGTCCGCCCCGGACGGGGAGAGCGCGATCAGCTGGGCCCGGCCGTCGACCGGATCCGGCCGGCGCACCACATAGCCCTGTCCCGCCAGCTCCGCGAGGTGCCGGCTCAGCACGGGTGCGCTGACGCCGAGCCGTTCCGCAAGCTGCGTGGCCCGGGTTTCGCCCTCCCCCACAAACCGCAGCACGCCCTGCAGCGCCACGCCAGTGTCGTCGCGGAGGTTTGCCGCCGCAACGCACCGGACGGCACGCTGGAGATCGAAGATTTGGTTGACCAGCTGAGCTGCAGCGGTCGATGCGACTGTCATGTTCTGACGCCCCTTTATTGTTTGCCCTAAGCAACAATACCGGAAATTGATTACTTTGGGAAACTAAGCACGTTCCTCGGGGCACGAACACGTCAGGTCCCGCATCCGGGCGGATGCGGGACCTGACGTGCCGGTTCGCGCCGCTGGCGCGTGCACTTGTTCGGGACGGACGCTTGATTCGGTTGGGGTGCTTAGACGTCGAGGTGCGTCGGGGCGAACATCTTCAGCAGCGTTTCGACGACGACGACGTTCGGGCCGTCCGCGGCGAAGGCCGCCTTCAGCGCCTCCCCCACGCCCTCGGGGGGCACCCGGACGGCAGGGACGCCGAAGGCCTCCGCCAGCTTCACGAAGTCGGGGCGGGCAAGCTCGGTGGCCGTGGCCTGGCCGAACGCGCCCACCATGTACTCGCGCAGGATGCCGTACCCGCCGTCGTCGACGATCAGCCAGGTGACCGGGACGTTGTGCTGCTTCGCGGTGGCGAGCTCCGAGATCGAGTACATGGCCGAGCCGTCGCCGGACACGGCCAGTACCCGCGCCGAACCGCCCTGCCGTCCGGTGGTCTCCAATCCCACGGCGCCGCCGATCGCGGCCGGGAATCCGAAGCCCAGGCCGCCCGCGCCCTGGGCGGAATGGAACTGGCCCTCGCGGGCGTCCCAGCAGCTCCAGGCCCAGTACGCGGAGATCGTCATGTCCCAGAACGTCTGCATCTGGGCGGGGACGGCCTCGCGGATGTCGGCCATAAACGCCAGTTCCTTGCCGAGGTCCTGGGATTCCAGCCGGGCCCTGACCTTGGCCAGGGTGTCCTTGACCAGGGCCTCCGGCGAGCGTCCGTGCCAGTCCGCTCGTTCGCCGTGCGGTTCCGTCAGGGCTTCGTCGAGGGCGGCGAGCGCCTGGCCGGCGTCGGCCCGGATGCCCAGCCCCGGACGGTTGGACTCGAGCACGCGCGGTTCGGCGTCGATCTGGATGATCCGGCCGCGGGGTTCGAAGGTGAAGTAGTTGGACGTGACTTCGCCCAGCGAAGAGCCGATGACGATCAGCACGTCGGCGTCCTCAAGCAGCTCGGTGGTGTGCTGGTCTTCGATCCAGGACTGGAGCGACAATTCATGGTTCCAGGGGAACGCACCGTTGCCACCGGGGGTGCAGATGACCGGCGCGCGCAGCTTTTCCGCGATGGACAGCAGCGACTTCTCGGCGCGGCCGCGGCGGGTGCCCCCGCCGGCGATGATGGCGGGGCGCTTCGCCTCCGAGAGCCACGTCACGGCTTCGCGGACCAGTTCCACCCGGGGCGGGTTGTCCGCGGCTTCAGCGAGCGCGTCCTCCACCGGCGGCACCATGATGGGATCCAGCAGGACGTTTTGCGGGATTTCCAGCCACACCGGACCCTGCGGCGAGGAGATCGCCTCGGTCCAGGCGTCCTGGATCGCGGACGGGATCCCGGAGGCGTGCTGGATCAGCCGCTGACTCTTGGTCACGTTGGCGGCCGAGGCCTTCTGGTCGTCGAGCTGGTGCAGCATGCCCTTGCGGCGGGCGCCGAGTCCTTCCAGCGGGATCTGGCTGGCCACAACCACCATGGGAACCCCGGTGGCATAGGCCTCCTGCAGCCCGGCCAGGGAGGTCAGCGCGCCGGGCCCGGTGGACAGGAAGAGGACGCCGACTTCGCCGGTGGCACGCGAGTACCCGTCCGCGGCGAAGGCCGAGTTGTTCTCCACCCGCGAGGAGACGAAGTGCAGCTTGCCGCGGCCCATCGCGTCGAAGAGGCCCAGGGCGTGCTGGCCCGGGATGCCGAAGACGGTTTTGGCGCCGAGTGCCTCGAGGGTCTCGACGACGAGGTCGCCGCCGTTGCGCACGCCGGTCACTGGGAGACCGCGCTCTCGACGGGCCGGGCAGCCGGAGCGGCGAAGCCGGCCGGCCGGCGGGTTTCCCGGCCGAGGGCCTGCGCCTCGTAGCCGCTGGGCGCTCCCGCCCGGTCGCCGTCGACGGCTCGGTCCGCCATCAGGGTGACGAGTTCGTAGGCGACGTGGCTGGCGGCAACGCCGGTGATGTCGGCGTGGTCGTAGGCGGGGGCGACCTCGACGACGTCGGCCCCCACCAGGTTCATGCCGCGGAGGCCGCGGATGATTTCGAGCAGTTCGCGGCTGGTTATACCGCCGGCCTCCGGGGTTCCGGTGCCCGGCGCATGGGCGGGGTCCAGCACGTCGATGTCGACCGAGATGTAGAGCGGGCGGTTGCCGATCCGGTCGCGGACCTTGGCGACGGTTTCCAGCACGCCCTGGTAGTAGACGTCGGCGGAGGTGACGATGCCGAAGCCGAAGCGGTGGTCGTCGTCGAGGTCTTTCTTGCCGTAAAGCGGGCCGCGGGTGCCGATGTGGCTGATTGCCTCGGTGTCCAGGATGCCTTCCTCGACCGCACGGCGGAACGGGGTGCCGTGGGTGTATTCGGCACCGAAGTAGGTGTCCCAGGTGTCCAGGTGCGCGTCGAAGTGAAGCATCGCGACGGGCTGGCCGGCGCGTTCGGCCGCGGCGCGCAGCAGGGGCAGCGCAATGGTGTGGTCGCCGCCCAGGGTCAGCAGCTTGCTGCCGGCCGCTGTCAGGTCCAGCGCGTTCTGCTGGATGGTTTCGATGGCCTCGTGGATGTTGAACGGGTTGACGGCCATGTCTCCGGCATCGGCGACCTGGATGTTCTCGAAGGGGCTGACGTCCCAGGCCGGGTTATAGGGGCGCAGCAGCCGGCTGGCTTCCCGGACGTGGTTGGAGCCGAAGCGTGCGCCGGGCCGGTAGGAGACGCCCGAGTCGAAGGGCACCCCGACGACCGTGACGTCCGCCTGGGCCACCTGGTCCACCCGCGGCAGCCGGGCAAAGGTGGCGGCGCCGGCGTAGCGCGGGATACGGGAGGAATCGATGGGGCCGAGGTTGCCGTTGGCTTCGATGCGCAGCTCTTCCACGAGAGGCGTCTCCTTCGGGGGTCGTCAGGCGGGTGTGACTGCCATCATACACTCGAAGTTTTGCAATGCGCATCAAATGTTTACCGGTCCAGCGGGATTCTGCGTGGCTGCGCCGCGGCGGGCGCCGCAGGTGGGCGCCCGCCGCGAGCCTCATCTCGAGGCCCGGCCTGCTACCGGTTCGCTGGCGACCGGGCTTTCCATCCGGGCGCCGTCGGCTTCCGCCGAAGCAAACGCGGCGTGCGGTTCCCCCGGATTGAAGCTGCCGCCGACCATCAGGAGCTCGTACGCGGTCTCCGCATGTTCGGTCACGTCGATGCCGGAGTGCTCGTCCGCCTCGGACACCCGCATGCCTATGGTCTTGTGGATCGCGAAGCCGATCAGGGTGGTCATCACGGCGCTCCAGACGGTGACGATGAGCGCGGTGAGCAGCTGCGGCCAGAACTGGGACAGGCCGCCGCCGTGGAACAGTCCGCCCTCCGTCTTGGCGGACGGGAGTGCGAAGAATCCCAGCGACAGCGTCCCCCACAGTCCGCCAACAAAGTGCACGGCGACGACGTCGAGGGAGTCATCCAAGCCGATCTTGAACTTCAGCCCGACGGCCAGCGCACAGACCACGCCCGCAATGACGCCGATCGCGATGGCGCCGACGGGATCGACGAAGCCGCACGCGGGGGTGACGGCGACCAGCCCCGCCACGGCACCCGAGGCAGCGCCCAGGGAAGTGGCGTGCCCGTCTCGGAGCCGTTCCACGAGCAGCCAGCCGAGCAGCGCAGCACTGGTTGCCAGCAGCGTGTTGGTCCAGGCCAGGCCCGCTGTGGCGTCCGCCGCGAGCTCGGAGCCGGCGTTGAACCCGAACCAGCCGAACCACAGCAGCCCGGCGCCGAGCATCACGAACGGCAGGTTGTGCGGGCGGATGTTCGGATCCTTCATGAAGCCAAGCCGCTTGCCCAGGATCACGGCGAGCATCAGGCCGGCCATGCCGGCGTTCATATGTACGACGGTTCCGCCGGCGAAGTCGAGGGCGGAGATTTTGCTCCCGATGATCCCGGTCGGGCCGAAGAGTCCGCCGCCCCAGACCCAGTGGGCGATCGGCGCGTAGACCAGCGTGACCCACAAGGCTGCAAACAGCAGCCAAGGGCCGAACCGGACGCGCTCGGCGACGGCGCCGCTGATCAGCGCCACGGTGATGATGGCAAAGGTCGCCTGGAAGCCGATGAACACCATGTCCGGCAGCCCGGCGGCCTTGCTGCCGATACTGCTGGTCAGTCCGCTCAGGCCGAAGTTGGCGAACGGGTCGCCGATGAAGCCGTTGAGCGAGTCGGGGCCGAACGCCATGCCGTAGCCCCAGAGGGCCCAGACCACGGCAACGACCCCCATGGCGCCGAAGCTCATCATCATGATGTTCAGGACCGATTTCATCCGCACCAGTCCGCCGTAGAAGAAGGCGAGACCGGGGGTCATCAAAAGGACGAGGGCGGATGCTGCCAGCATCCACGCCGTCGCGCCAGGATCGAGCACCTGGGGATCTACATCCATCGATACTGCAAGCACAGAGAAGTTCATTGCCGGAGCCTTCCTCGAATGCCGGCGCTCCAAAGGCGCCGGAACGGCGAGACCATTTGGACGGCGTATGCCTGCAGCGAGTCGCACGCCTCCCGCAATCGACGCTACCGAGGGGATGTTTCCGCAAGGCATTTCCATTTTTTCGCGGAGGTTACACGGGAGGCACGAACGTAAATTCGTTGTTTCCACCATGTAACGGGCAGATGTCCGACGGCGCCGCGGCGCCGGGGAGCTAGCGGAGCTAGCGGCTCGCGGCGGGAACCAGTACCCAGAGCACCTCGACCGGGCTGTCGGTCGGGTTGACCCAGGTGTGCGGCTCGCGGCCGGGGAAGGTCACGGTATCGCCGGTTTCCAGCTCGAATTCCTCATTGGTAAGGACCAGCCGGATGCTGCCCTTGACCACGTGCAGCACATCGACGTCGCAGTCGACGGCGTACAGCTCGGACTCGCCGCGGCCACGGGGCTCGATCACGGCCTGGATGATCTGGACCCGACGCTCGGAGCGTGCGGTCAGCAGGCGCTCGACGATCCCTTCCCCGCCGAGCGAAATCCGGGGACCTTCGCCGGCCTTCGTGAGGTGCGTTTCCGGCGCGGCAAACAGGTCGCCGATCGAGATGGAGAGGACCTGGCACAGTGTGACCAACGAGCTCACGGAGGGCGAGGTCAGGTCCCGCTCAACCCGGCTCAGGAAGCCCTTGGTCAGGCCGGTGGCGTCCGCGACCTGTTCGATGGTGAGCCGCTGCGACTGCCGGGCGGCACGGATCCTGGACCCGATGGCAACCGGAACGTTGCTCGGTTCTACGGGTAGAGCCTTCATTAGGGAACCTTTCACGGCCGGCCGCGCGGCACCAGCATTGGAGCCAATCCTAATCGGAGATGAACGCCCGGAGGCCCGAAGGGACACGCCGCCGGCAGACCTTGACTGTTACCGGCGTCACAACCTACTCTTTGGCAACAAGTGTTGCCTCCTAGGCAATACCGCGGGCGGGTCAACCGAGACCTCCCGCACTTTCCCGCCAAGAAGTAGTGACAACCGACCGCAGCGTTGCGAGCCGGCCGAGCAGCGCTGCTTCCGAACAGCTCCAAAGGAGCCCTCAATGGACGCAAGTTTTGTCAACATCGCCATCGTGGTGGTGTATCTGGTCGCCATGCTGGCGTTCGGCTGGTGGGGCAAGTCCCGCACCAAGAACAACAGCGACTTCCTCGTGGCCGGCCGCCGCCTCGGCCCGTTCCTGTATACCGGGACCATGGCCGCCGTCGTCCTGGGCGGCGCGTCGACGGTGGGCGGTGTGGGGCTCGGCTACAAGTTCGGCATCTCCGGCATGTGGCTCGTGGTCGCGATCGGCGCTGGCGTGCTGCTGCTCAGCCTGCTCTTCGCCAGCACCATCCAGAAGCTGAAGATCTACACCGTCTCCCAGATGCTGAGCCTGCGCTACGGCAGCCGGGCCACGCAGACCTCGGGCATCGTCATGCTCGCCTACACCCTGATGCTTTGCGCCACGTCCACCGGCGCCTACGCCACCATCTTCGTAGTCCTCTTCGGCTGGGACCGCGCGCTGGCCATCGCCATCGGCGGCGCCATCGTGCTGGTCTACTCGACCATCGGCGGCATGTGGTCGATCACCCTGGCCGACCAGGTCCAGTTCGTGATCAAGACGGTGGGCATCTTCCTGCTCATGCTGCCCCTGACGCTCAACGCCGCCGGGGGCCTCGACGGCATCCGCAGCCGAGTCGACGCGAGCTTCTTCCAGATCGACGGCATCGGGATCCAGACGATCATTACCTACTTCGTCGTCTACACCCTCGGCCTGCTCATCGGCCAGGACATCTGGCAGCGCGTGTTCACTGCCAAGACCCCCACGGTTGCGCGCTGGGGTGGCGCCACCGCGGGCGTCTACTGCATTCTGTACGGCGCCGCCGGCGCCCTGATCGGCCTCGGCGCCCGCGTCGCCCTGCCGAACATCGACGTCAAGGCCCTTGGCAAGGACGTTGTCTACGCCGAGGTCGCCACCAACCTGCTGCCCATCGGGATCGGCGGCCTGGTGCTCGCCGCGGCCGTCGCCGCCATGATGTCTACCGCGTCCGGCGCTCTGATTGCGGCCGCCACCGTGGCCCGCGCCGACGTCCTGCCCTTCGTGGCCGGCTGGTTCGGCAAGAACATCAACACCGAGGACACCGAGAACCCGGAGCACGACGTCAAGGCGAACCGGCTGTGGGTCCTGGGCCTCGGCGTCGTGGCCATCGTGATCGCCATCATCACCAAGGACGTCGTGGCCGCGCTGACCATCGCCTACGACATCCTCGTCGGCGGCTTGCTCGTCGCCATCCTCGGCGGACTGGTCTGGAGGCGCGGCACCGGTGGGGCCGCGGCCGCCTCGATGGCCGTCGGCTCGGTCATCACCCTCGGCACCATGATCGTGCTGGAAATCAACGCCGAAGTCCCGCTTGACGGCGTCTACGCGAACGAACCGATCTACTACGGGCTGTTGGCCTCCGCGCTGGTCTACGTGGCAGTGTCACTGTTGACCAAGCCGACGGATCCTGCCGTGATGAAGAACTGGCACGAGCGCGTGGCGGGCCGCACCGACCACGAAGAAGCACCGGTGCCGGTCCTGAGCCGCTAAGCCGGCAAACGCACGACGGCGGCGCCTCCCCCCGGGGGAGGCGCCGCCGTCGTGGTGTTCGGGCCGCGCAAAGCCGCAGCCTATTCCTCTTCGGGTTCGCGGAATTCATCCGCGTCCAGGGGCACGACCGGCTGCTCGTCACCCAGGAAATCCTCCGCATCCAAGGGAACGAGCCGGTCGGCTTCTTCCAGCACCTCCTCGTCCCCGCTTTCGGCGTCGCCAACCGGGGCATCCTCTGCGAAGTCGTAGGCGGGGTCCGACTCCACGGAGTCCCTGCCCGGCTGGTCGGCCTTTGATCCGGTGTTGTCCATGGTGCAACCTCCGTGCGCTCGCGCTGCGGCAGACTGTTGCGAACCGCCCGGACCCAGTGCCGGCGTCCGGGAACAGCCGGGCGGACCTGCCGGAGAACCCGCCCTGGCCCTAATTCGAACACCGCCCGCGGCAGGGGGTCAAGGGCCCTTTCGGCCGGCCGGGGCGGGCCGCAGCGCACACCGCTTTTACGGCCTGCCTAAACTTTCTGCTGAGGATTGCCAGCCGAAAAACCGCGGATTTACGCGGTACGCTGGAGTCGCAATGGGGCCGGTTCATGCCCCATCAAGCCCAGGAGTTTTTGTGTCCCAGCACGCCCAGTTCGACCCCACCCATCGTGACCAGGCCTCCGGCGCGAAGGCCGGCGCAGGGTCTCCCGCCGACTTCCCCGCGACGGCCGCCGACATCAAGCGCTGGCGGCAGTATCTCGCCGACGAACGGGCCGAGGCCAGCGTCTACCGCGACCTCGCGCAGAACCGCAGCGGCGAGGAACGCGACATCCTGCTGGCCCTGGCCGACGCCGAAGGACGCCATGAGGCGCACTGGCTGCAGCTGCTCGGCGAGCGGGCCGGCAGGCCGCGGCCCGCCTCGCTCCGAAGCCAGCTGCTCGGCTTCCTGGCCCGGCACTTCGGCTCCGTCTTTGTCTTGGCCCTGGCCCAGCGCGCGGAGAGCCGCTCGCCCTACGCCAACGACCCCTCCGCCACCCCGGCGATGGTCGCCGACGAGCAGATCCACGAGGAAGTGGTCCGGGGGCTCGCGACCCGGGGCCGCAACCGGCTCGCCGGAAGTTTCCGCGCCGCCGTGTTCGGCGCCAACGATGGCCTGGTCAGCAATCTCTCCCTCGTGATGGGCATGGCCGCCTCCGGGGTCGGCAGCTCGGTGGTGCTGCTCAGCGGCGTGGCCGGTCTGCTGGCCGGGGCGCTGTCGATGGGTGCCGGCGAGTTCATTTCCGTGCGGTCCCAGCGGGAATTGCTGGCGGCGACCCGTCCCACCCAGATCACGCTCGCGGCCGCGCCGCTGCTGGACATCGAACACAATGAACTCCTGCTCGTCTACCTGGCCCGGGGCATGTCGCGCGAGGCCGCCGAGCACCGCGTCGCGGAGCGGATGGGGCTGCTGGACTGCGACTGCGACCCGAGCCTGTCCCTGCGTCCGGAGCTACCCGAAGCGGAGGACCAGCACGAGGCCGTCGGCACCGCGTGGAGTGCGGCGGCGTCGAGCTTCTGCTTCTTTGCCTCCGGCGCGATCGTGCCGATCATCCCCTTCCTGCTCGGGATGACCGGATTCACCGCGCTGGCGGTCGCCGCCGCCCTGGTGGGGATCGCGCTGCTGCTGACCGGCGGCGTCGTCGGCCTGCTCTCCGGCACCTCCCCCGCCAGCCGTGCGTTCCGCCAACTCGCCATCGGCATCGGCGCCGCCGCCGTGACCTATCTGCTCGGCCTGGCGTTCGGCGCGGTGGTCGGCTAGTGCACGATCCCGGGCTCCGGGACCGTAAGGGGCGGCGCAGCCGGGGCCGCCGCCCCTTCCGGATTGCCCGGAACCTTTCGGCTGTGGTCCTGATCGCCGGGGCCGCGTTCCTGACTGCCGGGCTGGTCTACGGCGACCCCCGTTTTGTCGGGCTGTTTGCGTCCGCGAACGGACCCGGCGCGGGCTCGTCCGCCGGCACCCCGCGTCAGGGGACGGACCAGCCGGACACCCAGCCGTCTGCCAGCCCGTCGGCCCGGCAGGCCGGCGCACCCGAGGCCGGGGCTCCCCTGGACGGGGCGCACATGGCCGTCCCAACGCCGGGCTTCGAAGAGCAGGACCGGCCGATCGGCCGGCCACGCCCGCTTGCCTCCGCGAGCACCTCCTACAAGTTCCTGGCTACTAACCCCGACGGCGGTCCGGTGGGCTATTCCCCCTGCCGGCCGCTGCACTATGTGGTCAATTCAACGCTGGCGCCCCGGGGCGGCGGGCAGCTGGTGGACGATGCGATCAAGACGGTGTCCGAGGCGACCGGGATCAAGTTCATCAACGACGGCCCCACCGCGGAGGTCCCGTCCCAGTCCCGCGCCCCGTATCAACGGGAGGCGTACGGGGACCGGTGGGCGCCGGTGCTGATCGCCTGGACGACGCCCGAGCAGGCGCCGCAGCTCAAGGGCCCCGTGATCGGGACCGGCGGCAGCACGCACTTCAGCTTCGGCGACGGCCCCAAGAGCTTCGTCACCGGAAGCCTGGAACTGGATGCCCCGCAGATCACCGAAGGCCTGGACCGCGGGGACAGCCCCGCGTACGCGACGGCCGTCATCCTGCACGAGCTGGGCCACGTGATGGGCCTGGAGCATGTCGACGACCCGAGCCAGCTGATGTACCCGGAGATCGGCGCGCCGGACGGGCTGGCCGCCGGCGACCTGACCGGATTGCACGCACTGGGCAGCGCCCCGTGCCGCAAGGACCTCTAGCTTTTCAGGACAGCGAGGGCTTCCTCGATGCCGTCCACCAGGAAGATCCGGTCTTCCATCCGCCGGCCCGCGGCGAGGCTCTGCAGCAGCGGCCAGGCCGGGAATCTCCGCAGCCAGTGTTCTTTGCCCACCAGCACCATCGGCGTGATGGTCTCCGGGGCGCCGTAGTAATTTTCGCAGGCGTCCTGGAAGATCTCCTGCACAGTGCCGCCGGAGCCGGGCAGGAAGATGATCCCGCCGTTGCACAGCTCCAGCAGGATCGCCTCGCGGATGGCGTTGGCAAAATACTTGGCGATGTGCGTGGCGAAGTAGTTGGGCGGCTCGTGGCCGTAGAACCAGGTGGGGATGCCCAGCGACGGTGTGCCGCCGGGCTGGCGTTCGACGACGGCGGCCGCGGCCCGCGCCCACGCCGATACCGAGGGCCGGAAACCGGGCACCGCGGCGAGCTCGCTCAAGGCCCGCTGGAAGTCAGCCTCGTCCGCCGCGCTGAGGTAGGCCCCCAGGTTGGCCGCCTCCATGGTGCCGGGGCCGCCGCCGGTGGCGACCACCCGGCCGTTCCGCGCCAGCAGCCTGCCCAGCTGCGCCGCCTCGGTGTACGCCGCAGAGCCCSGGCTGGCGGCGTGCCCGCCCATCACGCCCACCATGGTCCGGCCGCGGCATAACTCGGAACGGGTCAGTTCCTCGAGCGCGTCGCCGATCGAGTGGTCGTGCAGGGCCGCGGCGAGCGTGGCGTCCAGCCGGCGCCGCTGGCCCGGGCGGATGCTCCACTGGTAGACCCGAGCATCCAGGGTGTCCTCGTACCGGGTCTCGGCAATGCCGGCGTAGAGCTCCTGCGGCGTATAGAGCCGGCCGCGGTACGGGTCGAACGGCACCGCTTCCAGCTTGGGAAAGATCAGCGCGCCGCGGCCACGCAGCGAATCTTCCACGCCGTCGTCGAAGCTGCAGCCGAGGAAGATCGCCCCCGCCACGTCGAGGGACTCCAAGGAGCCGCCTCGGCCGCTCAGGTCCAGCGACTGGAGGTGCCAGCCGTGCATGGACCGGGCACCGGCGGCGACCAGCCGGTCGAAGCTGCCCAGGCTCTCAACCTCAAGGGTGCGCGGGCTCGGGTGCAGGGTGCGGGCAGCGCTCATCCGGGCCGCCTAGCCCCGGCCGCCCGCGGCGCTACCGGCGCTCCCGAGGTAGGAGTCGAGCTTGGCCAGGGTTTGCTCCAGGTTGGCCGGGTGCCGGCGGAGGTAGCCTGCCAGCCGCAGGAAGATTTTGCCGCGGACCTGCCGGGCGTCCCACTGCTCGGTGACGAGGGTGCCGGGCCGGCCGTCGGCGTCGGTAGCGGGCTCCAGCAGGTAACGCCAGACGTGGCCGTAGAAGTGGCGCCAGCCGATGCGGCGTCCTTCCTCGAACTCGCAGACGGTGTTGAGGATCTTGTAGTCCACTTTGACGTTCATTTCCATGCCGAACTTCGCGCCGAGGCCCAGCCGTTCCGGGCCTCGGGGCTGGACGCCCTTGACCGTGTCGGAACCGTCGATCACGCTGTGCAGGGCCGGAGTGGCGAGCACCTCGAAAATGGCTTCCGGGGCGGCCGCGATGAAGCGGTTGCGGGACACGAGATACCTGTTGTTCATCCGGCAATCCTAGCCCTGCGTTGTGACGCCGGAACCCTGATGCAGAATGAATCATGCAGACTCCAACGCGTCCCATCGGCGGCCGTCCCCGCATCGGCATCCCGGTCCGCCTCAGCAGTTCCTCCGGCTCAGATCCGCGGGTGGCCGAGGCCAACTTCCTCTTCGACTACATCGTTGACCTGGTGCGGGACGGCGGCGGTGAGCCCGTGCTGCTCACGGCCCCGGCGGGATTCGGGGACCTCGACGGCGTCGTGCTCCCCGGCGGCGGCGACCTTGACCCGCGGCTCTACGGTGAAGAGCCGGGCGGCACCTGTTACGACGTCAGCCCGGAACAGGACGCCCTGGACCTTGCTGTGGCCCGGGAGTCCGTCGACGCCGGGCTGCCGGTGCTGGGCATCTGCCGCGGGCACCAACTCCTGAATGTGCTCTACGGCGGCACCCTGGTCCAGGACATGTCTCCGGGTCACGTAGCGCACCGCGAGCCCGAACCCGCCCACGACGCCGGCCCCTGGGCCTGGCATGAGGTCGGGATCAACGCCGGATCGAAGGTGGCCGGGCTGTACGGCGCCGCGGCGACGGTCAAGATCGCGTCCGGGCACCACCAGGCCGTGGCCCGTGTGGCCGACGGACTGGTGGTGACCGCGACGGCGGACGATGGAACCGTGGAGGCGCTGGAAGACCCGGAGCGCTGGGTGGCGTCGGTGCAGTGGCACCCGGAGGCCCGGGAACTCCCCGCCGACGAGCGGCTGGCCCCGTTCCGCACCTTCGTGGACGTCTGCCGGAGCCGTCCCGGGGTCCGCTAGAGCCGCTGGAGCTCGGCGTCGTCCTGCGTGACCTCGGCCCGGGTGCTGTCCGGCCCGGGGACGGCGGCCGGTGCGGGCTGGCCGTCGTCGGCCGTCCCGGCGGCGGTCCCGGCGGCTCGCTTCGCGGCGGCAGCGGCAACTACCATCACGCCCAGTCCCAGCAGGCTGACGCCGGCGCCTGCCCAGATCGGCGCGGTGTAGCCCAGTCCGGCGCTGATGGTCACGCCGCCCAGCCATGCCCCCAGCGCGTTGCCGACGTTGAACGCGCCGATGTTGGCGCCGGAGGCCAGAGTCGGCGCGCTGTCGGCGTACTTCATCACGCGCATCTGCAGGCCCGGCACGGTGGCGAAGCCGAAGCCGCCCAGCAGCACCATGGACGCGATGGTCAGCGGCTGGCTGACGGCGGTGAATGCGAAGCCGACGAGCACCACCACGAGGGCCGCCAGCACAACCAGCAGGGTCCGGTCCACGTTCCGGTCCGCGGCCTTGCCGCCCACGGTGTTGCCGATGAAGAGTCCGACGCCGAAGATGATCAGCAGCCACGGCACGGTGGTGGCGGAGAAGCCGGTGACCTCGGTCAGGGTGAACGCGATGTAGGTGAAGGCGCCGAACATTCCGCCGTAGCCGAGGATGGTGACGAAGATCGACAGCCAGACCTGGCCGGAGCGGAAGGCCCGGAGTTCGCCCCGTAATCCGCCAGAGGCGGAATCAGCGGCAGAATCAGCGGCAGGACCGGCGCCGGTTTGGCCCGCTCCGGTCTGCGGGACCAAGGTCAGGATGCCGACGAGGGCGAGCACGCCGATGGCGGTGATGGCCCAGAAGGTGGAGCGCCAGCCGGCGGCCTGGCCCAGCATGGTGCCGAACGGCACGCCGAGGACGTTGGCCGCGGTCAGCCCGGTGAACATGATGGCGATCGCACCGGCCTTCTTGGTGGGGCCAACCATGCTGGCGGCCACCACCGCGCCGATCCCGAAGAACGCACCGTGGGCCAGCGCGGCGATGATCCTGCCGACCATCATCAAGGCGTAGTCGGGGGCGATCGCCGAGACGAGGTTGCCGGCAATGAACAGCACCATGAGTGCCGCGAGCACCGGCTTGCGCTTGAGGCGGGTCACCGCCGCGGTGAGGAGCAGGGCCCCGACGACGACGGCCAGGGCGTAGCCGGAGATCAGCCAGCCGGCGCTGGCCTCGGTGACTTGGAAGTCTGCGGCCACTTGGGGCAGCAGGCCCATGATGACGAACTCGGTGAGTCCGATGCCGAACCCGCCGAGGGCGAGTGCGATCAGGCCGATAGGCATGGTTGGGCTCCTTCAAAACTGTACGGGGAGATCAAGAAAGCGTAAGCTAGTAGTTGCAGACGCGTTATTTATTGTTGCATACGCAATTATGACGCGCAAGCAACTATTTGTGGTTTGGCCGTATTTTCGTAGTCGCGGGCAGCGGCCAGGGCTGGAAGGGAGCAGTACAGATGGGCATCAAAGATGACGCCGTCGAGGTCCGGGCGCAAGGCTGGCGGACCCTGGCGGCACTGCACGGCTTGATCGAAACAGAGCTGGAACGCTCCCTGCAGGCCGCGGCGCAGCTTTCGGTGGTGGAGTACACCGTGCTGGACGCGCTGAGCCGGCAGGACGGCTGGCACATGCGGATGCAGCAGTTGGCCCGAGCCACCGCCCTCAGCCCCAGCGCCACCACGCGGCTGGTCAACCGCCTGGAGGACCGCGGCCTGCTCACCAGGATCCTCTGCGACGATGACCGCCGCGGGATCTACACCGAGCTCACGTCGACCGGAATCGCCCTGCTCGAGCAGGCGCGGCCGGTTCACGACAGCACGCTGGAGCGGGCGCTCGCCGAAGCGCAGGAGCTCCCGGAACTTGCCGCACTGGTGGCCGCACTCCCCCGGCTGCACGCCGCCGTTTAGCCGGACTTCACCGCGCCTGGCCGGACCGGCAGCGCTGGCCCTTGCCTGCCCCGGGTCGTCCGCGTACGGTTAAACAACCAACACATTGATCAACCTGAACGTTGATCATGGTAAGTGTCGGATTTTGGAGCGTGACCCGATGGCTGAGGACGACGAACAACTCGACAGTGCTTTCCTGGCGCTGGCCGATCCCATTCGCCGCCGCATCATCGCCCGGCTCAGCCGGGGCCCGGCCACGGTCAACGAATTGGCGGAACCCTTCGCGATCACCAAGCAAGCGGTCTCGAAGCACATCCAGGTCCTCGAGCAGGCACAGCTCGTCACGCGAACGCGGGACGCCCAGCGACGGCCCGTCCACCTGAACCCCGCACGGCTGGAGGCACTCACCGCCTGGATCGACCGCTACCGGCTGATCCGCGAGGGACAGTTCCGCAGCCTCGATGCCGTGCTTGAATCTCAGGCCGCTGCAGGCGGCACCCAGGCAAAGGACTCATCATGAGCAACGCCCTCAAACTCACGGTTCCGGAAGGCTTGCCCTTCATCGACTTCGATCGGGAGTTCGATTTTCCCGTGGCCGACGTCTTCCGCGCCCACAAGGAACCTAACCTCGTGGCCCGGTGGCTCGGTCCGCGACGGCTCACCATGGCTGTGGACCATTACGACTTCCGCACCGGCGGCAGCTACCGTTACACGCACACCGGGCCCGACGGCGTCGCCCACGTGTTCAGCGGCGTCTTCCACACGGTCCGCGAGAACGACTTCGCCGTCCAGACATTCGAATACGGCGGCTACCCGGACGTGGTCAGCATCGAGTTCCTCACCTTCCACGACCTCGGCGACGGCCGCACCCGGCTGACCGCGCATGCGGTGTATCCCAGCCTGGAGGCCCGGAACGGCATGGCGCAGTCCGGGATGGAAGGCGGCCTGGCCGAAGCCTACGAGCAGCTCGAGGAACTGCTGGCCGGCGCGAAGGTCTGAAGGGCTTCATCCAGCACCCGGCCGAGGTTCGCGGCGTCGTGGGCGAAGCGGCCCAGGAAGAGTCCGTCCGCGGCGGTCAGTTGCGGCAGCAACCCGGGTCCCGCGCTGCCGCCGTAAATAACGGGGCAGGCGGAGCCGAGCCGTTCGCGGATCAGTTCCACGACCGCGTTGACGTACGCCGGCTCGGCGGGCCGGTCTGCCCCGATCGCCCAGACCGGCTCGTAGGCGAGGACAAGCCGCGGGATCAGGGGATCGTCGCCGCCGGCAGCGGAGTGGACCTGGCGTAGGCAAAACCCGGCTGCCTCTTCCGGGCTGACCCGCCCCGGCTCACCGATGCACAGCAGCGGCGTCAGCCCGGCGTCGACGGCGCCTCGCACCTTGAGGGCCACGACGTCGTCGTCCTCGCCGAACATTGCCCGGCGCTCCGCGTGGCCGATCTCCACCAGTGAGACGCCGAGTTCGGCCAGCATGCCGGGACTGACTTCCCCGGTCAGCGGCCCGTCCGACCACGCGCAGTTCTGGGCGCCGAGGAGCACCGGCGAACCGGCGAAAATGGTTTTGGCCTGCGCCAGGACCGGGAAGGACGGGATGATGAACACCCGGATGCCCGGGCCGGCAGCCAGGGCAGGCCGGGCGTCCACCACGGCGCGCACCTCCGACAGCCAGCGCAGGCTTGCCTGGTAGCCCAGGTACATCTTGGTGCTGACACCGATGTAAAGGGGGTGGGCGCTGGTGCCGGAGGTGCGGGGCATGGGTCTCCTTGGGGTGTGCGGGGCGGCGGTCCGGACTTAGTCCAGCAGCTCGTCCGCCTTGTTCTTGAACCGCTTGGTGGCGAACATCATCGCCGCTGCCACGAAGGGCAGCACGCCGAGGGCGTAGACGCCCATGGAGCCGGTGGGCGACTGGGTGGCCTCGTTGACCGCGGTCCGCAGGATCGGGGCGACGAAGCCGCCCAGGTTGCCCAGCGAGTTGATCAGGCCGATGCCCGCGGCCGCGGCGGATCCGGCGAGGAACGCCGTGGGGTAGGACCACACCACCGGGCCGACAGCGAGGAAGCTGCAGACCGCCAGGGTTATAAAGATCATGCCAAGCACCGGCTGGTGGTTGGTGCCGGCCCAGGCGGAGCCGAAGATGCACAGGCCGGTGGAGAGGAACAGGATGGTGCCGAACTTGCGCCGCTTGGCCACGGTGTCCGCCGCCCGGCCGACGAAGTAGCAGGCGAAGATGCCGAAGAACCAGGGGACGGCGATCAGGAGGCCGACGGCAAGGCCAACCTTCTGCCCGGTCAGCGACGAGACCTGCTGCGGCAGGAAGAACGTCACGCCGTAGACAGCGATCTGCAGGCAGAAGTAGATGGCGGTGAAGTACCAGACCCGGCCGTTGCGCATCGCTGCGAGGATGCCGCGGGGGCCGGTCTCGTCCTTGATGTTGTCCTCCAGTGCCATGACTTCCTTGAGCGCGAATTTCTCCTCGCCACTCAGGAACTTGGCTTTTTCCGGGCCGTTGATCAGGAAGAAGAAAGCCGCGATGCCTGCCAGGACGGCGAGCACGCCCTCGACGAAGAACATGACCTGCCAGCCGCGCAGTCCGGGCACCTGGTCGCCGATGTTGATCAGCCAGCCCGAGAGCGGGTTGCCGATCATCTGGGAGAAAGGCTGGGCCAGGTAGAAGATGGCGAACATCTGCACGCGCACCTTGTTCGGGAACCACTCGGCGAGGTACATGATGACGCCGGGGAAGAGTCCGGCCTCGGTCACGCCGAGCAGGAACCGCAGGAACACGAACGAGGGTTCGTCCTGGACGAAGGCGAAGCACGCGGAGACGATGCCCCAGGTGATCGCGATCCGCGCCAGCCAGATCTTGGCTCCGACCTTCTTGAGCAGCAGGTTGCTGGGAATCTCGAAGATCGCGTAGCCGATGAAGAAGATGCCGGCGCCGAGGGCGAACGCCCCGGCAGAGACGCCTTTGTCCGCGCCCAGGGCAGCTTCGGCGAAGCCGACATTGGTCCGGTCCAGGAACGAAACGACGTACAGAATGACCAGCATCGGCATCAGCCGGCGGGCCGCCTTGGAGATCGCGGACTTCAGGACCGGGCGGGCCAGAAGCTCCTTGGATGTTGCGGTGGTTGCGGACACAGCACTCTCCTTCGAGTGATGAGGTGGGGTGGTTCGCCCGCAGGCCGGCGGCCCGCGGTTCGTCGGTGGCTCCCTGGCTGGGGGCCGTCAGTGCATGTACAGGCCGCCGTCGACGTTGAGCGTCTGCCCGGAGATGTAGCCTGCGTCCTCGCCGATCAGGAAGTAGATGGCGGCCGCGATGTCGCGGGTGCTGCCCACCCGGTTCACCACCAGGTCCTTGACAAGTTCATCCTTGCGTTCAGCACTGAGGGTGCCGCCCATGATGTCGGTGTCAATCGGACCGGGTGAGATGGCGTTGACGGTGATGTCGTACCCGCCCAGTTCACGGGCCGTGGCGCGGGTCAGGCCGATGACGCCGGCCTTCGCCACGGAGTACGGGGTCTTGCTGAAGGTGCCCCCGCCTCGCTGGGCAGAGACGGAGGAGATGTTCACGATCCGGCCCAGCCGGTTCTTGACCATGGACTCTGCTGCCCGGCGGGTGGCGTAGTGCACACCGTTCAGGTTGATGTTGAGTACCCGGTCCCACTCGGCGGCGTCGAGCTCAAGGTAGGGCACCGGTGAACTCACGCCGGCGACGTTCGCCAGGGCCACGAGCTGCGGCAGTTCGGCCTCGATCTCGTCGATCGCGGCACGGATCGAAGCCTCGTCGCCGACGTTGGCGCCGGCACCGAAGGCCTTCACGCCGTGCTTTTCGGCCAGCTCTTTGGCCACGGCCTTGCTGGCGGCATCATCGAGGTCGATCACGCCGACGTTCCAGCCGCGCTCGGCAAGGAAGTCCGCGGTGGCCCGGCCGATGCCGCGCTCGGAGACGGCGCCGGTGACGATCACTGTGCGGTCTGCGGGGAATGAGGTCATGGAATTCTCCTTAGGAAGTAGGCGGCTGTCAGCCAAGGGGTGCGGGGCCAAGCTCTTCGATCAGCTTCTGCATCGCGACGTAGGCCTTGTTCCGGTAGGCCACCAGCGCGGCGGTCTGCTCGGCTGGGACGTTGAGGAAGCCGGCGCCGGTCTTGGTGCCGAGCTGCCCGGCGTCGACCTTTTCCTGCAGGATCCGCGGCGTGGCGAACCGCTCCGGGAAACCGGTCTGCAGCGACTTGTAGCAGAACGCGTACACGTCCAGGCCCGCCATGTCCGCGATCGCGAAGGGTCCGAAGAACGGCAGCCGGAAGCCGAAGGTGGTGCGGACCATGGTGTCCACGTCCTCCGCAGTCGCGATGCCCTCCTCCACCACCTGGGCGGCCTCGTGGAAGAGCGCGTACTGCAGCCGGTTGAGCACAAAGCCGGTGGCGTCCTTGACGGTGGCTGTTTCCTTGCCGGTCTCCCCCACAATGGTGCGGGCAGTCTCGATGGTGGCGGCGGAGGTGCCTTCGTGCGGGATGACTTCCACGCCGGGGATGAACGGTGCAGGGTTGGAGAAGTGCACGCCCAGGAAGCGCTCCGGGTTGGCCACCACCTCGGCCAGTTTCGCGATGGAGATGGTTGAGGTGTTGGAGCCGATGATCGCATCCGGGCGGGCCGCCGCGCTGATCCGGGCCAGGGTGCCGTGCTTGATCTCGAGAACCTCGGGCACGGCTTCTTCGATGTACTCAGCGTCGGCGACGGCTTCTTCGATGTCCTTGGCGGCCCAGAGGTTTTCCTTCAGCGTCTCGGTGGCCCCGGCAGGGAACAGTCCGGCGGCGACGAACTCGTCGGATTCTTTGAGCAGCCGCTCGTAGTTGCTTTGGGCGATCTCGGCGGAGACGTCGGCGAGGGCGACGCGGGCTCCGGCGAGGGCCAGGACCTGGGCGATTCCGCCGCCCATGTAGCCCGAACCGACGACGGCGATGTTACGAGCGGTCATGTGGTTTCAAGTCCTTCCGAAGCTCCTTCATAGGAGTGGATTGCGTCTACTTTGGCCGCGGATGCGGAGGTTTCGTCGAAGCGGTGGCCCAGCCATTCGCCTACCAGTTTCTTGGCAAGTTCCAGCCCGATCACGCGCTGGCCCATGGTCAGCACCTGGGCGTTGTTGGACAGTACAGACCGCTCCACGGAGTAGCTGTCGTGGGCGGTGACGGCGCGGATGCCCGGGACTTTGTTGGCCGAGATGGCTACGCCCAGCCCGGTCCCGCAGATCAGCAGGGCGCGGTCGGCTTCGCCGGCGGCAACCTTGCGGGCCGCCGCGACGGCCAGGTGCGGGTAGGCGGTGGTGTCGTCAGCACCGACGCCGATGTCCTCCACCGAGGCGACCCGGGGATCCGCCTCGAGCAGTTCGCGGAGCGCGTTCTTGTACTCGACGCCGGCTTCGTCATTTCCGACGACGATGCGCCAGCCGGCCGGGGAGGTGCTGGGTCCGGTGTTTTGGGGCTCATTGGTTTGAGTCAAGGGAGTACTCCTTCAGCTGTTTTCGATGGAGGCCGCGTAGTCGGCCACCCGGTCGGCGATCAGGCCGAAAGACACGGCGCCCGGGTCGGGGTGGCCGATGCTTTTTTCGGCTAGCGGCCGGGCCCGGCCCTTCTTGGGGCTGAGCGCCGCAGTGGCGTCCGCGGCTTTGGCGGCCGCGTCGGCCGCGGTCCGCAGGCTGCGGGCCAGGCCGTCGCCGTCGTCGATGGCCCGGTTGAATACTTCGGCGAAGGGAAGCAGCGCGTCCACCATCGTCTTGTCTCCGGCTTCGGCCTTTCCCAGGGTGATGATGGCGTCCCGGAGGGCGTCGACGGCGGCGGCGGCATCGGCGGCCGTGTAGGCGTCCTTGCTGCCAAGCGCCCGGCCGACGGCAGTAACCGCAGCCCCCCAGAGCGCCCCGGAGGTGCCGCCGGCGCGCTCGGCCCACTGCTCGCCGGCCGCGGCGAGCACCTCTTCCAGCCCGGCGCCGGCGGCGTGCGACTGTTCCGCAGCGGCCACCGCCGCGTCCACGCCCCGGCGCATGCCGATGCCGTGGTCGCCGTCGCCGGCGATCGCGTCAAGTTTTCCGAGGGCTTCCTCATGTTCGACGACGACGGACTGCGCCACCCTCAGCGCGGCCACGGCGGTGGCGGCCAGTGCGGTGGACGCCGTGGTCGCGGCCAGGGCCGGCGTCGCCCCCGCCTTAGCCTGCACGGACAGGGTGCGGGCGCGGCGCGGCGCCAGGTTGCCCTTGCGGAAGGCGGGGGTGTCGGCCGGCGCGGACCAGAACTTCTCCAGTTCCTCGTCCAGCCAGAACAACGTCAGGGACAGCCCGGACATGTCCAGGCTGGTGACCAGTTCGCCGCATTCCGGTTCAACGATCTCCAGTCCGGCGGCGGTCAGCAGGGCCTCGACCTTGCCGAACAGCAGGAACAGCTCGTCGTATTTGACCGTGCCGAGGCCGTTAAGGATCGGCACGACCCGGCGGCCGGAGGTGTCCGGCTTGTCCTTGAGCAGCCCGTCCACCAGCAGCGCGGCCAGCTCGCTGGCGGTGGGCAGCGGCTGCTCGGAGATCCCGGGTTCGCCGTGGATGCCCAGGCCGACGGACATCATGCCAACGGGGACGGTGAACAGCGGTTCCGCTGCGCCCGGAAGGGTGCAGCCTGCGAAGGCGACGCCGAGGGAGCGGGTGTGGTGGTTGGCCTTGACCGCCAGCCGTTCCACCTCGTCCAGGTCCAGTCCTGCCTCGGCGGCGGCCCCGGCGACTTTGAAGACGGTAAGGTCCCCGGCAATGCCGCGGCGCTTTTCGATCTCCTCAAGCGGGGCACTGGCGATGTCGTCGGTCACCAGCACCGTGCGGGTGTCGATGCCTTCGGCGTTAAGCTTGTCCTGCGCCTGGCCGAAGTGCAGCACGTCCCCGGCGTAGTTGCCGTAGCTGAGCAGCACCCCGCCGCCGGTTTCCGCTGCCTTGGCCACGCGATAAACCTGGCCCGCGGAGGGCGAGGCAAACATGTTTCCGCAGGCACTGCCCGCGGCCAGTCCGGCGCCCACCAGCCCGGCGAAGGCCGGATAGTGCCCCGACCCGCCGCCGATCACCAGAGCGACGCGGCCGTCCGGAGTCTCGGTGGAGCGGACCACTCCGCCTTCGACACGTGCCACGTACTGGCGGTGGACGGCGGCGAAGCCGTCCAGGGCTTCGTCCGCGAAGCTTGCGGGATCGTCAAATATCTTGGTCATGATTCCTCGTTGAACCGGTTGGAGCGGGTGGAACGGGCCGGGTGGCCCGGAGGCGCCGTCGGCCTAGTGGGCGGCGACGGCGGCCGGCTGCTGCCGGCCCTGGGCCACCAGGCTGGTGCCGAGGGCGTAGCCGTCGCGCTTGGGCAGGATCCGGCGGCGCAGGTAGTCCTGGTTGGCGGCGGTGACGCTGAGGCCGTCTCCGCCGTAGTGCTCGGTGCAGATGATGCCCTGGAAGCCGACCGAGATGGCGAACTGGAACGCCTCGCGGTAGCTGATCAGGCCGGATTCCATCGGGGCAGGCAACGCGACGTACTGGCCCTTGGCTCGGTTTTCGTCGCGGATGTAGTTCTTGACGTGCCAGTAGTTGGAGTACGGCAGGGTCTTCCGGACCACCTCGCGCCAGTCCTCGATGGGCCGGTGCAGTCGGACCAGGTTGCCGATGTCAGGGTTGATTCCCACGTTGGGCAGGTCGATGTCCTGGACCAGCTGCACCGAGGAGTCTGCAGTTCCAAGGTAGGTGTCCTCGTACATCTCCAGGGAGACCAGGAGGCCAAGTTCCGCGGCGTGCCGGCCGACTTCGCGGATGCGGGTGACGGCCTTGTTCCAGGTCTCCTTGTCGCCCACGGGGTCCTTATGGCCTTCGACAGTCCAGAACCAGAGCTGTTCGCGCTGTTCCGGGGTGAGTGCCTGGTGCAGGCCGATCGAGACAACTTCGCAGCCCAGCTGCGCGGCGGCGTCGATGGTGCGGTGCGTGTAGGCCAGGTTGTCTTCCCAGTTGGCCGCGTCGATCACGCTGCGGCGGATCGCCGAGATGGCGGGAAGGCCGATTCCGGCGCCGCGGGCCGCGGCCGCGAGTTCGTCCAGCCGGGCGGCGCTGAGGTCCCCGGGACGCACCCAGCTGTCAGTCAGGTCGGCGTTGGCGAAGCCTGCGTCTGCGACTTCCTGGAAGACCTGCTGCCATTCGGCGGCGGGGGCATCCTGGACGGACGTCCCGTCGGGCCGGATTCCCGGGAACTGCAGGAGGGCCGCGGTGATGGGCCAGTTTTCGGCGGTGTACGACATTGTCACTCCAAATCTTGAATCACATTTCCTATAGGATTGATCATCGAGGAAAGCTTTGTCAAGGGTTTTTAGGGACCGGACTACCGGGCAGTTAGTTGCGGACTTCGCTGTCGTGCTGGGAGCGCTGTTTGACGCCTTCAATATGGGCAACCATTTTCGCGCGCGCCAGTTCGGCGTCGCCGGCCTCGAAAGCGTGCAATATTTCGGTGTGTTCGGCGATCGCAAAGTCAGCGTCGGTGACGCCCAGGCCGCCGAAAAATCTGAAGCGCTGCACCTGCCCCCCGAGCGCGTTGTACGCGGACAGCAGGAACTGGTTGTTCGCATGCGTGGCGATGAGCCGGTGGAAGCGTTCGTCGGCCTCCCAATAAGAGCGGAACTCGGCGAAAGAGGGCCCCCGCGGCGCGGCCTTGAGGTCGGCGATGGCGTGGGCCAACTGGGCAGTCAGGTCCTTGTCGGCGCGGCGGCACGCCATGAGGGCGTTGGCAGGTTCGATTACCAGGCGCGCATCCATCAGGTCGGCCAGCTCGTCGGGGGTGAAGAGCGGAGCCACCCGGTAGCCGCGCAGGGCGGTCCGGAGCACCATGCCGGTGGATTCGAGCCGGGCGAGCGCTTCCCTGACGGGTGTGGGCGACACGTCCAGCTCCCGGGCCATCCCGTCGATGCTGACCGGGGTGCCGGCTTCGAGTCGGCCGTCCATCAGCGCGATCAGCAGGGCTTCGTAGACGTGGTCGGCGAGGACCTGCCTGCTGACGCCGCGGGGGGCCGATTCCTTGATTGCCATAGTGAAATCCTATAGCCGCCCGGCCTTGACCGGCGTCCCGGCCGCGGCGGCGCCAGGGGCAGCGGCCGCCTGGGCCTCCGGATTGAGCAGGTGGCGCGGCCGGCGGCCCGCCGCAACATCCAGGATGGCTTCAATGGCACTGGCTGAGACGTCGCGGGTGAAATCCGCGGTCCAGCACAGCGAGTGCGGTGAGAGCACCACGTTTTCCATTCGGAGGAGCTCATCGTCGGCCGCCAGCGGCTCAGGTTCGAAAACGTCGAGGCCTGCCCCTGCGATCCGCTGGCGGCGCAGGGCGGTGCGCAACGCGTCCGTGTCCACCAGCCTGCCTCTGCCGATGTTGACCAGGAATGCCGACGGCTTCATCAGCTCCAGTTCCCGCTGGCCGATCAGCCTCTCAGTCTCAGGCGTCAGGGCTGCACACAACACCACATAGTCGGACGCGGCCAACAGCTCCTCGAGACTGACCAGTGTCACACCGAGCCCGTCCGCCTCGGGATGGCGGCCACTGCGGTTGTTGCCGAGCAGCGTCAGTCCAAGCGGGGCCGCCATTCGGGCCAGTTCTGTCCCTACACTGCCGAACCCGACGATGCCCAGCGTGGCGCCGTCGATAGACGAGCCGCGGTACCGTTCCCGGTCCCCCCAGCTGGAGGAGCGGGTCAGCCTGTCCTTAGCTAGGAGCTGGTGCGCCAGGGCAAGAACCAGGGTGAGGCCGGCGGCGGCGAGCGGTTTGCGGACGGCCGTCGGCGTGTTCGTGACCAGGACGCCGGCCCGTGTGCAGGCTGCCAGGTCGATTGTGTCGTAGCCGGCACCGAACCGGGCCACCAGTTTCAGCTGCGGCGCGGCGACCAGCGTCTCCTCGCCGAAGTGGATGTGGCCGAGCGACAGCACGGCGTCCACCCCTTCGAGGTGCTGGGCAGGGATCGGATCTTCATAGGCCGGCAATACCTGCCACTGGACGCCCGCCTCCGTCAGCCGTTCGAGGCCGAGATCGCCGTGGATTGATGTGCCATCCGGCCGGACGGCGTCTGCGGTGATGGCGACCCGGAACGGTGCCTGCTGGCTCATGCTGTGACTACCTCCGACCCGCGCTCCGCGCCGATCGGCCGGCGCACCAGCCCGATGTACGCGAAAGCGGCCAATGCCGCGATGATGCCGCCCAGGACGAAGGAAGGCGTGTAGGAGCCGGTAGCGTCGGCGATCATTCCTGCGACCAGCGGGGAGAAGGCGCCGCCGAAGTAGCCGCCGAAGTTCATGATGGCGCCCAGTGAGGCGACCTGTTTGGTGTCAACTATGTCCCCGGGCATGGCCCACGCAGCGGAGGTCATGGTGGCAATGCAGCCCATCGCAACGCTCAAGACCACCATGGAGAGGGTGAGGTCACTGATGAAGGGAACGAGGCAGACCAGCGCACCGGACGCGATTGAGGCGGCCACCATGACATGGCGCTTGGCGGCCAGGGGGCTGGTGCCGGGGCGACGGGCGTACCGGGTGATGATGTAGCCACCGACCAGCCCCATGACCGCCGCCACGAGGTACGGGACCGCTGCGATGAACCCGGTGTTGGCGATGCTCACGCCTCGCGCCTGCTGCAGGTACAGCGGCAGGAACACGATGAACAGGTTCCAGATCCAGATGACGCAGAAGAACCCGGCCATCAGCCCCCAGGTCTGGCGGTGCTTGAACAGGGCAAACCAGGAAATTTTCGCGGCCGGCGCAGCCGAGTCGGCACGGTCCCGCCGGATGAGCTCGAATTCTTCCGCGGAGAGCCTCCGGTGTTCTTCGGGCGAGCGGTAGAACAGGAAGAAGCCAACGGACAGCACGAGCCCGATGACGCCGAGGAAAACGAAGATGGCCTGCCAGCCGAAGCCGAGCAGGATCGCGGTGAGGATGGGCGGCGCTATGGCGGGTCCCCACTTGGAGCCGCTGTCCCAGACAGCGGTAGCCTGCGCCCGCTCTGCCCTGGGAAACCACTCCGCGGTGACCTTGGCCGACGCCGGGCTGTTGGGCGCCTCGGTGATGCCGAGCAGGGCCCGGAAGGTGATGAACTGCCACATCTTGCTACCCAGGGCCATGAGGGCGGTCGACACACTCCACAGCGCGATGGCGAGGAAGTACATCCGCCTCGCACCGAGCTTGTCGATCAGCCACCCGGCCGGCTACTGGCTGAAGGCGTAGACCCAGGAAAACACCGTACCCAGCAAACCGATGTCTGTCTTGGTGAGCGCGAGCTGCTTGATCATTTCCGGCGCCGCGATGGCGATGGCGCTTCGGTCCATGTAGTTGACGATGCCGGCCAGCAGCGCCCAGCCAAGAATCCACCAGCGCAGATTCTTGATGGCCTTGCGGACACCCGATTCGTGCGGCCTTGATTGAACGGTTTCTGCTACCACAACACACCCCTTTGTGTTCTTGGACGGGGCACGTCATCGTTGGCGGTGCCCGCTAATCGAAGACCCTATAGGATCTACGGAAAGTCGCAAAGGGTTGTTGTCAGATTTTTTTGCATCGTTTTGCTGGACCGGCAGCGGTTCAAGCAGTGGCTACCGGTGCCCGCGCAGCACCTCGATTACCGAGGAGTCGTCGCGCCGGCCCAGGCCCGCGCGCCGGCCGCTGAGGTAAAGCTGTTCGGCCGCGGACGCGAGCGGCGCCGGGTAGGTACTCTCCCGCGCCGCGTCGACCACCAGGCCCATGTCCTTGACGAAAATGTCCAGGGCGCTGCGCACCTCGGTGTTCTCCGGGTCCACCATGCGGGATCCCCGGTCATCGAACATGAACGACGCCGCCGCGCCGGAACGCAGCACCTCCCAGGTCTGCTTGGGGTCCAGGCCGAGGGCTTCGGCAAAAGCGAGAGCCTCCCCCGCCGCAGCAATGTGCACACCGCAGAGCAGCTGGTTGACCAGCTTGACCTTCTGCCCGTCGCCAACATCCGTTCCCACCACCGGCGCGGAACTGGCCATCGCATCCAGCAGCGGCCGGACCGCCGCCAGGGCCCGCTCGGAGCCGCTGACCATCATGAGCAGGTCGCCGGCGGCGGCCCGTTTGGTGCCGCCGGAGACCGGCGCGTCGACCAGTTCGACGTCGAACGCGGCCAGCCGCTGCGCCAACGACACCACGGCGGCCGGGCCGACGGTGGCCATCAGCAGGACCACGGTCCCCGGCCGGAGTGCGGCGGCGAGCTGGTCGGCCCCGAACAGCACGGCGTCGGCCTGCGCCGGCGTCGCGACCATCAGGGCGACGACGTCAGCCTCCGCCACCGCTTCCTTTGCCGTGGCCGCCGGCGTGAGACCGGGGACGGCCAGTGACTTCGCCCTGCCCTCCGCCACGTCAAAGGCCGCCACCTCGTGCCCGGCTCCGGCGAGGACAACCGCCATCGGTCCGCCCATAGCGCCCAGCCCGATCCATCCAACCTTGCTCATACTGTTACTTCCTTTCCTGGGGCAGCGGACGTGGGCCGCCGCGGAACAGTTCAATGGTGTCGGCGAGTGCGTTTTCGTCGCCGACGTTGCCGGCGAAGACGACGTACGGCATGCCCTGCACGCCGGGCGCGGCTTCGTCGGGGCGCAGCACCGAGACCATGCCGGGGAACAGCTGGCCCAGCACGGTGGCACGCCGGATTCCGAGGCCGCGGACGGCGACGTCGTGGGAGGTGATGCCGCCCTTGGCGATGACCCAAGCGGGCCTGGCCGCGAGCGCGGCCTGCACGACCTCGATCAGCGCGGCGGAGACGCTGCGGGCGATCTCGAGGCTCGCGGCCGCGTCAGCGCCCTTGAGCAGCGACCGTGAGGTGTAGAGCAGGACGTCGGCGCCGGCGAGGGCGCTGACCACCTTGGCCGCCGTGTCGGCGATGTGCGCGCCGCGGGTGGCCGTGTTGACCAGGTCGGTCACGGACAGTTCGATCTCGGTGACGCCGCCGCGCGCCTGCGCCGCGGCAACCTGGCGTGCCGTCTGGCCCACGTGGGAACCGACGACGGCGAGGCCGTGGCCGGCGGGGCGGCCGGCGGGCCAGATGTCCTTTGCCTGCAGGGTCGGCTGGGGGTCCAGCCCCGCGAGGGCCCGGACAAAGGACGGTCCGGTGCGGTGCAAGAAGAGCTTGCCTTCACGCTGGACCTGCTGCAGGCCGAGCACCACAATTTCCAGGTCGGCAAACTCGGTGGCGTTGACGACCACGAGCTGCAGGTCGCTGGCCGCGCGCAGGATGTCCGCGACCCTGTCCTCGCCGCCGGCGCGGATGTCTTCAAGACCGATGCTGAGCACCTGCCCGGGGGTGACGGCGCCGCCGCTTTTCTCCGCGACGAAGTCCTTGAGGTCCGATGACGTGTACCCGAAGGTGGCGTCCTTGGCGAACTCGGTTTCGCCGGCCGGGACGGCTTCGCCGCCCACCATGGCCCAGTGCACGTCACCGGCGGTGAAGCGCCCGGCTTCGAAGTAGGACGGGACGAGCAGCACGCCGTCGAAGCCGCGCCCGGTGACTTCGCGCCGGACGGCGTCAAGGGTGCGGATCTCGGCCATCACGTGGCCGCGGAGCGTTGAGTCGCTGCGGCTGACCAGGTCCAGGGGTGCACCCAGCCGCTCCTCAAGCTCGAAGAGGGCCCGCCCGGCTGCCTGGTTGAGGGCGACGGCGTCGGCCTCGTCGAGGCTGCGGGTGTTGGTCAGGATGAAGCAGGTCGACGCCGGCTCGGCGAGGGCCGCGGCGTACTCGCCGGCCTCAAGCACAGTGACGACGGAGACGCCGTGCACGGACTGCGACCCGGTCGGGTCGTCGTCGAGCACCGCGGTCCGGCGCCCGGTGGCGGCCCGGTAGTCGCGGATCCGCTGCCGCGCGTCGGCGAGCCGGACCGGCTCCGGGGCGGCCGGCACGCCGGGGCGGGTTTCGTGGGTCATGCTGGAGTCCTTTCGGGTGCCGTGCGGCCGGAGCCGCGCGGCACTGCGAGATCGCTGGGGGTCAGGAGACCTGCAGGCCGCCGTTGATGTCATAGGTGGCGGCCGTGATGTAGCCGGCGTCCTCGCTCAGGAGGAAAGCCATCAGCGCCGCGACTTCGTCACGGCTGCCGACCCGGCCCATCATGATGCCTTCGGACATGGCAGCCTTGCGCTCATCGCTCAGCGTGCCGCCCATAATGTCGGTGTCGATCGGGCCGGGGGCCACCGCGTTCACAGTGATGCCGAACTCGCCGACTTCGCGGGCCAGGGCCCGGGTGAAGCCGAGGATCCCGGCCTTCGAGGCGCTGTAGGCGACCTTGGAGAAGGTTCCGCCGCCGCGCTGCGCGGAGATCGAGGAGACGCTGACGATCCGGCCCACCCGGCGCTCGATCATGCCCTTGAGCACCCGTTGCGAAACGATGAATGTGCCGCGCATGTTGACGGCGAAGACCTTGTCCCATTCGGCGACGCTGGTTTCCATAAACGGCGTCGGCGAGCTGATGCCAGCCAGGTTGGCCAGTCCCACGATCGGCGGCATGGATTCTTCTACCTCGGTGATCGCCCGGTCCACCGACGCCTCGTCCGAAACGTCCGCCCCGACGCCGATCGCCTTAACGGCGCGGTTCGAGCCGATCTCGGCCGCGGCTGCCCGGGCGTCCTCGGCGTTGATGTCCAGGATCGCGATGGACCAGCCTTCGCGGGCCAGGCGGTCGGCCGTGGCGCGGCCGATGCCGCGGGCGGAGGCGGCGCCGGTCAGGACGACGGTCCGTTCGGCGGGGAATGTGCTGTGGTCTGTCATGGGGAGTTCCTAGCGGTTGTTATTGGCGGCGGGGGCGGTGGCTGCGGTTGCAGAGACACCTTCCGGGCGGTTGCGGGCGTAGAGATAGGTGGCGACAGCAGTCACCGCGAGGCAGGCCGCCAGGAAGACAAGGCCGCTCTGGCTGTTGCCGGTGGCGTCTTTGAGGATGCCGACGATGTACGGGGCCACAAAGCCGCCCAGGTTGCCCAGCGAGTTCACCATCGCGAGGCCGGCCGCGGCAGCGGCTCCGGTCAGGGCTGCGGACGGCATGGCCAGGAAGGGGGCGATGGCCGAGTAGATGCCCATGGCTGCCAGGGTGAGGAAGACCATAGCCAGCACGGCGTTGACCGGGAGCAGGTACCCGGCGCCGAGCAGGCCGACGGCGGCAATCACCATGCTGACGCTGGCGTGCCACACCCGGTTGCCGGTGCGGTCCGAGCGCTTGCTCCAGAAGTAGACGAACACCGCGGCGATCGCGTACGGGATGAAGACGATGAAGCCCACCTGGACGGTATCGAACTTGCCGAGCGCCTTGACGATGGTCGGCAGCCAGAGGCCCAGGCCGTAGATGCCGCAGACCAGGCCGAAGTACAGGGCCGAGTACGCCAGGGTGCGGGGGTCCTTCAGGCCGGCCAGGAAGTTGTGCTTGCCGTCCTTCTGCTTGTCGGCCAGCTCCTTGCTCATGGTGGTGGTGAGCCACTCGCGCTCATTGGGCTTGAGCCATTTGGCGTGCTCCGGCCGGTCGGTCATGATGAACGGCGTGATGACGCCCAGCACGATGGCCGGGATGCCCTCAAGGATGTACAGCCACTGCCAGCCGTGCAGGCCGGCGACGCCTTCCAGGCCCAGGAGCATGCCGGACACCGGTGCACCCAAAGCGTTGGAGATGGGCTGGGCGAGGATGAAGATACCCAGAACGGTCACGCGCTGCGCGGCCGGGAACCAGAGGGTCAGGTAGAAAAGGATGGCCGGGAAGAAGCCGGCTTCGGCAGCGCCGAGCAGGAAGCGGATGATGTAAAAGGTGGTCTCGCCGTTGACCAGGAACATGGCGGTGGCGAAGATGCCCCAGCTGATGAGGATGCGGGCGATCCACTTCCTCGCACCGAAGCGGTACATTCCGCCGTTGCTAGGGATCTCCAGCAGGGCGTAACCAAGGAAGAAGATGCCGGCACCCAGGCCGTAGGCGGCCTCGGTGAGGCCGATGTCGCCCTGCATGCCGAGCTTGGCGAAGCCCACGTTGTTGCGGTCCAGGTAGGCGACGAAGTACAGCAGGACAATCAGCGGCATGACCCGCCGTCGGACCTTGCGAAGTGTGGTCTGGCCCAGCTCGCTCAACGCGGGGGCAGCTGTCAGGGAGGTCATCGCGGGCCTCCACCGGTGATCAGGGTGCCCTGGGAAAGGACGTGCGCGCGCATGAAGACTCCTTTGGCTTGCGGCAATCCGAGATGTCCGAGATGTCAGATGTCTGATATCTGTATGAGATTCTAATCACACGGCGGTAGGGCGTCAACAGGGGTTGGGTCATAGGGATTTTGAGGGGGCACGGCGCAAGGGGCGCCGGGTCGCAGGCCGTAGGCCCGTGCCCAGGTCAGCTGGCGGCGGCGCCGCGGCTGGAGACCGCAAGGTACTGCTTGTAGTCCTCGAACGTCTGGGTGATGTGGGCGTCCATCGCGGAGCGAGCGGCGGAGGGCTCGCCGGCGGCGATGGCGGCCAGGACCACCTTGTGGTGGTGGATGGCGTGCCGCTGGACATCGGGGAACGCAGAGGTCTCCCGCCGCATCGCGTACAGCAGGGTGGACAGCTGGGCCAGCAGAGCCGGCACGAAGGGGTTGCCGGACGCCCGCAGGACAGTGTCGTGGAAGGCGATGTCCGCCAGGGTCAGCGCATCGACGTCACCGGAATGGTGGGCGGCCTCCATCCGTTCAACGCTCTCCCTCATCGCGGCGAGGTCGGCCTGGCTGTGCCGCTCGGCCGCGAGTTCCGCGGCGCCGGTTTCGACCATACGCCGGACCTCCAGCAGGCGCAGGGCCACCTGGTCGGAGGCCACTCCCCTGGAGGCCGCCCGCATGATCGCGTCCAGCCCGGTCCAGCGTTCAGGAGGATTGACGAACGTGCCGAGGCCGCGCTTGACGTAAACCACGTCCTGGGCTTTGAGAACTTTCATCGCTTCACGGGCCGTCAGCCGGCTGACGCCGGATTCCTTGGCGATGTCCGCTTCCGGCGGTAGGGCGTCGTCGGGCTTAATCTGGCCGCTGAGAATGTACTCGAGGACCGTGTCGACGACGACATCCACCAGCGTCCGCCGCGTTTCTGCCATCGAGATCCCCTGCCTGCGCACCCGGGGCGCGCCTTTTGCCTTTCCTAAACACTACTCGACCGACCGCGGCGCTCAGTGCCGCCGTCGCCGCTTAACGACGCAACGCGGGGCCACTTCGAGCCCGTCCCGGTGACTGGGACGGGCCGGAAGTGACCCCGCGTTGGTGCGGAGCGCTAGAGCTGGGAGCCTAGAGGGCTGCGAAGACTTCGCGCAGCAGCGTGGCGGTCTCGGACGGCGTCTTGCCGACCTTGACGCCGGCAGCCTCGAGGGCTTCCTTCTTGGCCTGGGCGGTGCCCGCGGAACCGGAGACGATGGCGCCGGCGTGGCCCATGGTCTTGCCTTCCGGGGCGGTGAAGCCTGCCACGTAGCCGACGACCGGCTTCGTGACGTGCGCCTTGATGTAGTCGGCGGCACGCTCTTCGGCGTCGCCGCCGATTTCGCCGATCATGACGATGGCCTTGGTCTCGGGGTCGGCCTCGAACGCTTCGAGCGCATCGATGTGGGTGGTGCCGATGACCGGGTCGCCGCCGATGCCGATGGCGGTGGAGAAGCCGAGGTCGCGGAGTTCATACATCATCTGGTAGGTCAGGGTGCCCGACTTGGAGACCAGGCCGATGGGGCCCTTGCCCGTGATGTTGGCCGGGGTGATGCCCACGAGGGCCTCACCCGGGGTGATGATGCCGGGGCAGTTCGGCCCGATGATGCGGGTAACCTGCTTGCCGTTGGCGTCGACCTTGGACTGGGCCAGCGCCCAGAACTCGGCGGAGTCCTGGACCGGGACGCCCTCAGTGATGACGACGACCAGGCCGATGCCGGCCTCGATGGCTTCGACGACGGCGTCCTTGGTGAAGGCCGGCGGCACGAAGACGATGGAGACGTCGGCGCCGGTCTCGGCCATGGCTTCCTTGACGGTGCCGAAGACGGTGATTTCCTTATCGCCGTGCAGGACGGTGCTGCCGGCCTTGCGGGCGTTGACGCCGCCGACGATGTTGGTGCCGGCCTTGAGCATCAGGGCGGTGTGCTTGGTGCCTTCGCCGCCGGTGATGCCCTGGACGATGACCTTGGAGTCCTTGTTCAGATAAATAGACATAGTCGGTCCCTTTACTTCGCTGCGTTGGCGAGCTCGGCAGCCTTGTCGGCGCCCTCGTCCATGGTGGCGGCCAGGGTAACCAGCGGGTGGTTGGCCTCGGCCAGGATGCGGCGGCCTTCCTCGACGTTGTTGCCGTCGAGGCGGACGACCAGCGGCTTGTTCGCGGAGTGGCCCAGCTCGGCCAGTGCACCGACGATGCCCTTGGCGACCGCGTCACAGGCGGTGATGCCGCCGAAGACGTTGACGAAGACGGACTTGACCTGCTCGTCGCCCAGGATGACGTCGAGGCCTGCTGCCATGACCTCGGCGGAAGCTCCACCGCCGATGTCCAGGAAGTTGGCGGGCTTGACGTTGCCGTGGTTTTCGCCGGCGTAGGCGACGACGTCGAGCGTGGACATGACCAGGCCGGCACCGTTACCGATGATGCCGACGGAGCCGTCGAGCTTGACGTAGTTGAGGTCCTGGGCCTTGGCCTTGGCCTCGAGCGGGTCAGCGGCGTCCTTGTCTTCAAGGGCGGAGTGCTTGGCGTGGCGGAAGCCAGCGTTCTCGTCGAGGGTGACCTTGCCGTCGAGGGCAACGATGTCGCCGGCGCCGGTCTTGACCAGCGGGTTGACCTCCACGAGGGTGGCGTCTTCCTTCTTGAACACGTCCCAGAGCTTGAGGATGACGGCGGCGACCTTGCCGCGCAGTTCCTCGGCGAAGCCTGCGGCTGCGACGATTTCGTCGGCCTTGGCCTGGTCGATGCCGACGGCGGGGTCGATCGCGACCTTGGCCAAGGCATCGGGGCGCTCGACGGCGAGCTGTTCGATTTCCATGCCGCCCTCAACCGAGCACATGGCCAGGTAGTTGCGGTTGGCCCGGTCCAGCAGGACGGAGAAGTAGTATTCCTCGGCGATGTCGGCACCCTGGGCAATCATCACCTTGTTGACGGTGTGGCCCTTGATGTCCATGCCGAGGATGTTGGTGGCGTATTCGAGAGCCTCGTCAGCGGTCTTCGCGACCTTAACGCCGCCGGCCTTCCCGCGGCCACCGACCTTAACCTGTGCCTTGACGACAGTTACGCCGCCGATCTTCTCGGCAGCTGCCTTTGCTTCTTCAGGGGTGTGCGCCACGATGCCAGCAAGCACGGGTACACCGTGCGCCTCGAACATATCGCGCGCCTGATATTCAAACAGGTCCACGGTTTAGTGTCCTTCTACGTCGAAGTAGTTTCTGTACAGCCGGACCCCACGTATTCGCGGTTACCGGGCTGCGGAATAAACGCACCCTGCGACAGGCTTGGAAACGAGCCACACGGCGCAATGCTCCTTTTGGAACTCTAGTCCTTTGAACGGACCAGCCCGACCCAGAGTACCCCTTATGTGAGTAAGGACACTATTCTATGAAGCGTAGAAAAACCGCTAGATTACGGGGTTTTTCGGGCCTCCGCGGGGCCCGCGAGGCGCGTTGGGCGTCGTCGGAGGCTGGTTCGTAACGGTCCTGCGAGAAGAAGGAAACGACCCCGGAGGACATCGCTCGGGTGGGCTGGCCGGTCAGGCGTCGATCTTGGTCAGCGGGGCGTACCGCAGCAGGAGCCGCTTCTCGCCGACGTCGAACTTCACCTTCGCGACCGTCTTGTCCCCGGCGCCTTCGACCGCGAGGACGGTGCCGTTGCCGAAGCTGGTGTGGTTGACCTTGTCCCCCACGCTGACGGCGACGATCTCCTTCTGCGGCTGGACCCGGTTCTTGGCGATGGCGGCGGGGACATCGGAGTTGAAGCCGGCCGAGGCGTCCGCGCCGGTGCCGCGGGCCGTGCCGGCTCCCCAGAAGGATCCGCCGTAGCGGCTGGAACCGATGGAGCCCCCGCTCCCCCAGCCGCCGGCCTGGCGGGTGGATCCTTCGCGCTTCCACTCGACCAGTTCGGCGGGGATCTCCTCGATGAACTGGCTCGCCGGGTTGTACTGGCTCTGGCCCCACATGCTGCGGACCTCGGACCGGGTCAGGTACAGCCGTTTCCGGGCACGGGTCAGGCCCACGTAGGCGAGCCGGCGCTCTTCGGCGAGTTCCTTGGGGTCCGTGGCCGAGCGCTGGTGCGGGAACAGCCCGTGCTCCATCCCGGTCAGGAACACCACCGGGAACTCCAACCCTTTCGCGGTGTGCAGGGTCATCAGGGTGACGACGCCGAGCCGTTTCGCTTCGGCGACGGCGGCCGCCAGCTCATCGGCGCTCCCTGCCGGCGCGTCGGGAATCTGGTCGGCGTCGGCCACGAGCGAGACCTGCTCCAGGAAGGCACCGAGCGATCCCTCGGGGTTGTCCCGTTCGTATTCGCGCACGACGGCGACCAGTTCGGCGAGGTTCTCGACCCGGGATTCGTCCTGCGGATCGGTGCTCGAGCGCAGGGTGGCGAGGTAGCCGGTCTGCTCCAGGACGGCTTCCAGGGCCGCGGCGGCGCCGGAGCCGGTGGCCACCTCGGCGAGGTCGTCGAGGAGCTTCACGAAGCCCAACACGGCGTTGACGGAGCGGGTGGCCATGCCGGGCGCTTCCTCGGCGCGGCGGGCGGCGGCCATGAAGGAGGTCCGCTCGCGCTCGGCGAGTGCTGCGACGGCTCCCTCGGCCCGGTCGCCGATGCCGCGCTTGGGTTCGTTGAGGATCCGGCGCAGGTTGACGTCGTCGTCCGGGTTGACCAGCACGCGCAGGTAGGCGAGGGCGTCCTTGATTTCCTTGCGCTCGTAGAACCGGGTGCCGCCAACCACCTTGTAGGGCAGCCCCACGCGCACCAGGACGTCCTCGATGGACCGGGACTGGGCGTTGGTGCGGTAGAAGATGGCGACGTCGCCCGGGCGGAGGTCCCCCTCGTCCTGCAGCCGGTCGATTTCCTTGGCGATGAACTGGGCCTCGTCGTGCTCGTTCTCACCGACGTAGCCGACGATTTTTTCGCCGTCGCCCTCGGCCGTCCAGAGCCGCTTCTCCGGCCGGTTGGGGTTGCGGGAGATGACCGAGTTCGCGGCGCTGAGAATCGTCTGGGTGGAGCGGTAGTTTTGCTCAAGCTTGATGGTCCGGGCGTCCGGGTAGTCCTTCTCGAACTCCACGATGTTGCGGATGTCCGCACCGCGGAAGGCGTAGATGGACTGGTCGGAGTCGCCGACGACGGTCAGCTCCGCCGCGCCGGGCCCCTCGCCGACGATCTCCCGCACGAGGGCGTACTGGGCGTGGTTGGTGTCCTGGTACTCGTCCACGAGCACGTGCCGGAAGCGGCGCCGGTACGAGTCGGCGACCGCCGGGAAGGCCCGGAACATGTAGACGGTTTCGGCAATCAGGTCATCGAAGTCCATCGCGTTGGCCTGGCGCAGCCGCTGCGTGTATCCCTTGAAGACCTCGGCGACGGCCTGTTCGAAGGGCTCATTGTGGTTGGCGCTGGAGGAAAAGCTGTCCGCGTCGATCAGCTCGTTCTTGAGCGCGGAGATCTTGTGCTGGATGGCTTTCGGCGGGAACCGCTTCGGATCCAGGTCCAGGTTCTTTGCCACGAGGTTGATGAGCCGGAGCGAATCGGCCGAGTCGTAGATGGAGAAGTTGGAGTTCAGACCCACATTTTTGGCTTCGCGGCGCAGGATCCGGACGCAGGAGGAGTGGAACGTGGAGACCCACATGGTCTTGGCCCGGCCCCCGACCAGGGCTTCGACCCGCTCCCGCATTTCGGCGGCGGCCTTGTTGGTGAAGGTGATGGCGAGGATCTCGCCGTGGTGGGCGCGGCGGGTGGCGATCAGGTAGGCGATGCGGTGGCTGAGCACGCGCGTTTTCCCGGAGCCTGCGCCTGCCACGATCAGCAGGGCGCTGCCGGCGTGTTTGACGGCCTCTTCCTGTTGCGGATTCAGTCCCTGCAGCAATTCGTCCGCGCTCGGCAGCCGCGGGCGGTCCCATTCTTCCTCGCGGTCCGCGCCGTGCCCGCCGTGGATTCCGAGGTGGTTCGCGCCTTGGTTTCCGGGGTGGGGCGCGAAGCCGGGGCCTGAGCCGGGCGCTGGCCTGAGGTGCGGCATGCCGCTGCCGGCCCCTCGGTTTCCGGACGCTTTGGCAGGGGCGGCCGGCTTGGAGGCAGCTTGGAAGGGTCCGTCGGCGTAGGGGTCAAACAACATATCCATGGTGCTATCAAGTCTAGGCGGTGCCACTGACGGCACGGTCCCGACCTCCCCCCGCACCGCTGGACATGCCCCACGCCGGGGCCAGCGAACGGACATAGTGGCACGGTGCCCATGCCTGGGCCCGAGAAATGAGCATGTCCCCCTCGACACCCCTTGGGGAATGAGCATGCCCCCTCGAAGCCGCTTGGGGGAATGAGCATGTCCCCTTCGACTCGCCGCCGGACCCGGGCTACCCGACGGAGCCCGACTCCAACGCCGCGCGGAGCTGCCGTACCGCCGTCGTGCCCCCGGCCAGGAACCATTCGAGGCCGTTGACGCGGACGACGTCGGCGGCCCCGCCCGCGGCGAGCACGATCGCCTGGCCGGGCAGCCAGTCCCACTCCGGGGAACTGTGCTGGAACCAGCAGTCCAGCTCGCCGTCGGCCACTCGGCCGAGGTCGCATGACCCCGAGCCGAACATCCGCAGGGCGGCCGCCGAGGTCGCCGCGGCGTGCCAGGGCATGGCGCACATCGGGTCGGCAAGCCACGTCGGATGGATATAGGTCGCGGCGCCCAGTTCTGCCAGCGGCGTCTCCGCCCGGCCCAGGCCGCCGGCTTCGCGGGACCTGAAGCTGGTCAGCGGCTCACCGTTGAGGGTGGCCGTTCGTGTGGTGCCGCCGAGCCAGAGCTTGTCCGCCTCTGGCTGGAAGATGGCGCCGACCAGGGCCCCGGACGACTCCTTGAGGGCGATCGCGGAGCACCAGTAGCTGGAGCCGTGCAGGAAGTTATAGGTGCCGTCCACCGGGTCGATGACCCAGGTCCGGCCGCTGCTGCCTTGCTCGGAGGCGCCTTCTTCGCCGAGGATGCCGTCGTCGGGCCGGCAGCGCTGGAGCTGTTCGAGCACATACGCCTCGGCGGCGTGGTCCGCCGCGGTCACGACATCGGAGACGGACGTTTTCTGGTGGCCCTCCAGTCCGGCCTGCCGCATCAGCAGCGCCAGATTGCCGGCCTCCCGCACCAGGGCCTCTGCGAGCTGGTAGTCGTCCAGGTCGGGGCTGAGTTCCGCGGTGCTGTGCCGGCCAAGCCGATGCCTGCCAAGTTCGTTGCTGCTGAGTTCGCTCACCAGTTCAGCCTATCGGGACCCGTCAGTCGCTGAACAGGCGCGCCACCGCAGGCGCTGCCACCCCCGGACCGGCCGGTCCGGGTCCCGACGAGGGGCAATAATAGAGCCATGGCCAAGACACCCGCCCAGCGGATCAAGAAGCATGGCGCCAATGCCGCCGTTCCCCAGCACCACCTGCCAGCGGTGATCAATCCCAGCACCTCACGGTCCCCGCAGAAGGCGCAGAGCAACAGCAACCTGATCCTGATCGCGGGCGTCGCGGCGAGCCTGTTCCTGTTCTGGTACCTCCACTTGCTCACCCTGAACCAGCTCACGCAGCTCAGCGGTGGACTCCCGATGCCCGACTCCTTGGTCGGCGGCTTCGACCAGGGCTTCATTGACCGGTTGCGCTCGGCCATGGACGGCGACGCCCGCGGACAGTTGAATTACGTCCACAAGACCGCCGGTACGCTCTTTCCGCTGATCTTCGGCTTCACCTGGCTGCTGCTGATCGGCACGAATGTAGCCCGGAAGTCGCTGCGTTGGGCTCTGTGGGCCCTGCCGCTGCTGTTCGCCGGCGTTCGGCTGTGGGCCAACCCGGTCATCGACTCCATGATGTCGGCGACCACGCTCGACGGCGGCCAGGTCGCCTTGGCATCCGCGCTCACGGTGGCTGGCTGGGTCCTGCTGATCCTGAGCCTCGTGGTGGGCGGCGCGGCGGTCTTCCTCGGCCGGAAAGCTCGCATTGCGCGGGCCGAGACCTCGGGCGGCGCCACGGCTTAGCGGCTCGGGGTTCTTGGGGCTGTTCCGCTCCTGGATTGAGGTCCATCCTCCCCTTCGGAGGGGACATGCTCAGTCTCAACGCCGGCCAGTGAGCATATGGGCACTATGTCCTCGGGCCAGCGCCAGCGGAGGGCATGCTCCCCCGGGCCAACGGCGCCAGCGTGTCGTCGCACACGGGACATGCCCAGTCTTAGGAGTGGACACGGAGCATTTGGCCCCCATGCCCAGTCCTCGGCTTCAGCGAAGGGCATGCTCAACGGGAATTCATCGCAATTTTGAGATGTCTCCCGTGAGCAGTCCTGCCGTCGCTTGGGCCACTGGACATGCTCCCCGGGCTCAACCCTGAGTTCCTGACGAAGAACAGGCAGGAAGGTCAGCTGCGGCCGAAACCCAACAGTCGACGCAGCCGAGACGTGAACGAAGCTGTCCCCTGTTCTGACTGAAGGAGTTCACGGGCCTGCTGCGCGCGATGCGGGGCCCCGGCACTTTCAAAGTGAACGACCGATTCCCGCAGAGATTTACGGGCCGCCACAGTGTCGCCTGTTGCGAGGTATGCCCGCGCCAGAAGAAACCATGCGTCCCCCAGTACCTGTGAGCCCGCTGTCGCGTTGCAAATCTCCTCAAGAATCGCCACTGCGGACTCCGCATCGCCTGCGAGGTAACTCCAATGAGCCCGGTTGCGCCTGAGAAGCAGCAAATCGATCTCGCTGCCACCGATGACGTCGGTCGCCAATTCGGCGCGTTCGATGCAGCGAAGGGTGTCGGCGTCCGCGACCTCAGCCGCTAGTCGCATGGCCGCAGATGCCTTGTTGAATTTGGCCCATACGTTGAGGTCCCGGGCTGGCGAAAAGGTCGTCGCAGCAAGTTCGTGGTACGCCAATCCCTCATCAATCTTGTCGCACAGAAACGCTACGTTGCCGATGACCCAATAGGCCTTCCCCGCCAACTGCTCATCCAATTCGTCTGAGATGACGCTGGCCAGTCCCCTGCTCTCCGACCAGGCCTCACTGAGCTTCCCCGAATCCGCTAAGGCGGCGATAAGTGCCTGTCTCGCTTTTACATTGAGTTCAACATCAGATTCATTGCTTGTCAGCTCGGTGGCGGCCTTGGCCTCGGCGGCCGCCGACTCGAGTTGACCTGAGCCTTGATGTGCCTTTGCCATCAGAATGTGGACTTGAGCTCGCAGTTGCGGCGAGATTGAGGCATCGTGGATGAGCGTGCTTGCGGCGTCGGCGCAGCGTTCAAAGTCGGCATCGGATAGGTAACTCTCGGCACGGAAGTAAGTCATCGCCCACCATGACTGGATGTCTCCTTCATCTAGGGCGATTTCAGCGGCCTCACTCGCGCTCTTAGCGGCTTCAGAGAAGTCATGATTGGCCCGATAATCCCGCGCCCGGAGCTCGGCCGCGGCATAGGCCGAAGAGACTGATTGATGTCGCATGGGTTAAGTATCCGCTTCCGCGGGCACTAACGCGGACAGCACACGCATTCCCTAGCCCTGAACCCGGAAAATCGCTGTCCACGTAACACAGACGCAGTGTTACCCGTTGAAATCGTTACATTGCGGCGTGTTGAAACCACCTATACTGAGGTAGCAACATCACATGAGTCACATCAGCCTCTCGAATAACAGGAGCCCCATATGAAGAAGACCTTCGCTACACTGCTCGTCGCCGGCGCCTTGGCTGCAGCGGGCTTTTCTGCCGCATCTGCAGTGTCCGCAAGTGGTAGCACGTCGGGCCAGGGTTCTGTTGAGGCCGTGTACTACTGGCCCGACTCCATCTCGAAGAACTAACGGAGTCAGCTACCGCAAAGGGCGGGAGTCCGGACCAAGGTCTGGACTCCCGCCCTTTGTCATGTCTGCGACGAGCCGCCCAACAGCCGCCCAACAGACGGCCGCCGTCGTTCCCGGCCGCCGTCGTTCCCGGCCCTGCCCAAACCCAACCAACCGCCTACGGCGAAACTGACCGGCCCAGGCTGATCAGGGCAGCAACAGCCTCAGGAGGCGTCGGTCGGCCGAAGAAGTAGCCTTGGCCGCTGGCGCATCCCAGCCGGACCAGTTCCTCGGCCTGCTCGGCCGTCTCGATTCCTTCGGCCACCGCTTTCAGCCCGCAGGCGTGGATCAGGTGCAGCACGGCCTCGACAAAGCGGCCCTGATCTTCGTCTGTCCCCAGTCCGTCGATCAGGCTTCGGTCGATCTTGACCACGTTGACGGGGAGACGGCGCAGGTAGCTGATGGAGGAATAGCCCGTGCCGAAGTCGTCGATTTCAAGCTGCACGCCGAGCTGCCGCAATCCGCTCAGGGAGTACATGTCCACGTCCCCGCCGGTGACAGCCATGGACTCGGTCAACTCGATGACGAGGTTCTTGGCATCCACACCCGTCTCGCGGAGGATGTCCTGGACGTGCTCGATGAGCTCGAGGTTTTGCAGCTCGGTGGTGGAGATATTGACCCGGACGGAGAACTCAGGGTCAAGCGTCAAGCGGTCCTGCCAGTCGCGGAGTTGGCGGACCGCGTTGCGCAGGACCCAGTGTCCCAGCTCCACGATCATCCCGGTCTCTTCCGCCAACGGAATGAACTGGTCGGGCATCAGCAGGCCGCGCTCGGGGTGGTTCCAGCGGACCAGCGCCTCGACGCCCTCGATCTTTCCGGTGGCGAGCTCCACCACGGGCTGATAATGCAGGGTCAGCTGGTCCTCGCGGATCGCCTGGCGCATCTCTGTGACCATGAGGCTTTGCAGCCGGCGGGCGTACAGCAATGCCGGTTCGAAGACCTTGATCCCGCTGTGTGGCTGGGCCTTGGCGGCGTACATGGCCGTGTCGGCTTCCATCACTAGGTCGTCGGCGGACTGTCCGGGTTCGGCCACCCGCACACCGATGCTGGTGCCGCAGGTGATCCGGAGGTCGCCGATTTCCAGGCTCTCGCTGAGTGCCTTGAGGATCCGGTTGGCCACCCGACGGGCCCGGACAAGGTTGGACTTTGGCAGCATGACGGCGAATTCGTCGCCGCCCAGCCGGGCCACGGTGTCGGTGACCCGGACCGCGTCCTGGAGCCGGCGGGCAATCACGCGCAGGACGTCATCCCCCGCGCTGTGGCCGAGCGTGTCATTGATGCCCTTGAAGGAGTCAAGGTCGAGGACCAGCAGGGCCGGCGGCAGCTCGCCGCGTGTCGTCTCCGCGAGCGCGTGGCTGAGTACCGAGTTCAGCGCCGTCCGGTTGGCCAGCTGGGTCAAGGGATCGGTCAGCGCCATCCGTTCCAGCTCCACCTGGGCCTGGCGCAACATTGCCGTCCGGCTCTCGACCCGTTCCTCGAGCTCCTGGTAAATGGTCTGCAGGTCATCCGCCATCAGATTGATGCCCGCAATGACGGCCGCGACGTCGTCCCGCGCGCCGGAGTGCGGAATCCTGGTACTCAGATCACCGCTGGCGATCCGGACAATGCCCTCAACGAGGGTATGGAGCCGAGGGTCGGGGACATCACTTTTCACTCGTGTACGGCCTTAACCACTCGAGGGCTTCTGTCCGCGAGCGGAAGAACTCTGCCGGGATCGTGTCGGACTTTGAACGGAGCAGGTAATGGGCGATCACGCGGTCCACGGGGGTCTCCCCCACAATGGCGACCGCCGACGCCGCGATGGAACCGGCATAGACCTGACGGGCTTCCACGCTGACACCCACCGCGCCCGAGATCACCAGCAACACCGGCAGCCGCCTGCCGTCGGCCAACGCACGGACGGCCGCGCCGGCCACCCGCGCTTCGGGGCCCTCGATCTCCTGGTTCGGCGGCAACGCGACTTCGATAATGCCGCACGCCAACTGCCGGACGCCGATGACGGGTTCGGCAGGTGCTTCGGGGTCCGCAGGCGCCTCCGGGTCCGCCAGACCCAACCCGGCCAGGCTCCGCGCCGCCAGGGTTCCGGACGACGGCGCCGCGTCCGCTGGCGCCTCAACGGCCGATTGCGCTTCCAGCGGGGTTTCCTCATCCGGCGCGACCGGAGCTTCAACCGTCACCGGATCACTGCCCGACGGACAACGCTGCGGCGCGCTGTGACGCCTTTGTGGCCGCCGAAGGCAGCCGCTGCAACGCTCGGCACAACTAGCAGATCAGGCATCTGTCCCCAAAGACTAAAAGTCGGCAATTCGGCGTGCTCCGGAGCCAACTCCGGCACGAGGCACCGGAGCGCGTTCCGGCGAATGCCCTCATGATAGTCGAAGCGGACGCTCAGATGAGACATCGGACACCCCCAAGACACGGATTGGTCGCGAGTAAAAGTGCCCGATCCCGCCGCACGTTGGCACCATTCGTCTGCCAAGGCGTCAGCCGGCGCTCACCTTCCGCGCTGCCAGCTCCCGGCGGACCCGCTGCGCGAGAACCAGGCCCAGGGCTGCCATGCCGATCGTGATGGGGTATCCCATCAGGCGTTCCAGCGTGCCTGGTTCGGGCACCCGCATCCCCGTTCCTCCGCCGGTAATGAGCGCGGCCAGCGAAACGGCGCCGCAGGCAAGGATGAACCAGCCCAACGGCGTCTGGCGTCGCCACAGCCAGCCGGTCAGCACGAGGGCCAGGCCGCCGCCGGCAAAGTACATAAGGGCGCCCGCCAGATGCCAGCGGGAACCGGTATCTTCGGGGACCAGCCCCACCACCACCGTCCCGGCCCCCGCAACCAGGCTCAGCGAGCGGGCAACAAGGGCGGCGGCCGACGGCGAGCGCTGCCCCGGAGCCACTACGAGCCGCGCCCCCGCGCGACCCGCGATGCCGATCACGGCGGAGCTGAGCAGCAGCGCGCCCACCATCATGCCGATGCCCTGGACCACGAACGAAGCATCCATCAACAGATGCGCCGGCGAGCAAACATCGCGGCCGGAAAACCCGCCGCAACCCAGCGCGCCCAGGTCGCTGATGTAGCCGGTGCGGCGGCTGTACGGCTCCTTGCCTGCCCACGCGCCGATCACCGCCGCCTCCGCAACGAAGTACTGCAGGACGCTCAATTTGGCGAGCGCTCCGAGGTAGAACCTGGTGGAGGCCACATCGGGGACGTAGATGAGCTCCCGGGGCGCCGTGGTGGAAGATGCCGTCATGCCAAGAGCGTAGTACGCGCCCTCACCTTGTATGCTGGTATCCGTGTCCGGACGGGCCGGCCGACGGCCACCCACCCGCACACCCGCCCTCGTAGCTCAGTGGATAGAGCACGGCTCTCCTAAAGCCGGTGTCGTTGGTTCGATTCCAATCGAGGGCACTTGGACTCCCCGATGCCGGGCGCCGGCCAAGACTCCGACCTGCGCTTTCCGTTGCGCTCCGACCAGCACTTTGAGCTGCGGGCCTACCTGCTGGGCGACTGGAAGGTGGCCCGCACCATGCTGGACCGGGCCGCCGGCCTCCACGGAACGTTCGCCGGCGTCGTCCGCTTTACGGACATCGACGGCGGCCGTATCCGCTTCCGCGAGGAGGGCATCGTGCGCTGGAACACGGCCGGCACTGTTCCCTTCACCGGGCCGGCCAGCCGGGAGTATCTGCTCCGGCCCGCGGCCACGCCGGACATCATGGATATGTACTTCCCCGACGGGCGCCCGTTCCACCGCATCGGCTTCGGTGCCCACGACCACCAGGACAGCCACTGGTGCGATCCCGACACCTACCGGGTCGGCTACACCGGCGTCGGTCCGGACGAGTTCCACTACCGCTGGGATGTCTCCGGCCCGGCCAAGGATCTGCTGCTCGAATCCGTACTGCACCGGGCTGCGTCACCGGCAGCCGTCGGGACGCCGAAGCCGACGCCGAAGCGGTAGCCGGAGCTGTGAATCCCCGGATCGTGGTCTCCGCCGTTTGCGTCTTTGACGCCGCGGGACGCCTGCTGACCGTCCGCAAGCGCGGCACGGACAAATTCATGCACCCCGGCGGCAAGCCCGAGGCCGGGGAAACCGCGGCCCAGGCGGCGTCCCGCGAACTGGCGGAGGAGGTCGGAATCATCGTGCCGCCCGAGGACCTAGAGCCGTTCGGCAGCTGGCTGGCCGAGGCCGCCAACGAGGCCGCCACTCAGATCGAAGCCACGGTCTTCATTGCGCCCGGGACCTGGACCGCGCATGCCTCGGCCGAGATCGCCGAGATCCGCTGGCTGGACCTCGGCGCTGGACTCCCGGACGACCTGGCGCCGCTGCTCACGGACCATGTGCTGCCGCTCCTCGGGGTCCCGCCGGCCCGGAACGGCTAGGACTCCGGAACCGCGTCGGCCGCCACCGCGGTGGCCTCGGCGAACTGCGTGCGGTACAGCTCCGCGTAACGGCCTTCGGCGGCGAGCAGTTCGTTGTGCGTGCCGCGCTCCACTATCGAGCCGCCCTCGACCACCAGGATGGCGTCGGCGGCGCGGATCGTGGAGAGCCGGTGCGCGATCACGACGGCGGTGCGGCCTTCGAGCGCCACGCCGAGCGCTTCCTGCACGGCGGCTTCGTTGGTGGAGTCCAGGGCGGCTGTGGCTTCGTCCAGGATCACGACACGCGGCTGGGCGATCAGCAGGCGGGCGATGGTGAGCCGCTGGCGCTCACCGCCGGAGAGCCGGTAGCCGCGCTCCCCCACCACGGTGTCCAGGCCGTCCGGCAGGGAGCGGATCATGTCCTCGAGCCGGGCCTGCCGCAGCACGTCCCACATCAACTCATCACTGGCGTCCGGGCGGGCCAGGCGCAGGTTGGAGGCGATGCTCTCGTGGAACAGGTGGCCGTCCTGGGTGACCATGCCCAGGGTGGCGCGCATCGAGTCGAAGGTGAGGTCGCGGACGTCGACGCCGCTGCCGGGCTCCCTACCGCCGAAGCGGACGGCGCCGGAATCGACGTCGTACAGCCGGGAGAGCAGCTGGGCGATGGTGGACTTGCCGGCGCCCGAAGAGCCCACCAGAGCCACGGTCTGCCCCGGTTCCACCCGGAAGCTGATGCCGTGCAGCACCTCTTCGCCGCCGCGGGTGTCCAGCGTGGAGACGTCCTCGAGCGAGGCCAGCGAGACCTTGTCCGCCGCGGGGTAGGAAAAACGGACGTCGTCGAACTCAACGGAGAGCGGACCGCGCGGCGACTCGACCGCATCCGGTTTCTGCTGGATGAGCGGTTTGAGGTCCAGGATCTCGAAGACGCGCTCGAAGCTGACCAGGGCACTCATGATTTCCACCCGGGCGCTGGAGAGTGCGGTCAGCGGAGCGTAGAGGCGGGTGAGCAACAGCGCAAGCACCACGACGTCGCCCGCTGCGAGCTGCCCGCCCAGGGCCAGCCAGCCGCCCAGTCCGTAGACCAAGGCCAGCGCCAGGGCGGAAACCAGGGTCAGCGCGGTGACGAAGGTGAACTGCAGCATGGCGGTGCGGACGCCGATGTCCCGGACCCGGCCGGCCCGGAGCGCGAACTCATGGGACTCCTCGTCCGGCCGGCCGAAGAGCTTGACCAGGGTGGCTCCGGGCGCGGAGAAGCGTTCCGTCATTTGGGTGCCCATAGCGGCGTTGTGTTCCGCGGCCTCGCGGCGCAACTCTGCCAGCTTGGAGCCCATCCGGCGGGCCGGGATGAGGAAAATTGGCAGCAGGATGATGGCCAGCACGGTCACGAGCCAGGACTTGTTGAGCATCACCGCGAGAGTCAGGACCAGCGCCACCACGTTGCTCACTACGCCGGAGAGCGTGCCGGCGAAGGCCGACTGCGCACCGATCACGTCATTGTTGAGCCGGCTGACCAGGGCGCCGGTGCGGGTGCGGGTGAAGAACGCGATCGGCATCTTCTGCACGTGGTCGAACACTTTGGTGCGCAGGTCCACGATCACGCCCTCGCCGATGATGGAGGACAGCCAGCGCGTCACCAGCCCGATTCCGGCTTCGGCCACGGCCACGATCGCTATCAGCACGGCGAGCCAGATTACCGTCCCGGAGTCTGCGTGGGCGATGATCGCGTCCACCACCTGGCCGGCGAGCACCGGCGTCGCGACCGCGAGGACCGCCATCACGATGGACAGCAGCACGAAGGCAATCAGCCGGTTCCGATGCGGCCGGGCGAAGCCGAAAACGCGTTTGACCAGCGCCTTGGAGAACGGCTTGGAGCCGTCCGAGGCACGGGTGATGTTGTAGAGGGAGCTCCAGGCGACCCGGTCCATGCTCATTTGTTGGTGCTCATCTTTGGTTCAGGCCTTTCGCGGCGCTGGCGCCGAGGAGTTGGGTGACGACGCCGTCGAGGACGTTCCAGCGCACGTCCAGGCGCACGTTTTCCAGCAGCCTGCGGTCGTGGGTGACCAGCAGCAGGGCGCCGTCGTAGCTGTCCAGGGCTTCCTCGAGCTGTTCGATCGCGGGAAGATCCAGGTGGTTGGTGGGCTCGTCGAGGACCAGCAGGTTCACACCGCGGGCCTGCAGCAACGCCAGCGCCGCCCGGGTCCGTTCGCCCGGCGAGAGCGAATCAACGGTCCGGGTCGTGTGGTCCGCTTTGAGGCCGAACTTGGCCAGCAGGGTGCGGACCTCGGCCGGGGACAGTTCGGTGAGTATTGCCTCGACGGCGTCGGCGAGTTTAAGGTGGCCGGCCAGCAGTCCGCGGGCCTGGTCGATTTCTCCGACCGCAACCGAGGCGCCCATCGAGGCGCTGCCGGCATCGGGCTGCTGCACCCCCAAAAGCAGGCGCAACAGGGTGGACTTGCCCGCGCCGTTCGGCCCGGTGATCCCGATCCGTTCCCCGGCATTGAGCTGCAGGTTCACCGGCCCCAGAGTGAAGTCCCCCTGGTGGACGACGGCGTCGCGCAAAGTCGCGACGACGGCGCTGGATCGCGGCGCCGATCCGATGCTGAACTGCAGCTGCCATTCCTTCCGCGGTTCCTCGACTTCCTCGAGGCGGGCGATCCGGGATTCCATCTGGCGGACCTTCTGGCCCTGTTTTTCGGAGGACTCGGTGTTCGCGGCGCGGCGTATCTTGTCATTATCCGGGCTCTTCTTCATGGCGTTGCGCACGCCTTGGGAGCTCCATTCGCGTTGCGTGCGGGCCCTGGAGACGAGATCCGCCTTGGTGGCGGCAAACTCTTCGAAACGTTCCCGGGCGTGCCGGCGTGCCACGGCGCGTTCCTCCAGATAGGCCTCATAGCCGCCGTCGTAGACCGCAACGGCGTTCTGCGCGAGGTCCAGTTCCACGATCGTAGTCACGCAGCGGGCCAGGAATTCCCGATCATGGGAGACCAGCACCACTCCGCCGCGCAGACCCCTGACGAAGGACTCCAGTTTGGCCAGGCCGTCGAGGTCGAGGTCGTTGGTGGGTTCATCGAGGAGCACGATGTCGAAGCGGCTCAGCAGCAAGGCCGCGAGCGCCACCCGAGCGGCCTGTCCCCCGGAAAGTCCGGTCATCGCGGCGTCGGGTCCCACCTCCAGTCCCAGGTCCGCCAGCACCGGCGGGATCCGCTCCTCCAGGTCAGCGGCGCCGGAAGCCATCCAGCGGTCGAACGCCAGCGAATATGCGTCTTCGGAGCCCGGGGCCCCGATCCCCAGTGCCTCTGCCGTGGACTCCATCGCGGCCGACGCCTCGCCGCAGCCGGTGCGCCGCGAGATGTAACCTTCGACGGTCTCGCCCTCGATCCGTTCGTGCTCCTGCGGCAGCCAGCCGACGAAGGCGTCTGCGGGGGCAAGGCTGACGGTGCCCTCCTGCGGCTGGTCCACGCCGGCGAGCAGCCGCAGCAACGTGGATTTGCCGGCGCCGTTGGCCCCCACGACGCCGACGACATCGCCGGGCGCGACGGTGAGAGAGAGTTTGGAAAAGAGGGTGCGGTGGTCGTGGCCGCCGGAAAGGTCCTTGGCAACAAGGGTTGCAGTCATTAGTCCATTCTCTCACCGTGGGCCCGCCCCCGGCGCCTGCAGGGCGCCCGGCCAATCTCTGAAAACGCGCCGCAGATCCGCCGACAAGGCGCCTGCTGGTGGCCGGGCATAGAAGAACCCGCTGGTCCGGACTTGGGGGGTGTACGGACCAGCGGGTTCGAGCATTTAGCATAGTTGAATCTACTCCGCCAGTAAAATCGCAGCGCACCCGTACCTCGGGAACGAGCCCTGCGGACAACTGGCAGGCCCCCGAACCAAAGGCACTCCATCAAATGATTCCTGCCCTGCAATGGTCCACCTTGCTGATTTGCGCACTGGTTGCCCTGCTCCGGCTGCCCGCCGCCCTGCGAGGCGAGAACCGCTCGCTGTTCGGCATTTTCGTGCTCGCCGCCTTCGCGATGCTGCTCAGCATTGAGCCCAGCTACACGAGCATTGATGCCTGGCTTGGCTCCAGCAACTATGCAAATCTCGTGCTGCGCTTCGTGATCTACGGGACCGTCTTGCTGGCCGGTTACAAAATCGCACGCGGGTTCGGAGCCGCGGCCAGCGTCCGGCTTCTGCTGGGACCGGTGGGCCTTACTGCGCTGGCTGTGATTGCGGCCGCGACGGTGGTTCCGTTCCTGATGGCCAACACGGTCGGCACAGCGGTGGGCCTGGCCGGTCTTCCTGACCAGAGCGAAAGCAATAAGGAGCTCATCCGGTACTACACCGCGTCGGGGCGGCTCTATCCGGCATTCGTGGCCGCCTGCCTTCTGCCTCCCACGGTCAGGGCCGTGCGATCCACGCTCCCCTGGCTGGTCCGCGTTGGTGCCGCCGCCCTTTCTCTGGGAGCGGCGGCCATGATCGTGCTGGCGTTCGGTGAGTTGCTGCCCCCGCCGCTGATCTTCCTTCAGTACTACATCAGTTCGGCTGCCGTGCTGGGCCTCGTGGGGGGACTCGCCTTGATCTGGTTGGGCAAGGTGGTGGCGCATCGTGCTTCCGATAGGCACAACGATTCCCCCGATCGTCACCGCGCCGCCGGTCACCAAATCGTTCGCAGCGACGAATTATGATGGTGTGAAGGTGGGGGCGCCGGGCTTCTCCGGCCAGGAGTCCGTAGCAGACAAGCCCACCGAGGCCCACGCTTGACCGACCCTGCAGAAAGTCATTGATGCCACTCCCCGCCAAAGCGTTCCAACACTGGCTTCACAGTGCTGCGCCGGCGATGAGCACCGCCGATATTTGCAGGATCTCCGGCGTCAAGCGCACCACCCTGGCCCAGCAGCTGGTGCGCGGCAAGGTCGCCGAGAGCACACTCGTGAGCATCAGCCGGGCCCTCGGGTTGAACCCACTCGACGGACTCGCCGGCTTTGAAAGCTACGCCGGCCTCAAGGGACAGTCCAAGCCGCCGACGCCTGCCGAACTCGTCAGCCAAATAGCCACCACAGACCTGCTGCGCGCCGTGATTGCCCGCACCGCCCCCGGCGATGCCGCGCCCCCGGCGCTGGGCCCTGCTCCGCACGCCACATCTGTCCGTAACTGGGTGGATGCCATCGACGACGGCGAACTCCGGCACCGCGTGTCAGCCGCGACCGGTGTGGCGCCGCAGAACTATTCGGCCCAACTGACGGCTAACCGGCTTGCCCCGGAATTGGCGGTCGCCACATCCCGCGCCGCGGGGGTAGGCCTCACCGGCGGTCTGGTCGCGACAGGTCTGATCACGGAAGCCGAAGCAGGCTGGCCGCCCGGCGCCCGGCAATCGGCGCTGGGCGCCCTCTCCGACGGGGAACTTACCGTCCTGGCCGGAGACCGGCTGCAGACACTCGGCCGGACGCTACGGCGGCAGGAACAAGAACGCGCGCAAACCGAAAAGATCTGGGAGAACCTGGGATGATCCACATCTCGCAGTCACCCTCCGCGGAACTACCCCTGGCTTCAAAAGTGCGGTCGCGTCCGTCGCCACGACGCCCACCAACCGGGCCGCTGGACGACGCCGCCGCCGCGGCCCAGGAGACCCCGGACCATGGCCGTCCTTGAATGGGGGACGCTGATTGTTTGCGGCATCGCCCTGCTGGTTCGTGTCCCGGACGCCGTGCGCGGGCGCAACCGGGTGGTCTTCGGCATCCTTTTCCTTGCCACAGTGTGCAGCCTGCTCAGCATTCCTGGTCCTTACGCGGCTATCGACCAGGCACTCGGGAATTGGAATCTGACCAACTTGGTCCTGCGGTTGATTGTCTTCGCGATGGTCTTCCTGGTGGGCCTGCGGCTGGCCTCGGGGCTTGGCGCCGCGCGTGCCCGACGGCTGCTCACGGGAGTTTCCGGACGCTGGGGACTAGCCGTCGCGGGTCTGGTCGTGACGGTGACGTTCTTGCTGATGGACACCAAGGGGTCCTCGGCCGGGCTCGAGGCTCTCTCCGACGACGGCGGCCGCAACGCCATGCTTGCCCCGTTCTACGCGGCAGCCGGGCGCAGCTATCCGGCGTTCGTCTCGGTGGCCCTGCTGCCTTCCCTGCTGGCGGCTGCGCGGGCTCGCCTGCCCCGGCTGGTGCGGGCAGGCGCCGCCTTGACCTTGGTCGGAGCCGCAGCGGCAATCGTGAGTGTCCCGGCGTCGTTCGTGCCCAACGCGTGGGATCCGTTCCGGCTGCTCGTCAACTATCTGGCGGTGCTCGGCTATGTCACGGGGCTCCTTGTCTTCTGGATTTCCGGGCAACTCGCCCGGCCGCCAGATAACACTCCCGCAACGTTCCGTAAAATCTAGGGCCTGGCGTTCACATAATCATTAGATCGTGAGAGAATCATGAATGTGTGAAAACGCCAGCCGGCGCCGTGAATGGGGATTCAGTCTTACGGAGTCGGCGGAGCGTCCAACGCCATTGGGGGGATGAGTGGTAGCGGTCCAGTCGGACCGCTCCCACTCAGCCTGTTTAACGGCCTCCAGCGGTTTCTCTCAGCGCAGGAACCTCAAGGTCAGGAGCTGGAAGGGCCGCAGCGTCAGTTCCGCCGCCCCGTCGTGAGCCCTCACTCCGGGCGCCTCCGCAGGGCGTTCCAGAAGATCCACAGTCCGCACTCCCGACGTGCCGAAGTTGGCTGAAACCACGCCGGATGAACGCTCACCGAGGGACTCGTAAACCCTCACGATCACGTCGCCCGAGCCGTCCTCGGCGAGTTTGACCGCCTCAATCACGAGCGCAGGGTTGGAGACGGAAAACAGCGGCTCCACACCGTGGGAGCCCTTGACCACTCGCGGGGCGAGGTTGGTGCGGTAGCCCTCCTCGACGGCATCGGCGATGCTGGCCCCGGGCCGCACCGTGACCGTCAGTTCATGCGGCCCGCGGTCCGTGTTCGGGTCTGGGAACTTGGGTGCCCGCAGCAGCGAGATCCGGACGGTGGTGGTGGTGCCCCCGTCGTCCTCGCGGATATTGCGCGTGACGTCGTGGCCGTAGCTGGCAGCGTTACTGACCGCGACGCCATAGCCTGGCTCAGCGACGTGGATCCAGCGGTGCGCGCAGATCTCGAACTTGGCAGCCTCCCATGAGGTGTTCAGGTGGGTCGGCCGGAACACGTGGCCGAATTGGGTTTCCGAGGCGGAGCGGTCGGCCCGGACATCGAAGGCGAAGCCCAGCTTGAGCAGCTTCTCGCGTTCCTGCCAGTCCACCGCGGTGGAGATCACCAGCGACGGCGCCCCGGCTTCCAGCCGGATCTGCTGGGTCACGGCGGAGTCGCCGGCCAGCCGTTCCACCACGACGGTTGCGGCGCCGTCCGAGCGCTCCAGGGTCACGGAGCGCGCCTCGACCAGCGCCGTGACGTTGCGGCGGTAGAACGCGTCGATGTCCCACGCATCCCACTCGTTCGGGGTGTCCCGGTGCAGTTCGAGGAGGTTGCCGAACTCCCCCGGAGCGATTGCGTCGCGGCCGCTGCCGTGGTCCCGCAGCGACACCAGCAGGCCGTCGGCGTTGATCACGGCGCGGATGACCCCGTTGTCCAGCACGTAGCCGTCGCCGGCCGCCTCTGCGTGGACGGGCACGGCCGGACGCACGGGTCCGGCCGCGGCGAGGGCGGGGACGCCATCACGCGCGTGCGGAGCGGCGTTGAGCAGGAATTCCTGCTCGCCCTGACCCAGCACCGCGGCGGCGGCCTCGGCAATGATCTCCTCCAGCTGCCGGCCGACGGCGGCATAGTTCCGTTCGGCGTCCTGGTGCACCCAGGCGATCGCGCTGCCCGGCAGGATGTCATGGAACTGCTGAAGCAGCACCAGGCGCCAGAGTCGTTTGAGTTCGGCCGCCGGATAGCGTGCGCCGGCACGGACCGTAGCGGTGGCGCACCACAGTTCCGCTTCCCGCAGCAGATGCTCGCTGCGCCGGTTGCCGCGCTTGGTATTGGCCTGGCTGGTGTAGGTGCCGCGGTGGAGTTCAAGGTACATTTCCCCCACCCAGACGGGGAGGTCCGGATAGTCCGCCTCGGCGCTGGCGAAGAAGTCCGAGGCCGCGCCGAGCCGCACCTTGGGGGATCCTTCCAGGTCCGCGGTGCGGCGCGCCGCTGCCAGCATTTCACGGGTGGGGCCGCCGCCGCCGTCGCCATAACCGAACGGGAGCAGGGACATGCTGCCGCGGCCGTGGTCCCGGTAGTTGCGCTCGGCGTGCGCGAGGTCCCGGCCGCTGATTTCGGAACTGTAGCTGTCCACCGGCGGGAAATGCGTGAAGAGCCGGGTGCCGTCAATCCCCTCCCAGCTGAAGGTGTGGTGCGGCATCCGGTTGACCTGGTTCCAGGAGATCTTCTGGGTCAGGAACCAGCGGCTGCCGGCCGCCTTGACGATCTGCGGCAGCGCGGCGGAGTAGCCGAAGGTGTCCGGCAGCCACGCTTCCCGGCATTCGACGCCGAACTCCGCCAGGAAGAAGCTTTTGCCCTCCAGGAACTGCCGCGCCATCGCTTCGCCGCCGGGCATGTTGCTGTCCGATTCGACCCACATGCCGCCCACCGGGACGAACTGTCCGGTCCTGACCTTTTCCCGGATCCGGCCGTACAGCTCCGGGTAGTATTCCTTGATCCAGGCGAGCTGCTGCGCCGAGGAGCAGGAAAACACGAACCGGGGGTCCTCGTCCATGAGCGCAACGACGTTGGAGAACGTCCGTGCGCACTTCCGGATGGTTTCCCGGACGGGCCACAGCCAGGCGGAGTCGATGTGTGCATGGCCGGTGGCAACCAGCTGGTGGGCCGAGGCGTAGGCCGGCCGGGCCAGCACCTCGGCGAGCGCCGCCCGGCCCGCGGCGGCCGTGCCCGGGACGTCGTCCGGGTCCATCACATCCAGCATCCGTTCCAGCGACCGCAGGATCTCATGCCGGCGGGGCAGCTCCATCGGGAGTTCGTGCATGAGTCCGCGGAGCGTTCCGATGTCCTGTTGCAGTTCCCAGACGGACCGGTTCAGCTCGGCGATGACGATCGGGCCCAGACGGTACTGTGCCTTGGCGCCGGCCGTGGCCTTGTCCCCGTAGGGGGTGGCCGCGAACGTCCAGCCCTGCGAGAGGTCCGGATTGGCGGCCGCTTCTACGTAGAAGTCCACCGACATGCCGCCGCCCAGCAGCTTCAGGGGAATGTACTGGTTCCGCGGGGAGAGTGCCTTGATGACGGTTCCGTCGGCCCGCCAGGCCGTGCCCTCGCACTGGAAGCCGGGAAGATCGGCGCTGAAGCCCAGGTCCACCAGAATTTCGACGGCGGTATCCTCCGTGCTCCCCCAGGAACCGGGGACCTCGCCTTGGAGCCGCAGCCATTTGGTGCTCCAGGGCCGGCCCCACGGCGCGCCGGGCTCCTGCGGTCCGAATTCCTGCCGCAACGCCTCCTGTACGGGGACAGGCTCGCCCGGCGCATCCCAGCTGCTCAGTGCGAGCGGAGCCGTGCGCGGGTACACCGCGGGGAGGATGCGTTCGCGCAAAAAGCGGTCCAGCCGGACTTCCGTGAGACGGCGGTCGTCGTGCAATGTGATCCTCTTTGCGCTGGTGCGGATGAAGCGACGTCGGGTCCGAGCCGCTGGTCCAGTCGATGGATAAAAATCTACGTCGGCTGCCGCGGTTATGCCAAGGCGCTTATCCGATCGCTGCCGGAACGGACACGCGGCTGTGGCCGGCGTAGACGTTCAGGGAGGTTCCCCGGCTGAACCCTGCCAGCGTCATCCCGCTGGCCTCGGCGAGCTCCACGGCCAGGCTAGAGGGTGCGCTGACGGCGGCCAGCACCGGGATTCCGGCCAGCGACGCTTTCTGTACCAGCTCGAAGGACGCCCGGCCGGAGACCTGGAGGACGGTTCCGCTCAGGGGCAGCAGGCCTTCCCGCAGCGCCCAGCCCACCACCTTGTCCACCGCGTTGTGCCGGCCGACGTCTTCGCGCAGGCAGAGCAGTTCCGCGGTACCGTCGTCGGAAATCCGGAACAGCCCCGCGGCGTGGACGCCGCCGGTGACGTCGAAGACGGCCTGGGCTTCGCGCAGCAGGTCCGGCAACGAGGCAAGCGTCTCCACCGGCAGGCTCAGCGGGTCCGCGGCGGGGCTGAAGTGCGAGGACTTCCGCACAGCTTCGATCGAGTCGGTGCCGCAGATCCCGCAGGAGCTGGAAGTGTAGACGTTCCGCCCCGTGTCCGGCCGCACGACGTCGGCCCGCAGCTGCGCCTCCACCACGTTGAACGTCTGGACGCCGTCCTCGTCCTCACCGGCGCAGAACCGCAGCGAGAGGAGCTGCTCCGGGGTCCAGATAACACCCTCCGAGACGAGGAACCCGGCGACCAGATCGAAGTCGTGCCCCGGCGTCCGCATCGTGACGGAGAAGGACAGGCTGCCCAGCCGGATCTCGAGCGGTTCCTCGACGGCCAGCACATCTTCCCGGTGCCGGACCGGGAATTCCAGTGCCTGCGGCGAGCCGTCCAGGACAATCTTGTGCACTTTGCGGCGCTGTGTCAGGCGGCCCATCGGATACTCCTCATCAGCATTGCGTCCCGTCTCATCACGGTGTGTGGCCCGGCCGCGCGGCGGCGGCCGGAAGTTCCTGTTTCCATCATGGTCTTCGGCCGCCCCTCAGCCAAGAAGGCCGCTCCAGTCCACCGGGCCGTCCGCGGCCGGCTTCCGGGCGGACCGCTTGGTGGCGGGCTTCGCGGGCGGTTTTTCGGCGGCCGGATCCGGGAGGGGTGCGCCCCACGGGAGCGGGAACGCCGGCACCGGCTCCCCCAGCTGCACACCGTGCGGCGGGACCACCAGGACGCCGTCGGCCGCTGCCAGTCCGCGCATCATGCCCGGGGCGGTGTGCTGCGCGGGCGAGGCCATGCCGTAGAGCATGCGGAACGGCATCAGTCTGGTCCGGCCGGGGTCGGGATCGATCATGGTGCCGCACGGAACCTCGGTCACCGGGGGCGGCGTCGAGTGGCCGAGGGCGGCCAGCAGCGGGGTTCCGATCGTGGACAACGCCATCATGGCGGCGAGCGGGTTCCCGGGCAGCCCGATGACGAAGCGGCCGTCCGGCAACTCCGCCAGCACGGCGGGGTGGCCCGGGCGCATGGCGATCCCGTCGATCAGCAGCCGGCCGCCCAGTTCCACGACAGTGCGTCGGAGATGGTCCGTGCCGGAGCGGCCGGTCCCGCCGGTGGTGATGACGACGTCGGCCGGCACTGGACCGGCAGCCCCCAGCTCCGCGCCGGACTCCGGCCCAGTTACCGGGCCCTGTTCCGGGACGGGGGCGTCGGTGTCCTCAAGTGCCGCGAGCCATTCGGCGTCGCTGTCGCCGATTTTGACCTCCTCGGCGCAGATCCCGCCAAGCATTTCGACGACGGCGGACAGCTGCGGCCCGAAGGTGTCCCGCACCTCTCCCGGTCCGGGGACGCCGCTGCTGACGACTTCGGAGCCGGTGAGCACGAGGCGGACCACAGGCTTGCCCAGGACCGGCAGCGAATCGTGCCCGGCGAGGGCCGCCAGTGCCAGATGCGCCGGGTTGAGCACGACCCCTGCCTTGACTAGGACCTGCCCCGCCGTGGCCTCTTCCGCAGCCGGGCGGATGTGTTCGCCGTTGCGGGGTTCCCCGGGTCTTGCGCCGCCGCCCAGTTTCAGGACCGGCAACCCGTCCTCATCCGCGGCGATGATGCCACTCTCGCTGCGGAGCACGGCTTTAGCGCCCGCCGGGATAAGTCCGCCGGTGACGATCGGGCTGGCCTGGTGCGGGGCCAGCCGCTGACCGGGCTCGGCCAAGATCCACGGACCGCCGCCGTTGACGGCCCAACCGTCCATCGCTGAGGAAGCGTAGTGCGGCATGTCATGCAGGGCCGACACGTCCTCCGCCAGCGTCCTCCCCAGGGCGTAGCGGAGCTGCACGGGCGCGGGCGGGATGGGGGTGGCGCAATCAAAGGCCAGCTGCCAGGCCTCCTGCCAGCTGTGGGCGAGGTGCCGGTGCGGCGCCGGTGCGGGGTCCGCTCCGTCGGGCCTCGTTTCGGCGCCGGGTGCGGCGGCTGTTGCGGAGTCGGAGCCGGCCTCCGCCCCGGCGGCAGCCGGCTCGGAATCGCCCGGGTCCGCGCCGGAAGGGGGCCCGGGCGTCATGCCCCGGGAGCCTCGGCGGCGGCGTATTCCTTGGCCAGCTTCCGGGCAACGCCCATGGCCGCCTGCATCGACACGGTGTCTGTCGCCTGGCCGGAGCCCGCGGCCAGTCCGGCGGCGAAACCGGCAATGAATGTGGTCAGCGGCGCGGCAGGACGGACGATTGAGTGCGCGGCCACGCCAGCCAGGCCGAGCACGTCGTTGATGTCGACCTCAACGTCCTCCAGCTCAAGGGCCTGGAGCAGGGCGCGGCACCAGTCTTCGAGCGTTTCATCCTGGCTTTTCACCGTTTGCCTCCAATGTTGAATTCGGCACAGTCGCCTTGGATCGGACCGGGACCGGACACCCCCAAGGCGGAGGCATCGTCCCAAGTGTCCACGTCGTCAGTGGAACCGGGCGGAACCGGGACGGTGCACAGCTCAAGACTAGCAAGGAGGGCGAAGACCGAGCCTCCCTCCAGGGCGTACCGCCGGGCCGCGTCGGCAACGGCGCGCTGCAGCGCAGCCGTGCCATAAAGACCCACGAGGGGCTGCCTGCGTCCGTCCGCCGAGAGTGCGACGGCGCCGTCGCGGCCGCCGTCCGCGCCGACGGCCAAGGCGCCCAACAGGGCATTCACGGCGCCGGCAACCCGCGGCATATCGCAGGCAAGCAGCAGCGTCAGGGGAGCTGGAGCACCGGATGCGCGGCCGGCCCACGCCCCGGGTCCGGCGCCGATTCCGGGTCCGGGTTCGGCCAGGGCGGACAGCCCGGCGGCGATCGCCGCCGCCGGACCGGAGAACGGGGGATCTTCGCGGCAGCCCAGCACGTCCGGCGGAAGGCCGCCGGGATCGGGACCGACGACGACGGTGCGGCGGGCCCCGCTGGCCGCTTGCAGGGACCGCTCAAGCAACGTGGCGCCGTCGACCCTCAACTGGGCCTTGGGCACACCACCAAGCCGGGAGGACCTGCCCCCGGCGAGGATGACGGCGTCGTATTCCACCCGCCCAGCCTAGCTGTACCAGCCCGGGAGCCGCACCGGCTGTCCGGTCGGCGCGCTGCGCTCAGTGCGCCGATTCGGGGAGAAGGAACGGATCCCAGGCCGGGGTGGGCTTCTCCAGTTCCTTGATCTGCCAGATGGTGCCCTTCGGCGGAGCCGGAACGAAGCCGAGTTTCCAGCCCATTTCGGCGGGCGTGTGGTCCCCCTTGGCGTTGTTGCAGCGCAGGCACGCTGCCACGAGGTTCTCCCAGGAATCCGCGCCGCCCCGGGATTTGGGCTGCACATGGTCGATCGTGTGGGCGGCCTTGCCGCAGTACGCGCAGCGGTGGTTGTCCCGGCGCAGCACTCCCCTGCGGCTGACCGCCGTCAGGGCGTTGTACCGGGGCCTGATGTACCGGTTAAGTAGGATCACCGTCGGGCGGCCGAGGATGTCCTGCGGACCCACCACGGGGTCCTCCCCTTCGGCCACCACGCTGGCCTTTCCGGTCAGCACAAGCACCAGCGCCCGGCGGAAGGTGACTACCGCCAGCGGCTCATATCCAGCATTCAGAACGAGAGTGCGCATCCGCATACCTCTTCACGGCCGCACCCGCCAGGGGCACGAGGGCCGGCTGCCCTCTGCATGGTCGGGCTATGGATCGACACCACAAGAGTAAACACCGAAGGCCCRGATTACCGAATTTTTCCCTGTGAGAGTTCCGTGCCGGGAGTTTGCGCCGCCACCGAACGGCTGCGCTCACAAAGCAAAAGGACCCCTGCCGGGGCAGGGGTCCTTCGGAGTGCTTCCGGCTGGTGCCGGGGCTGGGTCTTAGCCGCCGACGCGGATGAAGACCGGGCCGGAGCCGACGTTGACGCTGTACAGCGCGGTGGTGCCGCCGTTCCAGCCGCCGTGGACCGCCATGCCGTTACCGACGTAGACCGCGATGTGGGCCTCGCCCATGCCGCCGTTCTGGTAGTAGGCGAGGTCGCCCGGCTGTGCTTCGGCGGCGCTCACCGTACGGCCGAGGGACAGGTAGCCGGCCGGCCAGCCGTGGTAATGGATCCCGACGGCAGCCAGGGCGTTGGTGACCAGCATGGTGCAGTCCTGGGAAACGCCCATCTGCGCGTAGGCAGCAGCGGCGATCGATGCGCCCATGCCGCTGACGGCAACCGGAGCCTTAGTGGTCAGCGAGGCGGTGGTCGCGGTGCCCGTGGAGGCAGCGGTGTCCGTGGAAGCGACAGCTTCCTGGACCTTGACGACAGGCTTGGGAGCCTCGACAACCGGGGCCGGCGCCGTGGTGACGGACGTCTTGTCGTAGGAGATCGCGATGCTGGAGGCCGCAGAGATCGTGGCCGGTGCGGTCGACTGTACTTCAAGGGCGGAAGCCGAAGTCGATTCGCGCTGAACGTTGGTCTCGGCAGCGTTGGCTGCGATACCGCTGGTCAGTACCAGGCCGGAGGCTGCAGCGATAACCGCGGCCTGGCGACCCATGCCACCGGCGTTGTCGCCGACGGCCTTGGCAATAACAGCCAGCGAGTTGGTCTTGGTGACCTCCGCGCGGTGGCGTGCAGTTGCACGAGTAGTCATTCAGTTCTCTCTTTCGTGATCCTGTGTCCGCGCTCATTGCAGGCGGGACTGAGGACGCTCCGGCATCTTGGGGGTACGCCGGATCGCCCCGAAACGGGTTTCTTTAGCGAAGGGTGTACTGCGAAGACGCGCCAAAAGCGGGAACTGCGTTATGCGAACCTGTCCGGGCGCCGGCAAGGGCAGAACGGAGCATGGTGTGCAGCGGGCTCAACTGAGCCGCGCCAGCGCGAGGACGCGCAGCATTGTGGCGTGAAGACACGAAAGTAGCCTCTCCCAATGCCTACGAGGTGAGCTGTCGGATTCGGATGGGAGTCACCCGGCCGCGCTGCTTCCTGGGAAGCTTTGCGACTTAACCCCAAGGTCTTCTTGCGAAGACCAAAATTGGTTCCCCCGCCCCTGCCAGACGATGTCATGCGAACGGACCTTGAGCGGTGGCAGAGTTAGGCAATCCACTCAAGAGCGCCAACTTCGGAGAAGTTGGCGTGCTTCAAACAGTACAGCAGTCGGGACTCAATGTCACATTCAGATCACGGCGTGTCACAGAAATGCGAGTCGTCCCTCGGCTTGGCTTAGAGCCAGCCGAGCGGGTCAACGACATCCCCATTGACCATCACCTCGAAGTGGAGGTGGCAGCCAGTGGAAGCGCCGGTGGTCCCGCTCATCGCCACCACGTCGCCGCGGGAGACTTGCTGGCCCACGCGGACGCTCGAGGAGGACAAATGGTTGTACGTGGTCTCCAGGCCGTTGCCGTGGTCGATCACGATGCGGTTGCCGCCCCCGTAGGGGTGCCAGCCGGAGAAGGTTACGGTGCCGCTGGCAGCGGCATGCACGGCAGTGCCGCACTGGGCCACGTAGTCCTGCCCGCGGTGAAATTCCCCGACGGCCCCCGTGATGGGACTGATCCGGTAGCCGAACGGCGAGGCCGTGACCATGGAATCCAGCGGGGCGCCGAGGCTGCCGGCGGAGGCCGCGCGGGTGATGCTGCCGGCCGACTGGGCACCCAGCAGCTGCTTGAGCTTGCCGTCCGGGTCGCCCTTGGTGCCCACCGCCGTGCGGCTGAAGTCAATCTGCGCGGCCGCGGCCTTGACCTCGGGCTGCGCGCCGGCGGAAACCGTGGTGGTCCGGGCGGCGTCGGCCATCACGGGGCCGGTGGCCGGAATGGCGACGGTGAGGGCCAGGCCCGTCGAGGCCAGGGCTATGCCGGCCTTCTGTCCGACGCCGCTGACGGCGGCGAAGTCAGCTACCTGGCGGAGCGGGCTCCGCCGGCCGCGGCGCTCATCCCGGCGCGCGTCGCGCGGGCGCTCGGCGTGGACGACTGCGGCCGGGCGCGGCTCCGGAGCGGGACCGGTCGCACGACGGCGGCCCCTGACGGTCTGGATGGTCAAGTACGGTTCCTCTCTGGATAGCCTGCGAAGTTAGCTGTCGGATTCGGGTCAGAGAGATCAAAGACCCGGTCCGCCGGAGCAGGCATCCAGGCACAAGGGCATCCGGGGACCCCTCGTGGAGTTTGCTTGCCGCTAGCGGACTTCACCCCGAGGCTGCTGGATCAACAGCCGGTAGTGGTTCCCCCGCCTCTGCCAGAAAGGGATTTCGTGTACTGATCCGCTGGCAGAGCTCGGCTTCGGATCTGGTAACGCTTTAGTATCGGTGCTAGTGCTCAACTATAGGGGATTAAGTCGGGCAGTAATAAATTCGTTATCTCGCCTGTGGACAACTTTCCCGGTGAAGCGCGGACGGGTCAGTGCGCCGAGTTACCCGAGGGTCACAAACACGTGGGCCGCGACCTCGGGGGGCAGCTCGAGGGCGCCTTCGAAGTCGGGAACCCGGACGGAGATGTACTCCCCCACCCGCTCCAGCGAGACCTTGGCGCCGGGACGGATTCCGCCCTCGTCCAGCTGCACCAGCAGTTCCGGTTCCACCTGGATGGGCTCGGCCAGCCGGCTCACGGTGATCCGCGATTCCGCGCCGTAGCCGGCCATGGCCTCGAGCAGGTTCACCACGCCGTCCGCGGTCTCCGACGCCGGGAGGCCGCCGAGTTCGGCGAGTCCGGGAATCGGATTTCCGTAGGGCGAAACAGTCGGGTGGTTGAGCATATCGAAAATACGCTGTTCGACGCGCTCGCTCATCACGTGTTCCCAGCGGCACGCTTCCTCATGGACGTAGGCCCAGTCGAGTCCGATGACGTCGGCGAGCAGCCGCTCGGCCAGGCGGTGCTTGCGCATGACTTCGATGGCCCGCTTCCGGCCCGCTTCGGTCAGTTCAAGGTGCCGGTCGCCGGAAACCACCACGAGGCCGTCCCGTTCCATCCGGCCGACGGTCTGGGACACGGTGGGGCCGGAGTGGCGGAGCCGCTCGGCAATGCGGGCGCGGAGGGCGACGATGTTCTCTTCTTCGAGTTCCAGGATGGTCCGCAGATACATCTCGGTCGTGTCGATCAGATCCGTCATTCAGCTCAGCTCCTCGGGCGCCGTCCTTGCGTCATTCCCACCGTACAGCGTGCAGGATGCGCCCTGGCGAGATCCGCCATACGTCACCGAACAGCCTAGCCTATTTTGAATTACTCCGGATAATCTGCCGGCACCCGCCCGTTACACCCGGGCACCGCCGGTTGGCGCCGGCCGCCTGCCGCCTGCCGCCTGCCGCCTGACGCCTGCCGCCTCGGTGACCGGACTGTACCGGACTGTGACGGACGAATTTCCCGCCCGGCCGCGCCCGTCGGGCAGAATAAATCAGGGCCGGGCCACAGCCGCCCCGGATCCGTCCGAGCCCCGCCACGCACCCAGCCGAAAAATTGGAGCCACTGTGAGCGACACCCGCATCACCATTCCCGCGAACCTCCTGCCCAAGGACGGCCGGTTTGGCGCCGGTCCATCGAAGGTCCGGCCGGAGCAGATGGAGGCCCTGTCCGCGGCGTCGGCAACGCTGCTGGGCACCTCGCACCGGCAGGCGCCGGTGAAGAATCTGGTGGGTTCGGTCCGCACCGGCCTGAGTGACTTCTTCCGCGCCCCCGAAGGCTACGAAGTGGTCCTCGGCGTCGGCGGTTCCACGGCGTTCTGGGACATCGCCAGCTTCGGCCTCGTGGAAAACAAGGCGCAGCACCTGTCATTCGGCGAGTTCGGCTCCAAATTCGCCGCGGCCACCAACAAGGCACCATTCCTGGCGGCATCCTCGATCATCAAGTCCGAGCCGGGCACCCGCCCCGAGGCGCGGGCCGAAGCCGGAGTTGACGCGTACGCCTGGCCGCAAAACGAGACGTCCACCGGCGTCGCCGCTCCGGTCAAGCGCGTGGCGGGCGCGGACGAGGGGTCCCTCGTGTTGGTCGACGCCACCTCCGCGGCCGGCGGCCTCGACGTCGACGTTGCCGAGGCGGATGTGTATTACTTTGCGCCGCAGAAGAACTTCGCGTCCGACGGCGGCCTGTGGCTTGGCCTGTTTTCCCCGGCAGCCTTGGAGCGTGCGGCCCGAGTCAAGGCCGGCGGACGCTGGATTCCGGACTTCCTGGACCTGCAGACCGCGATCGAGAACTCGCGGCTGAACCAGACCTACAACACACCGGCGCTGGCCACCCTGGTGACCTTGGATGCGCAGGTGAAGTGGCTCAACAGCAACGGCGGCCTCGACTTCGCCGCCGCCCGGACCGCCGATTCGGCCGGCCGGATCTACCGCTGGGCCGAGGCCTCCTCCTACGCCACGCCGTTCGTGGCCGCGGCCGAGGACCGCTCCAACGTGATCGCCACAATCGACTTCGACGACTCGATTGATGCCTCGGCCATCGCCAAAGTCCTGCGCGCCAACGGCGTCGTCGATACCGAGCCGTACCGCAAGCTGGGCCGCAACCAGCTGCGCATCGCTACCTTCGTGGCGATCGAACCGGACGACGTCTCCGCGCTGCTCGAGTGCATCGATTTCGTGGTGGGCGAGCTCAAGCGGTAGTCCGGGCGGTCCGGTCCGGGACTGGTCAGCGGTCGACGGCGTTGTCCGGGTTCTCCACCCGGCCGGCGCCGTCCGCCGTTGCGCCGTCCGCCGTTGCGCCGTCCGCCGTTGCGCCGTCAACGGCAGCACTTTCCTGGCGGGCACCCGCCGCAACTGCACCCGCCGGGGCCGAAGCTGCCGGGACAACCCGGAAGTACCGCAACCCCCGGGCCCGGCGGTTGAAGCCGATCCGCAGGTGCTTGGCCCGGACAATCCAGGCCATCCCGATCAGTGCTGCCGCGACCCCCGCGGCGGCCGCAACGCCCATCGACCAGCGCGGGCCGGCGACGTTGGCCACCCAGCCCACCAGCGGAGCGCCAATCGGGGTGCCGCCCATGAAGATCGCCATATACAGGGCCATTACCCGGCCGCGCATCACCGGGTCCGTGGTGGTCTGGACGTAGCCGTTGGCGCTGGTCATCATGGTGATCGCGAAGAGACCGACCGGCACCAGCGCGACGCCGAACCAGAAGTAGTCCGGTGCCAGCGCGGCGAGGCCGGAGGTCAGGCCGAAAGCGCCCGCCGCCCCGAAGATCACCCGCATCCGCGGCTTGCCCCGCCCGGCCGAGAGCAGCGCCCCCGCCAGCGAACCGATGGCCATGATCGAATTCATCAGGCCGAAGGCGCTGGCATCCAGGCCGAACTCGGTGCCGACCATCGCCGCGATGAAGAGGACGAAGTTCAGACCCAGCGTTCCCACGATGAACACCGCCACCAGGACCACCACGATGTCCGGCCGGAAGCGCACGTAGCGCAGCCCCTCGCGGATCCGGCCCTTGCCCGGCGCGGCCCGGGGCAGCTGCCGCAGCGACGCGGCAGGGATTTTGGCCAGGCTCATCAGCAGGGCGACGAACGTGACGGTGTTGACCAGGAAGACCCAGCCCGGTCCGATGGCCACCGTGAGCACACCGGCGACGGCGGGGCCGATCATCCGCGCCACGTTGAAGGAGGCGCTGTTGAGGGCGACGGCGTTGGGCAGATAATCGTCGCGGACCAGCTCGGAGACGAAGGTCTGGCGCACCGGAGCGTCGACGGCGGACACGACGCCGAGCAGCAGGGCGAAGATGTAGACGTGCCAGAGCTGCGCGGCTCCGGACAGCACCAGGATGCCGAGGGCTGCGCTCAGCAGGGCCATCGCGGACTGTGTCAGGACCAGGAGGGTCCGGCGGTTGAACCGGTCGGCGACAAGCCCGGCGACGGGGGCGAGGAACAGCTGCGGGCCAAGCTGCAGGGCCATGGTGACGCCCATGGCGCCGGCATCCTGCGCCGTCAGGTGGGCGAAGACCAGCCAGTCCTGCGCGGTGCGCTGCATCCAGGTTCCAATATTGGAGACCAGGGCGCCGATGAACCAGATCCGATAATTCAGGACACCCAGCGATTGGAAGGTGGACCTCATGGCCGGACCTCCCCCGGTGTCGGTGTAGCTGTCAGCCGGTTCGGCGTCGTATCAATCAGCCCGTTCCGCCGGGAAATCCTCGGCCGGGATATCCTCGGCGGGAATCTCCGCAGAGGGGACATCCTCCGCGGATGTTCCCGCCGCGACGTCCTCGGCCGGGGCGTCGGCGGCGTCGTCCTGCTCCGCATCCTCGGGCCGCACCCGTTCGGCCCACGGAACCCACTCCGGGGCCAGGATTGAGTCCTCGGAGGGCAGCAGGCCAAGCTCGTCCACCGTGACGGTCTTGGAGCGTGAATTGCGAGTCAGCACCGCGTACCACTGCCACCCGCCGTAACCGGGAAGCAGTGAGTCGAAAAGGTGGGTGACCAGGCGGTCACCTTCACTCTTGACGCCTAGATGCCGGCCGACCTGTTCCGCCGGGGCGATGCCCTCCACGGCGGCGCGGGCGACGTCGACGGAGGCGGCCAAGAAGGCGTCGGGCTTGCCGGTGCGCCAGACGGGGACGCCGTAGCGTGGCTTGGATCCTGCTTTGGCGCCGGCGGCGACGGGGGCCGCACCAGCCGCCGCGGCGGCGTTCTGCTCAGGTTCCGGTGTCATCGTGGGCCTTACGCGTCCAACTCGTCGGCGACCTTGCGAAGCGCGGCGGCGATGGCCTTGGCCTTGTTGCCTTCCGGGTACTTCCCGGCGGACAGCGTTCCGGAGAGGTTGTCCAGCACGCTCACGAGGTCCTGCACCAACGGCGCGAGGTCCTTGGCGCTGGGCCGCTTGGCCTTGGCAATGGAAGGGGCCCTGTCCAGTACCCGCAGGCCCAGGGCCTGGGCGCCCTTACGGCCGTCGGCGACGCCGAACTCCACCCGGGTTCCGGCCTTTAGCTCAACTACGCCTTCGGGCAGCGCCGACTTGGGCAGGAAGACCTCCTGGCCATCTTCGCCTGCGAGGAATCCGAAGCCTTTGTCCTTGTCATACCACTTGACCTTGCCGGTGGGCACGTAATCAACCTTCTTCGATCTGCTGGGACGCGGCCGACGGTCAGCGCATCCGCATGGATATGCGGGTTCAGGGTGTGACCGCCCGGACCGTGTTGGTCTGTTCCTCCAAGGTTATCCTGCCTTGGCCACTTTGGCGGTTTGAGGCGCGGTCAGAGCGGGGCTGTTAGCGTTGCCTCCATGACACCACAGCACCTCCGGCGGCCCCTCTTGGTTCTTGCGGCCGCAGTTGCCGCGCTCTCACTCGCCGCCGTCGGCGCCGTCATGGCCATGGCTTTCAACAACACCGTGGCCCCCGTCTGGATCACCTCCACCGCGCTCTACGGGCTGCCCGTGGCGTTCCTGCTCATGCTGGCCCTCGTGTTCGACGCCGTTGCGGCCCGGCGCCGGACGCCAGGGCACGGCGAAAGGTAACGTTGGACTGATGTCCCTGATCCGCGCGCTCAGCAAGGAACTGCAGGCCCGCAGCGACGACTCGTTGCGGGCCCTGTTCGCCGCGCGGCCGGATCTGATCTCTCCGCCGGTTCCGGATTTCTCCGCGCTCGCCGCCCGGGCCAGCGGCCGGGTCAGCGTGCAGCGTGCGTTGGAACGGCTCAACCGTCCCGAAATGCAGGTCCTGGAAACCCTGCACCTGCGCACGAATACGGACACCGGACACAGCGCATCCGGCGCTACGCTCAAGCGGCTGATCAACGGCTCCACCGTCACGGCCCTGGAGCGGCTGCTCCACTCCCTGCAGGAGCTCGCCCTCGTGCACCGGGCCGAGCCCCCGCACGGCGTAACCGCGGCGGCGGGGCGGCAGCGCTACTACCTTCCGGTCGRCAGCCTCAAGGACGTCATCGGCATCTACCCGGCCGGGCTGGGACGGAGTTACACCGAACTCGTCCGGCTCCAGCCGGCTTTCGCGCAGCGCGTGGTGCAACTCGTCGACGAACTGCACCGTACCGGCGCCGACATCTCCCCCGCCGCCACCCCGATGGAGGCGGCGCTGTCACTGCAGCACTGGACCGCCTCGCCGGCGGCCCTGCATGCGCTGCTGGCCACTGCCCCGGACCGCACGGCGGCGCTGCTCGCCCGCTTCGGGAGCTGGGCCATGGGCGCCGTCCCCCAGGCGCAGCGGCGGGCGTCCGTGTTGCACGAGGGGCCCGACGTCGGGCCGGTCGACTGGCTGCTGGCCCGCGGGCTGCTGGTGCCGCTGGACGCCGCCCACGTGGAACTTCCGCACAGCGTGGGCGTGTCCCTCCGGGGCGGGTTCGTGATCGAGCACTTCGCCCTCAGCCCCCCGGTGCCGCAGCTGGGAATGACCAGCGCTGCGCTGCGGCGCAACGCAGCGCTCGGCGCCATCGCTGAGACCCTGAGGCTGACCGGCGAACTGCTCCATGCCGTCCGGGAACAGCCGCTCGTCACTCTGCGCAGCGGCGGAGTGGGCATCCGGGAGATGAAGCGCCTCGCCGACACCCTGCGGATCGGGCTGCACGAGGCCGGAATACTGGCGGAGCTCTGCGCCCTCGGCGGGCTGCTCCGCCTGGATGTGGACAGCTCGGCCTGGATCCAGGCCCCGCAGCTGGAATGGCTGGCGCTCCCCCGGCAGGAGCAGTGGCTGTGGCTGGTCAACGCCTGGCTCGCCAGCGAACGGGTCCCGTCGCTGGTCGGACAGCCGGTCAGTGGCGTCGCCGCCGCGCAGGCGCACCGGGGACCGGCCGGCACCGCCATCAACGCGCTCTCGGCGGAAGCGCAACGGCCGGACGCCCCGGTGGTCCGGCGGCGGATCCTGGAAATCCTGGACGAACTCACGCGCGAAGCCTCGGCGGCTGACGGGGACGCCCCGGTGCTCGACGCCGACGCCGTGCTGGAACGCGCCGACTGGGCGCAACCGCGGATGGCGCGGCGATTCAGCTCTCTCATCCGCGGCGTCCTCGCCGAAGCCGAGATCCTGGGCCTGATCGGCTCCGGCGCCCTGACCCAGATCGGGGCGGCGGTGGCTTCAGACCACCCGGACGAAGCCCTCGAAATCCTGGGCGAGCACCTGCCGGCGGCGCTGAACCACGTGTTGCTGCAGGCGGACCTGACGGCCGTCGCCCCCGGTTACCTGGATCCCGAACTCAGCGAAAAACTCCTGACCATGGCGGACGCCGAGGGTCAGGGGCCGGCCACGATCTACCGGTTCTCGGTCGCCTCCGTCCGGCGGGCCCTCGACGCCGGACAGGACGCCCGGGGGCTGCTGGACTTCCTGCGCGAACACTCGGCCACGGCAGTGCCCCAACCTCTGGAATACCTGATCGAGGACACGGCCGCCCGCCACGCCCGGCTCCGGGTCGGCCCGGCGGCGAGCTTCATCCAGAGCGAGGACGAGACGGCCCTGCTGGAGCTGCTCAATACCTCCGCGGCCGCCGGCCTGGGCCTGGCCCAAATCGCCCCCACCGTCCTGGTCTCGCCCGCCGCGCCGCGGGAGGCCGCCCAGGTGCTGCGCAGCCTCGGTCTTTCCCCGGCGTTGGAGGACTCCGGCTCCGCCGTCGTGCGGCTGCGCCGGAGCATCCCGGCCGCCGGCGCCGCCCGCCCGGTCTACACCGCCCCGCGCACCGCCCCCGCGGACGCCGACGTCGACGCCCAACTCGCGGTGCTGCGGGACGGCCGCCCGCCTGCGGGCACCGGCTCGCCGGAGGGCCGGGGTGCCGCGGGAGCGGCCGGCGGCGAGGCCGCGACGCAGCTGGGGCTGGAGACCCTGCAGAAGGCCATCCGGCTCAAACAGAGGGTGGTGATGAACGTGGTCGACAGCCTGGGGAATGCCAGCCGCGAAACCGTTGTTCCGGTGGCTGTAACCGGCGGCCGGGTCCGGGTGTTCGATCCGGCCAAGGAAACCGAACGGGTCCTGTCGATCCACCGGATCATCGATGTTGAAGCCACAGAGGAACTGCTGCAGTGAATGACGGACCGCTGATCGTCCAGAGTGACAAGACCATTTTGCTTGAAGTGGACCATGCCCAGGCCACCGAGGCGCGGCACGCGATCGCTGCGTTCGCCGAGCTGGAGCGCGCTCCGGAGCATGTCCACAGCTACCGACTGACGCCGCTGGGACTGTGGAATGCGCGGGCGGCCGGGCTGGACGCCGAACAGGTACTCGATACCTTGCTCAAGTACTCCCGGTTTCCGGTGCCGCATTCGCTGCTGATCGACGTCGAGGAGACCATGTCCCGCTACGGCCGGCTGCGCCTCGAGAAGGATCCGCAGCACGGCCTGGTCATGCGCACCTCGGACTACCCTGTGCTGGAGGAGGTCAGCCGGGCCAAGAAGATCGCCCCGCTGCTGGGACCCCGGATCGACGCGGAGACCGTGGTGGTTCATTCCTCGCAGCGCGGCCAGCTCAAGCAGCTGCTGCTGAAGATCGGCTGGCCCGCGGAGGACTTCGCCGGCTACGTCGACGGCACGCCGCACCCCATCATGCTCAACGAGTCCGGCTGGAAGCTCCGGCCCTACCAGCAGCTGGCGACGGAGAACTTCTGGGCCGGCGGCAGCGGCGTCGTCGTCCTCCCCTGCGGTGCCGGCAAGACCCTGGTGGGCGCCGCCGCGATGGCCACGAGCTCCACCACCACGCTGATCCTGGTGACCAACACGGTGTCGGCGCGGCAGTGGAAGGACGAGCTGCTAAAGCGGACCTCGCTGACCGCGGAGGAGATCGGCGAATACTCCGGCTCCGTCAAGGAAGTCCGTCCCGTCACGATCGCCACGTACCAGGTGCTCACCACGAAGCGTGGCGGCCTGTACCCGCACCTGGAGTTGGTGGACGGCAACGACTGGGGCCTGATCATCTACGACGAGGTCCATCTGCTGCCGGCGCCGATCTTTCGGATGACCGCCGATCTGCAGGCACGCCGCCGCCTCGGCCTGACCGCCACTCTGGTCCGCGAGGACGGCCGCGAGGGCGAGGTCTTCAGCCTGATCGGACCCAAACGCTACGACGCCCCATGGAAGGACATCGAGGCGCAAGGCTACATCGCTCCGGCGGACTGCGTGGAGGTCCGGGTGGACCTGCCCCGCGACGAACGGGTGGCCTACGCGATGGCCGAGGACGCGGACAAGTACCGACTCTGTGCGACCTCGGAGACCAAGACGGCGATTGTGGAGCGGCTCGTGGCCGAACACGCCGGCGAGCAGCTGCTCGTGATCGGGCAGTACATAGACCAGCTGGACGAGATCGGCGCGCGGCTGCAGGCGCCCGTGATCAAGGGCGACACCACGGTCAAGGAGCGGCAGCGGCTCTTCGACGCGTTCCGCGCCGGCGAGGTCCGCACCCTCGTGGTGTCCAAGGTCGCCAACTTCTCCATCGACCTGCCCGAGGCCTCGGTGGCCATCCAGGTCTCCGGCTCGTTCGGCTCCCGGCAGGAAGAGGCGCAGCGGCTGGGACGGCTGCTGCGGCCCAAGCAGGACGGCCGGGCGGCGCGCTTTTATTCGCTGGTGGCACGGGACACCCTGGACCAGGATTTCGCCGCGAAACGCCAGCGTTTCCTGGCCGAGCAGGGGTATGCCTACCGGATCATGGACGCCAAAGACGTCGGCGCCAGCGGTTAGCGGATCTCCACCCAACACACATCTGCCTCCCAGAAAACTCACAGAGTCTGGGAGCATTATGGGAACCATGAAAAAGAACGGTCCAGAAGCCAAGCTGCTCGTTGTCGATGATGAACCCAACATCCGCGAGCTGCTGTCCACCTCGCTGCGTTTCGCCGGTTTCGAGGTCGTCTCTGCCGGCACCGGGCGCGACGCCCTCGCCGCCGCCGAGCTGCACGCCCCGGACCTCGCCGTCCTGGACGTGATGCTGCCGGACATGGACGGCTTCACCGTCACCCGCCGCCTGCGCGCCGCGGGCAAGCACTTCCCCGTACTGTTCCTGACCGCGAAGGACGACACCGAGGACAAGGTCACCGGGCTCACCGTCGGCGGCGACGACTACGTCACGAAGCCGTTCAGCCTCGACGAGGTGGTGGCCCGCATCCGCGCCGTGCTGCGCCGCACCCAGCCGCTGCTGGACGACGACGCCGTCATCCGCGTCGACAACCTGGAGCTCGACGACGACGCCCACGAGGTGCGCCGCGGCGGCACGGTGGTCGAGTTGTCCCCCACCGAGTTCAAGCTGCTGCGCTATCTCATGCTCAACCCGAACCGGGTGCTGTCCAAGGCCCAGATCCTGGACCACGTCTGGGAGTACGACTTCAACGGCGACGCCTCGATCGTGGAGTCCTACATCTCCTACCTGCGCCGCAAGGTCGACATCGACCCCGAGGCGCCGGCCCTGATCCAGACCAAGAGGGGCGTCGGCTACGTGCTGCGGACGGCTGAGAAGCGCTGACCTTGCTGGAACGCTGGAGGAGGGCGTCGCTGCGGTCGCAGCTGGTCGCGATCATGATGAGCCTGATGCTCGTGGCCCTCACGGCCACGGGCGCGGGCACACTCGCCCTGGTCCACAGCTACCTGCAGGGCCAGGTCGATGACAAGCTCAAGGCCGCCGTCGGGACGGCGCGGCAGCAGCAGTCCTTCAGCCAGCTGCAGGACCAGAACCCGAACGTCCCCACCGACTATTCGCTGGTGCTTTTCATCCCCGGCCAGCCCACTCTTATCTTCGGCGGGAGCAAGAGCTCACGCCCGGCCATCAGCAGCATCACCCCCGACGAGGCGCGCAGCCGCAACGAGGCTCCGTTCGAGGTGGGCGGCACCGACGGCCGCAACTGGCGGGTGGTGGCGGTCAACGTGCTCGACGGAAGCCAGCGCGCCGCCGTCGTGGTGATCGGGCTGCCGCTCTACCCGGTGGATTCGGTGATGGAGCACGCCACACTGGTGGTGGTGGGCGTCGGGCTGCTGACCCTCGTACTCGCCTTCTTCATCGCAACCTGGACCGTTACCCGGTCCTTCCGCCCGCTCGCACGGGTGGAAAAAACCGCGGCCGCCATCGCCGCGGGCGACCTGTCCCGGCGTGTGGATGTCGAGAATCCCGACACCGAGGTCGGCCGGCTCAGCAGGTCCCTGAACGCCATGCTGGCGCACATCGAGTCCGCCTTCGCCGCGAGGACGGCCTCCGAGGCGAAGATGCGCCGCTTCGCCGCCGACGCCTCGCACGAGCTGCGCACCCCGCTGGTCACCATCCGCGGCTACTCCGAGCTCTACCGGCACGGCGCCCTGGCCACTCCCGAGGATGTGGCCACCGCGATGGGACGGATCGAGAGCGAAGCCAAGCGGATGGGCGCGATGGTGGAGGACCTGCTGCTGCTGGCCCGGATCGACGAACAGCGCCCGCTGCAGCGCAAACCCGTGGACCTGCTGCTGCTGGCCCACGACGCGGTGGTGGACACCCAGGCCAGCGACCGCAGCCGGGTGATCTCGCTCCGCGGGCTCGACGGCGATGCCGGCGCCCCGGCCCCGGTGATGGGAGACGAGTCGAAGCTGCGCCAAGTCATCGGCAACCTCGTCGGCAACGCCCTGCGCTACACGCCGGACGGCAGCCCGATCGAACTCGCCGTGGGGCTGCGGACCGATCCTGCCGGGGCACTCCGCTCCGTGGTCGAGGTCCGCGACCACGGGCCAGGTGTCCCCGAGGACGAGGCCGACCGGATCTTTGAGCGTTTCTACCGGGCGGACACCTCCCGGACCAGGGAGACCGGCGGCAGCGGCCTGGGACTGGCCATCGTGGCCGCCATCGTCGGCTCGCACTCGGGCTCGGTCCGCGTCCAGCCGACCGACGGCGGCGGCGCCACCCTGGTGATCAGCCTCCCGCACCTGGCCGAAGCGGAACCGCCGGAATCAGCGGCCGAGGCCTCTGACACGGACGAAGACGCCTCGCCCGGCACGGTGCGCAGCTAACGTTTTCCACATAGGGAACTTGCCCGCTGGGACCGGGGCGGGCCGCTGCCTAGGCTCGAAGAGTCCGGGAACTCCGGGCGCTTCCACCCCAGGCAGCCGGGAGTCCTGCTCCCCCTGAGACCAAGTCGGGACGCCCGGCTGCCTACCGGCACGCTCGAAAGGCCACCACATGAGCATCATTTCCGTCGACACCGAACAACTCCAGCTCAAGTCCGCCAATGTCCAGGCCACCGTCGAAAGAATCAGCGCCGACGTCCAGGCCATGAAGCGCGGCCTGGACGAACTGCAGGGCAGCTGGCGCGGGGCGGCCGCCACCAACTTCCAGGCCCTGCTTGCCGAATGGGCGCTGACCCAGGGCAAGGTCGAGGCCTCACTGGCTTCGATCAACCTCGCCCTGAACTCGGCGGCCGCCAACTACGCCCAGGCGGAGTTGAACAATGCCCAGCGATTCGGCTAGCTGCCGGGGCTGGACCGGCACTGCCTTGGCGGCCCCGGAGCGGCCCGGCGCCCGCTGGTGCAGGCCGGCCCGGGCGCGTGCGGCCGCTATGCCTCGGGGGTGCCTTGGTGGAAGCGCAGCCGCCACTGGACGCCGTCCAGGACCCAGAGGGAGCTTCGCAGCACCATCCCGGAGCGGTCATGGCTGCGGTACGTCAGGAGTACGCTACCTTCACTGATGCGTTCCGCGGCCAGCAGTTCCAGCTCCACGGGGGCACCCGGGTCGTCCTCCAGGGCCATCATCATCTCGTCACGGGTCCAAAGGCGGCCCGAGCTGCCGATTTCGGTGAAGTCCGGGTGCAGCAACACACCGGTGCGGCCCACGTCGGCGCGGGTCTCCGGGCGCAGCAGCTCCCGCTCCAGAGCCTCAACGATTGCCTCTGCGCTCTGCTCCAGGCCTGAGGCAAGGGAGTCTTCCGCTAGCTCACTGAAGAGGTCCGGTTCGCTAAAGAGTCCGGATTCGCCAAACAGGGTGGGTTCGCCCACCATTTCCCGGATTCCGGCACGGGCGCCCTGTGGACTGGACTGGACCGGCCGGATCCCTGCCGTTGGGGCAGCCTGCGCCGCGGGCGCGGCCGGGAGGGACTGCCGAGCAGGGACGGCCGCGTCGCCGGCGCGGACAAAGCCGGGGCCTTGCCGCGGGGCCACGCTCTGCTGGTAGGCACCCGCGGCAGCCCGTGCGCGCTCGTCCGCTGCCTCGTTGAGGTCGTGGCCTGCGTGGCCGCGGACCCATTCGAAAGTGTACGTACGCCCGCGAAGTGCCTGGTCGATTTCCTTCAGCAGGTCGACATTGAGCACGGGCTTGCCGTCGGACTTCCGCCAGCCCTTCCGCTTCCAGCCGGGCATCCACTTCGTCACCGAATTGATGACGTACTGGCTGTCGCACAGAATGTGCAGGGCCTCGTCCGGGAGGTGGGCCGTGGCCCGGAAGAGGTCCAGGACAGCCATCAGCTCGCCCTGGTTGTTGGTGCCGTGCGGCCATCCGCCGGCACGCCAGCAATCGTCGTTCACGTACCAAGCCCAGCCGGCCGGACCCGGGTTTCCTAAAGCCGAACCGTCGGCCGCTGCAGTAATCGTCACTGCACCATCCTGCCAGACCTCAACCACCCAACGCTCCCTCACCACCGGAGCCAAACCACCCAACGCTCCCTCACCACCGGAGCCAACCCACCCAACGCTCCCGCACCACCGGAGCCAACCCACCCAACGCTCCCGCACCACCGGAGCCAACCCACCCAACGCTCCCGCACCACCGGCGGAACGCCGGTTTCGGGTCGGGGTGCGTCGGGCGAACCACGGCAACAACTGAGGGAGCGTAAGCCAAAATGCCGCCACAACTGAGGGGGCGTGCCGGGGTGGGGGGCTTAAACGCTTAAACGCCGACGGCGGCCCCCCAAAGGTGGGACCGCCGTCGTCGTACCGGGCGTGCCGACGTGGACCTTGTCGGCACAGATGGTGAGGGCCGGATGGCCGGGTGGCTAGAAACCGCCCATGCCGCCCATGCCGCCCATGTCGTCGCCGCCACCCATGGCCGGGGAGTTCTTCTCCGGCTTGTCGGCCACAACGGCCTCGGTGGTCAGGAACAGGCCGGCGATGGAAGCCGCGTTCTGCAGGGCAGAGCGGGTCACCTTGACCGGGTCGTTGATGCCGGCTGCCAGCAGGTCGACGTACTCGCCGGTGGCTGCGTTCAGGCCATGGCCTGCGGGCAGGCCGCGGACCTTGTCCACCACGACGCCGGGCTCGAGGCCGGCGTTGAAGGCGATCTGCTTCAGCGGGGCGTCGATGGCAACGCGGACGATGTTCGCACCGGTTGCTTCGTCACCTTCGAGCTGCAGGTTGGCGAACGCCTTGGCGCCGGCCTGGATCAGAGCCACGCCACCGCCGGCGACGATGCCCTCTTCGACAGCAGCCTTCGCGTTGCGGACGGCGTCCTCAATGCGGTGCTTGCGTTCCTTGAGCTCAACCTCGGTTGCGGCACCAGCCTTGATGACTGCAACGCCGCCGGCCAGCTTGGCCAGGCGCTCCTGCAGCTTCTCGCGGTCGTAGTCCGAATCGGAGTTCTCGATCTCGGCACGGATCTGGGACACGCGACCGGCGATCTGGTCGGCGTCGCCGGCACCCTCAACGATGGTGGTCTCGTCCTTGGTGACAACGACCTTGCGGGCCTTGCCGAGCAGCTCGAGGCCGGCGGTCTCAAGCTTGAGGCCGACTTCCTCGGAGATGACCTGGCCGCCGGTCAGGATGGCGATGTCGGCCAGCTGGGCCTTGCGGCGGTCGCCGAAGCCCGGAGCCTTGACGGCGACGGACTTGAAGGTGCCGCGGATCTTGTTGACGATCAAGGTGGCCAGGGCCTCGCCCTCGATGTCCTCGGCAATGATCAGCAGCGGCTTGGAGGACTGCATGACCTTTTCGAGGACAGCAACCAGTTCCTTGACGTTGGAGATCTTGGAGTTGACGATCAGGATGTACGGATCCTCAAGGACCGTTTCCTGGCGCTCGGCGTCGGTGACGAAGTAGGCCGAGATGTAGCCCTTGTCGAAGCGCATGCCCTCGGTGAGCTCCAGCTCGAGGCCGAAGGTGTTGGACTCCTCGACGGTGATGACGCCTTCCTTGCCGACCTTGTCCAGGGCTTCGGCAATCAGGGCGCCAATTTCGTTGTCCCCGGCGGAGATGGACGCGGTGGCGGCGATCTCTTCCTTGGTTTCGATTTCCTTGGCGGAAGCCAGGAGCTCGCGGGTGACCGCCTCGACGGCCTTTTCGATGCCGCGCTTGAGGGACAGCGGGTCAGCGCCGGCCGCGACGTTGCGCAGGCCTTCCTTGACCAAGGCCTGGGCGAGCACGGTGGCGGTGGTGGTTCCGTCGCCGGCGACGTCGTCCGTCTTCTTGGCAACTTCCTTGACCAGCTCGGCGCCGATCTTCTCGTAAGGGTCGTCCAGTTCGATCTCCTTGGCGATGGAAACACCATCGTTGGTGATCGTGGGGGCGCCCCACTTCTTTTCGAGGACGACGTTGCGTCCACGCGGGCCGAGGGTGACCTTGACGGCGTCGGCGAGGATGTTCAGGCCCCGCTCAAGACCGCGGCGTGCCTCTTCATCAAATGCAATGATCTTGGCCATAACGGCAGTAGTCCTTTCGGGACAGTCGTTAAGAATGAACCTTGGTTGTGGTGCCCGCGACGGACGATTCCTGTCCGGCAGCCTCTGTACGCCGCCGGACCGGGGATCTCACCCCAGCCAGGTGTTTCTTTCGCTCCCGGTCAATCGGCCGCCACACGCAACGGCCGAAACCGGGCGTCGTGTTAGCAGTCAATACGCGGGAGTGCTAACTCAATAATTAGCACTCCCCCGGGGAGAGTGCAAGCAGTGCCTGTCCCCGGAGCCGTCACTGGGCCCGCTCTTCGCTAGGAGCGATCAGGACCCCGCGCTGCGGGCCGTTTCGGTGCCGGTCATCTTGGCGGTGTTGTCCGCGCCGTAGCTGTAGACCATGTAGCCCGCGACGGTGACGTCACCATTGCTGTCGAAATTGATCGGTCCGGACTGACCTTCATAGTCGGGGCGCTTGCCGGCACGGAGTGCCGTCACACAGTCCTGGTACGTCGTGCAGGCCTGGGCCTCGCCGGAGGACCCGCCGGGAGCGGCTGTCGTTCCGCCGGAGACGGAGACCAGCTTCGCGGCGATGGACGCCCCCGCATCGTCGTCGGCCGCGGCGGCGGCGAGCGCGGCGAGGTTGACGGCGTCGTACGTCTCGGCCGCGAACGCCATGTCCTTCAGGCCGGGGTCGACGGCCACGAGTTCGGCCTGGAAGTGCGCGGACGGGAACATGCCGGGAAGAATCCCGCGGGCGCCGTCCAGGGCCGTGGAGCCGAGGCCCTGTCCGTACTGGTTGACTGCCCCGTCGCTCAGGACGAGCTTGCGCCCTGCCAGCCCCGCGTTGTTGAGCTCGGCGATGGCACCCTGGGCGCCGTCGCGGGCTACCAGGACGACGGCGTCCGGGGAGGCCGCCTTAGCGGCTGCTGCCGCCTGCTGGGCCTGGCCGGCCTTGAATTCAGCGTCGACGGAGGTACCGAGGCCGGCGGCCTTCGCGGCTTCGGAGACGGCTACCGAGACCTCCTTGCCGTAGCTGCCTTCCTCGTGCACGACGGCGATGGTCCTGGCACCGCCGTCCTTGGCGAGCTTGACGAGGACCGAAGCCTGCGCCACATCGGCGGCGACGGTCCGGAAGTAGTAGCCGCCGCTCTTGTATTTGCTGAGCCCCGGCGCCGTGTTGGCCGGGGAAATGATCGCGATCTTGGCGCGCGAGAGCACGTCAATGGCGTCCGGCGCCCGGCTGGAGTCGGTGGGGCCGATCACGACGTCGGCCTTGGCGGCCACCAGGTTCTTGGCCTGGGCGGCGGTGTCCGTGCCGATCGATTCCGGCAGCAGCTCCACGGGCTTGCCCTTGTGTCCGCCAGCAGCGTTGATTTCCTTGACCGCGAGCTTGGCCGCCGCCAGCTGGGATGCGTTGAGAAAGCCCTGTTTGCCGGTGCTGTCCAGGATCAGGCCGATCCGCAGGGTGCCGTCGCCGGCCGCGTCCACGGCGCCCACCCGGGCGTTCCCGGTGGGACCCGCGCAGGCGCCCAGGGCCATGGCGGCTGCAAGGCCGGCGGCTACGGCACAACTGAACCGGCGCGCGTTCGAGGGCCCGGATACCGACTTCGGGCCGCGGGCCCCAGTGGCCGCAGCGGCCCCGGTAAGGAGTGCCACTAGGCGGGCCGGACGCTTTCTGCCTGCGGGCCCTTTTCGCCCTCGCCCACTTCCAGCTCTACCCGCTGGCCCTCGGCCAGGGCCCGGTAGCCTTCGCCCGCAATCGCGGACCAGTGCACGAACACGTCGTCACCGGAACTGTCCACGGTGATGAAGCCGTAGCCCTTTTCAGCGTTGAACCACTTCACGGTCCCCAATGCCATGTTCTCCACACTTTCAGCTAGCTTCCTCGCGGCCCACCTCGCTGTGCGCCGCGGCCTGCGGAAGGACGTCCGCAGCCACTGTAACCAAACGCTCCAGCGTCCTACATGAAGCCGGGTCCCAGCACGACGACGAGCGGCATCTTGAAATCGGCGGAATCTACGAGCATGGAGATCCCGAGGAGCGAGCCCAGCGCCTGGGCGTTGGCCTTCTGGGCCGGGCCGTCGTAAAAGACCACGGAGGCTCGCTGGGGGGCGCCGGCCCAGTTGCCGACAGGCCCGAGGCCCCAGCCCGCAGAAGTGACGGTGGATCCGACACGGCCAGCCAGCCCCGCCGTCGTGGTTCCGTTGTAGACCGTCACGGGCTGTGTCTTGTCGACGACGGCAGCGGGCGGCACCGAGGGCGTCGCCGACGGGGGCGGCGTCGAGCCTGCGGGGGCGAGGCTGCCGGTCGGGTCAGCGCTAGCGGAGGGCGACGGGGTGGCCGCTGCGGTGGGAGGCGTCGTCGACGCGGCGGCGTTGTTACTGGCCTGGTCAGCCCTCATGGCAGAGCCGCCAGAGGGCCCGAAGCCCAGCTTCGGCAGCAGCAGGAAGGCAACCAGGCCGATCGCGAGGGCCGCAGTCCCGGCGGACAGAATGGGACCCAGCCGCCGGGAGCGGGGTGCGGAGACTGTCCGGTGGACACCCTGGCGCGCGGCGGTCTCCGGGACCCGATCGAATTCATCCCGAGCGTATTTGGTCATGGTAAAGCGACGTCCTTGCTGATTTCTGGCTGATAGCCGGCCGCCGGATTCCCCACGGAATCCCGCCTGCGGCTCGGCTTCCCGCGGATTTTACGCGTCTGAACCCAGGCGGCGTGCGGTGCGGGCACGTTGTCGTGACGTACGTAGTCTACGCAATCTCTTGACCAGCATGGGATCGTGCGCCAAGGCCGCCTCGGTATCGATCAGGGCGTTGAGGATCTGGTAATAATGCGTGGCCGAGAGGTCGAAGAGCTCCCGGATGGCTTGTTCCTTGGCGCCGGCATACTTCCACCACTGCCGCTCCAGGGCGAGCATCTGCTGGTCCCGGCTGCTCAGCGGCGAGTCGCCGGCCGCCGTCGTCAGGTCCGCCCGCTCAGCCCGCTGGTACTCGGGTGCTGCTTCGGCCACGACACACTCCCTGACTCGTTCCGATAGGTCTCCCCCACATGTTACGGCCGAATAACAGGCTTGTCATTTGGCGGCGGGCTGGTCCCGGGACGAACTGCGAGAATGGGACGGTGCCCACTTCGATAGATCCCGACGCGCTCTTCCAGCTCGAACCCGAGGCTGCCGGGACCCCCGGCTTCGCGGAGCTGGCCCGGCTGCCGCTGGAAGGACTCGTGGCGCCCGACTGGGCCGCCGCGCTGGCGCCGGTGCAGGGGCAGCTGCGGGAAGTCCTCGAATTCCTCGCCGTCGAGGCAGCCGACGGCCACGACGTGCTCCCGGCGCCGTCGAACCTGCTGCGTGCCTTCCGCCAGCCGCTGGCCGGAGTGCGGGTGCTGATTGTGGGCCAGGATCCCTACCCGACGCCGGGCCACGCCGTCGGGCTGTCGTTCGCGGTGGACGGCCGGACCCGGCCAATCCCGCGCAGCCTAGCCAACATCTACAAGGAGCTCGACGCCGACCTGGGCCTGCCGCCGCGGGTGCACGGTGACCTCAGCCGCTGGTCGGAGCAGGGGGTGCTGCTGCTGAACAGGGTCCTCAGCGTCCGCGCCGGAGCCGCCGGTTCGCACCGCAACAAGGGCTGGGAAGCTGTCACAGCGGCGGCCATCGGGGCAGTCGCGGACCGTCGAGCCGACGGCGGCGGCCCGGCACCCCTCGTGGCGGTGCTCTGGGGCAAGGACGCCGAGGGCGTGCGGCCGCTGCTGGGCTCCGCCGCCGTGATCGCCAGCCCGCACCCCAGTCCGCTCTCGGCCGCCCGCGGCTTTTTCGGCTCCCGGCCCTTCAGCCGGGTCAATGAACTGCTGACTGCCCAGGGCGACGGCGTCGTGGACTGGGAATTGCCGGCGCTGCCCTGACCGGGTTCTTAGCTAGGCTTAGCCTCATGACTTCTGCCCCCGCCGCCGCCGCGGATGCCCGGCGCTCCCGGCCCCAAACCACGCTCACGGTCCTGCGCCGGGAGCAGCTTTCGCCGCACATGGTCCGGATCGTCGCCGGCGGCCCGGGATTCGCCGCCTACGTCAACAACGGCTATGTGGACCGCTACATCAAGATCGCGTTCCCGCAACCGGGGATCGACTACCCGCAGCCGCTGGACCTGACGGCTATCCGGGAATCCCGCCCGCGGGAACAGTGGCCCTTCAGCAGGACCTACACCGTCCGTTGGGTCGACGAAACGGCGGGCGAGCTCGCCATCGACTTCGTGATCCACGGCGACGAGGGCCTGGCCGGCCCGTGGGCCGCCGCCGCCCAGGCCGGCGACACCCTCGCCTTCACCGGCCCCGGCGGAGGCTACAACCCGGATCCGGCGGCAGACTGGCACCTGTTCGCGGGCGACGAGTCCGCCCTGCCGGCGATCGGCGCCGCCATCGAGTCACTCCCCCGCGACGCCCGCGGCCTCGCCTTCCTGGAGGTTGACAGCGACGCGGACGTTCTGGCCCTCGACGCGCCCGAGGGCCTCGAGCTGCGCTGGCTCCTGCGCCGGGGCGCTCCGGCCGGCAGCACCCGGTTGCTGGTGGACGCGGTGGGCGGCGCGACGTGGCCGGACGGGCGGGTCCAGGTCTTCGCGCATGGAGAGCGCGGCTACATGAAGGGCCTGCGCGAGGTGTTCTACGCCCAGCGCGGACTCGAGCGCAGCCAGGTCTCGCTGTCCGGCTACTGGGCCACGGGCCGGGTGGAGGACGACTTCCAGGCCGAGAAGAAGCTCCCCATCGGCAAGATCTAACAGCGCTTCGGGGTTTCCCCACCTTTGCCATCATGACGCCCGGACACGCCGGTGCGGCTGGCCGCCCCGCCGCCGACTCCGGGCAAAAGTGGGGAAACTCGGCGCATCAGGGTGGCCGGAAGGGCTATCCCGCCGCACCTAGCGGCGTCTGGCCCGGCGCCGCTCGTTGCTGGCCAGGCTCCGCGTCAGCGGACGAGCAAGCGTATCGCCGAGCACGATGCCGGCCGCCACTCCCAGCACGATCGCCGCGGCGTTGAGCATCCCGCCGGCACCCACCAGGATCTCAGATTCCTCAATCGTCAATACATACATGGACCGGAATATAGTCAGCCCGGGCAGCAGGATGAGCGCCGCGGGGACGGCGACCACCAGCTGCGGGGCCCCCATCCGGAGCGCCACCACCCTGGCCAGCAGGCCGATGACGACGGCGGCGAGGGCCGGGGCGAACCGCGGGCCGACGCCAACGGCAGTGCCCCCTACCAGGACCAAATGGCCTACGACGCCGACCGCCGCCGTCGGCAACAACAGCTTCGGCGAGGTCTGCTCAGTGACGCCGATCGCGACGACGGCGATCGCCACCAGCGCGACCAGCGCCCACAAGGGATACTTCGGCGGGAATGTTTCGGTGACGTCGATTGATTCCATCCCGGTCATCGCCCCCACGACAAAGCCGACGGCAATACCGGAAACGAGTGCACCGAAGGTCAGCATGGTGGACAGGAACCGGCCGGCCGCTGTGACCGGAAAGCCGTTGATCGCATCCTGCACCGACGAGACCAGCCGGCCGGTGGGCAGGAGCAGCAGGATGCCGCCCACCACCACGATTGCCGGGGCGATCTGGAATCCCACCGGGCTCCCGAAACGCCAAAGAAGCAACGCGATCAGGGTCACGACGAAGGAACACGCCGCAGTGATGAAGAAGTCCGGCGTGCGCCAGCGGCCCAACTGCCGCGCGAGCAGGCTGATCAGCAGGTTGGAGAGAAAGGCGATGCCGGAGGCAGCCACCCCGCCGCCCAGCACGCCGACGAAGACGGCGGAGAACACACCGAACGCCACGGTGACCATCCAGCGCGGGAAGGGTTTCGAACTGTGCGTGATGTCTTCAAGTCGGCGCACCGCTTCCTCACGGCCCATACCGCCGGCCACGATGTCCGTGACCAGCTGGTGGACCTCGGCGAGGCCGGCGTAATTGTTGGTCCAGGACCGCACCACGCGCAGCAACGAGATGGGGGTCTGGTCCTTGGGCGCATAGTTGATAGCCACCGACTGATTGGTGATGTCCACCTCGATATTCTTCAACCCCAGCGCGGCAGTAATGGCGATGATGCTGGTTTCCACTTCCAGGGCGCCGGCACCGTACCGAAACATGGATTCGGCCAGCTTCAGCGCGAAGTCGATGGTCTTGCGGGCGGAGGTGTCCACCCCCCCGACCTGGATCATCGGGTTGGCGTAGGGGCTCCCGGCCAGCCGGTCAACGATGCTGAGCGGCGCCGTCGGCGGATTCTCGCCTTGCACCAGCCTGCGCAGCATGCGTTTGGCAGCGGCGTTCTGGCGTACCTGCAGGGGCGACATCGGTTCGGTCCGGGGCAGGCCGTCGGTGTGCGGCCCGCGGCGGCCGTCGGGTGGTTTGTTCATTCCGGCCTCCTTAATTCAGCTTGGCGGGCGCTTAATAGAACTGCTGGCCCGTACGCCGCGTGTACAGCTGGCGTGCCACGCGTTCTCCGGCCGCCATCCAGGCCTTGTACTTCAGCGGGCTGAGGACCTGGTCGTAGCAGCCGACGAAGTCCGTGACCGTCTTGCTGAAGCTGGTCTTGAACAGCCCCAGGCCGTGGAACGGGTTGGCGGTGTCCTTGAGCTTGTCGCTGGGCGGGGTGCCGCAGAAGTCGTATTCCGTGCAGCCCAGGTCCTTGAGCTGGTTGATCGCCGTCCACTGGACCAGGTGCGAGTCGCCGTACTGCGCGCGTTTCTGCAGTGACCCGCCGTCCTTGTAGGTGGCCTTCCGCCCGTAGTTGATCACGAACGCGCCCACCGAGGGCACGTCGTTTTCGTAAACGAAGAGCAGCCGGCCCTGGCCTCGGGCCAGGAAGTTGGACCAGAACTGGCGGTAGTACTCGTATTCGCGGACCCGGACCTGGGACTTGGCCTCGACGGTGGTGGTCATCAGCGCGTACATCGCCCGGAAGTTTTCTTCGGTGGGCTCCACGTTGTGAACCTCCACTCCCTCGCGGATGGCCCGTCGAACGGCGTTGCGGCCGCGCGAGTGCAGGTTGCGGAGCAGTTGGTTTTCCTCCGGCGAGATGTCCAGCAACGCGGTGGAGTCGTTGGGCTGCAGGTTGTGGGTCTTGACCAGCCCGGCGCTTTCGATGACCCGGCGGGCGTCGTCGGAGAGGATGATGTCCGGTTCGATTTTAATGGCGAAGACGCCGAGCCTGGCGCGCTTGACGAACTCGGCGTTGGCGGCCACGATGCCTGGGATATCCTGCACCGACGCGACATCGGGTCCCTTGATCAGGTACCAGAGCTTGCCGAGCACGGGGAAGGATTTCTCCAGGACCAGGTTGTAGCTCGTGAACTCTGCCGTCTCGTAGACCAGGTGAAGGGGTTTCCAGCCGAAGTGCTGCTTGACCTCGGCGAAAGCCTCGGACTGAAGCAGGTTTCCACCGTTGGGGTTCGCTGTGACGTGGGCGTCCCAGTTGGCGACCTCTTCGGCGGAGGCAAAGCGGGCAGTGAATTCTCGCAAGGGTGCGGTATCCAATCTTCGCGGACGAGCTTCGGCGGCATGGCTGGCATGCAGCCTCAAGTCTATCGGGAGGCAGGAGCCCTCAGGGTGCCGGGTCACCGTGCCCGGCCGTCCGTACGCCGATTAAGCTGGAGGCATGCCTGCCCAGCCGGAACCGTCGCTCTCCCGTCAGCCCACCCGCCCGGACGCGGTCGGGAATCGCGGTTCCCAGGCCCTGGCGCTGCTGGTGTTGGTGGCGGCGTCGGCCGTTGTTGCCACGCTCGGTGGGCTGGCGACCGCGACCAACGTCAGCGGCTGGTATGCGGCCGCGGACAAAGCTCCGTGGTCGCCGGCGAACTGGGTCTTCGGGCCGGTCTGGACCGTCCTCTACCTGGCGATGGCGGTCGCGGCGTGGCTGGTGTGGCGCCATCGGGCAGAACACACCCGGGGCGCCCTCAAGGCCTACGCGGTTCAACTGGTGCTGAACCTGCTGTGGTCGCCGGCGTTCTTTGGCCTGTATCCGGCGCTGGGAACCCCCGCGCTGTGGATCGGCTTCGTCATCATCGCGGCACTGGCTCTCGCAGTTGCGGTCACGGTGCTGCGCTTCGGGCCGATCAGCCGCACCGCCGGGCTGCTCATGCTCCCCTACCTGTCCTGGACGGTGTTCGCGGCGTCGCTGAACCTGTGGGCCGCGCTGCACAACTGATATGTAGGCCTTCCTTGTCAAGCGGGCATGGGTGAGCGGTCCAAGGCTGGATGTCTTGGACCGCTCTTTTGTGTTCGCTCCCCGCCTGCTCCGGTTGGCCGGCGCGTCTTGATCGACGGCGCTGTCAGACTGATATGCGCGGGTT
>NZ_JBFTMR010000011.1:0-142833 GCF_056397065.1 Arthrobacter sp. 05N428_2 | reverse complement strand
CCGCGGCGGCACCACCTCCGCCGACAACGGAGTCCTGCTCTGCTCCCACCACCACCACCTGATCCACAAGGAACACTGGACCATCCAACCCCGCGCCGGCATCCCCTGGTTCATCCCGCCACCCCACCTCGACCCCCGCCAACAACCCAAACGAAACCACTACTTCCGATCATGAAGCGTTGCCAAGCGGCATTGGTGATCCGTGCGGTCGAGTTCCGGAATCCACAACCGCTGGTTTGGAAGACCACACCAACGGTTTCAGGGGCTCCCCGCAGTTCCAGGACTGGCAGGACCTTCTGCACAGGTTCTACGAGCCGTTCCCGCTGGTCGAACACTACGAGGCCGTGAACTTCGTCCCTCGCTAGAGCTCACCACCCGGCCGTACCGGGGCCACCCTTGAACGGACCAACGATCTGCGCCGTGATCCAACCGCCGTAGAAGCCGCCCTCTTGGAAGGTCACCTGCTCGCCGTCGACCTCGCAGGAGTCCATGCGAGCCGGGTAGATGGCCACCCGGGTGCTGAGCGCCTCGAAACCGCGGGTTGGGTCGGGGTAGGTCCACCCGGACCGGGGGGCGGTGACGCCGCCGGCAACGACGTCGAAGTAGTGCGCTTCGCCCTTGAACTCGCAATAGCTGGTGCCTTCAACCGGAACGAGTGCACCGGGCGGGAATGAGTCCAACGGCAAGTAGTAGACAGGAGGATGACTCGTCTCCAGGACGCGGACCGCATCGGTGGTGTCGGCAATCACCTGGCCGCCGAGCCGCACGATGACCCGTTCCGTTCGCGGCTCCACCCTGGGCGGCCGCGGGTAGTCCCACACCGATTCTTGACCGGCCTTGGGTTGGACCGGCCGGGGACGTCGAAAGGAGTCCGCAAACCCGTGAGCAGGAGTCATGTCCCCATGGTGCCATCTTTGGTGGGGACACGACCCTGAAGACCGCAGATTTCCCGGTTCGTGGGCCAATCGGACGGGGGTCCTGTGGGCCGGCCAAGACCAAGGCAGGCCTCAGCGGCGGAGATGGTCTTGGCGGCCTTGGAGCCAAAGGATCGTTACCCGCGGCCGTGGGGGATCAGGCGGGGCTGGAGACGTCCTCGAGTGCGGTGGCAATCTCCGGCGGCAGCGGCGTCAGCACCGCGTCCATGATTTCCTTCAACTGGACCGGCGTCCGGGCACCCACCACGGCCGTGGCCACTCCGTGTTGGGACAGCAGCCAACTCAGCGACACGTCCAAGGCGGTACGGCCGAGCCCCTTGGCCGCCATCGCGACTGCTTCAACGACGCTCGAGGCGTTGCCTTCGAGGTATGGCTCGACGTAGCTGGCCAGCGTCTGGTGCGCGGCCCGCGAGTCGGCCGGAATGTGCCCGCGGTACTTCCCAGTCAGGACGCCGCGTCCCAGGGGTGCCCACGCCATCAGGCCGAGCCCGGCGTCTTCGAGGGCGGGGATCAATTCGGCTTCGGCCTGGCGCCGCACCAGTGAGTACTCGGCCTGGCAGGCGACCAGCGGGAAACCCGCCACCGCGGCCGCCTTGGCGGTCTGCCAGCCGCTGAAATTGGATACACCGGCGTAGCGTGCCCGGCCGGAGCGCACCGCGAAGTCCAGTGCGGACAGGGTTTCCTCCAGCGGCACGTTCGGATCCCAGGCCTGGGCGAACCAGATGTCCACGTAGTCGGTGCCCAGCCGCRCGAGGCTCGCATCGAGGCCGGACAGCATCCCGTTGCGGGACGTGTCGACGCTGTGCCGGCCGCCCGACGTCGTCAGGCCGGCTTTGGTGGAGATCACCACTTCAGAGCGGGCAACGACGTCGCCCAGCATGCCGCCGAGCAAGGCCTCGGCCCTGCCACCGGAGTAGGAAGCCGCGGTGTCGATCAGCGTCCCGCCCCCGTCAACAAAGGCGCGGAGCAGGCCGGATGCATCCTGTTCATCAGTCTCACCGGCCCACGACATGGTGCCAAGGGATAGGGACGAGACTCGCAACCCACTGTTGCCGACATAACGCTGCTGCATGCCTGCAAGCTTACGATGCTCCAGACCCTGCATACCGTAGGGTCTATAAACGTGAACTGGTTAGAAGCGGCCTTTCTGGGCCTTGTGCAGGGACTGACAGAATTCCTCCCCATTTCTTCAAGCGCCCATCTGCGGATCGTGGGGGCCTTCCTGCCCGACGCCGCCGACCCCGGGGCAGCGTTCACCGCCATCACCCAGTTGGGCACCGAGACGGCAGTCATCGTCTACTTCTGGCGTGACATCGTTCGGATTGTGAGGGCCTGGTTCGGCTCCCAGACCGGTAAGGTGTCCCGGCAGGACCCGGACGCGCGGATGGGCTGGCTCGTGATCCTGGGCAGCCTCCCGATCATCGTCCTGGGCCTGCTCTTCCAGGACCAGATTGAGTCGGTGCTCCGCAGCCTGTGGGTCGTCGCCACCACGCTGATCGTCTTCGGCATGATCCTCGCGGTCGCGGACGCCGTCGGGCGCCAGGAACGGGACCTCACGCAGCTCACCTACAAGCACGGCATCTTCTTCGGGCTGGCGCAGGCGATGGCATTGATCCCCGGGGTGTCACGCTCCGGCGGCACCATCACCGCCGGCCTGCTGATGGGGTACACCCGCGAAGCCGCGGCGCGGTACTCCTTCCTGCTGGCCATTCCGGCCGTCTTCGGCAGCGGCCTCTACCAGTTGTACAAGGTCGTCTCGAAGGAAGGCATCACCGGCCCCTACGGCCTGCCCGAGACCGGCCTCGCCACCGTGATCGCCTTCGTGGTGGGCTACGTCATCATCGGCTGGTTCCTTCGATACGTCTCCACCAACAGCTACCGGAACTTCGTCTGGTACCGGATCTTCCTCGGCCTCGCGCTCTACTTGCTGCTCGGTTTCAATGTCATCAGCGCCTAGCACTAGGCTTGGGATGTGAAATCCTGGACCTCCCGCCCTGTTCCCCAACTCCCGGGCAGCATGCCCGCGCTGCGACTCTTCGACACCGTCAAGCGCGGCGTCGTCACCCTTGAAGCGACGGGGAACCAGTCCATGTATGTCTGCGGAATCACCCCGTACGACGCCACCCACATGGGGCACGCGGCCAGCTACGTGGCCTTCGATCTGCTCAACCGGGCCTGGCGCGACGGTCGCCAGCAGGTTGCCTACGTGCAGAACGTTACCGACGTCGACGACCCGCTGCTGGAACGGGCGACGGCGACCGGCGTGGACTGGCGAGACCTCGCGGCCAGCCAAATCGAGTTGTTCCAGACCGATATGGAAGCCCTGAACGTGCTGGCGCCGGACAACTACGTGGGTGCCGTCGAAGCGATCCCGCGGATCGTTCCCGCGATCGAGTCGCTCCGGCAGCGCGGCCTGGCCTACGCGGTCGCCGGCGCCGCCGGAGAACCGGACGGCGATATCTATTACGACGTCGAAGCGGCCGGAAAGCACTCGGTCGAGGCGCCCGACGCGTGGACGCTGGGGTCCATCTCCGGGCTCTCCGACGCCGAGATGCTCGAACTGTTCGCCGAGCGCGGCGGCGACCCCGGCCGTGCCGGGAAACGCCAGGCCTTGGACCCGCTGCTCTGGCGGGTCGCCCGGGAGGGTGAGCCCAGCTGGCCGGGTGGCGAACTGGGGGAGGGGCGCCCCGGCTGGCACATCGAATGCACCGTAATCGCGCAGCAATATCTGCCCGCGCCGTTCACGGTCCAAGGCGGCGGTTCCGACCTCGTTTTCCCGCACCACGAAATGGGAGCGGGCCATGCCTACTCCCTGACCGGAAAACCGCTGGCGAAGCACTTCGCGCATGCCGGCATGGTGGGCCTCGACGGCGAAAAGATGAGCAAATCCAAGGGGAACCTCGTCCTGGTGTCGAAGCTCCGCGCCGCCGGCGAGGAGCCCGGCGCGATCCGGCTCGCCATCCTGGCACACCACTACCGCAGCGACTGGTCTTGGACCGATGAAGGCTTCGCCGCGGCCAAGGACAGGCTGAAGACGTGGCGTGCCGCCGTCGAGGTGGCCCCCGCAGGGTCGGCCGCAGCTCTCCTGGCGGAGTTGCGGGCAGCTCTCTCGGACGACCTCGATGCCCCGCGTGCACTGGCAGCAGTGGATGCCTGGGCCTCCGAAGCGCTGGCCGCCGTAGCAGGCGGTCCGGCCGGATCAGCCGGATCAGCCGCGGACGCGGCCCTGGTAGGCGACGCCGTCGATGCGTTGCTCGGCGTCGAACTGTAGCTAGGCCTGTCTAAGCGGTAGCCCGGGGTGGGCCCGGGCTACCGTTTAGGGCTTGTCCTTGCCCCGGCGCTTGAGGTAGCGCTCGAATTCCCGCGCGATCGACTCGCCGCTGGCCTCGGGGAGATCCGCGGTGTCCTTGGCTTCCTCCAATTGGCGCACATAGGCGGCAATCTCGGGGTCCTCAGTGGCGAGTTCGTCCACGCCGCGTTCCCACGCGTCGGCGTCTTCGACCAGCTCGTGGGTATCCAGCGGAACCTGCAGCAGTTCCTCGATCCGGTGCAGGAGGGCCAGCTGGGCCTTGGGCGAGGGCGCCTGGGCCACGTAGTGCGGTACGGCCGCCCAGAGGGAGATGGTAGGCAGGCCGGCGAGCAGGGCCACCTCCCCGAGTACGCCAACGATCCCCACGGGTCCCTCGTATTGCGAGGCTTCCAGGTCCATCCGCTCCCGCAGCGCGGCGTCGTCGGTGGAGGCGCTGACCGGGATGGGGCGGCTGTGCGGTACGTCCGCCAGCAAGGCACCGACCAGGATCACGTAGTCCACCTTCAGCGCTTCGGCGTGCACCAGTAGCTCGGCCGTGTAGGCGCGCCACTTATAGGACGGCTCGGTGCCCTGGACGAAGATGACGTCCACATTCGAGCCCGGGACGCTCGCCTTGAAAATCCGGGTGGACGGCCACTTGATCTTCCGTTCCCCGGAGGCCGTCCGCCGGATGGTGGGCCGGGTGAACTGGAAGTCGTAGTACTCGTCCGCATCGATCGAACCGGCCTTCTTGCCGCCCCAAAGCTTGTTCAGGTACCGCAATGCGTCGCTCGCCGCTTCGCCGGCGTCGTTCCACCCTTCGAAGGCCGCAAGCATCACCGTGATGCGCTGGCCCTCGGGCACGGGCTGCAACAACCGCTCAGGCTCAGGCGTGACGCCCGTGTCCGTGGGGTCTGGCTCGAAGCTATTCATGTCTTCACCCTACTTCCAAGACACGGGGGAGCGCAGGGAGGCGGGCACCGAAGGGCGCCGGAAATTCGCCGACGGCGTAGCCCGGGACGGCGAACCGGGGCCACCCCGTAGACTTGAGGGCATGCGATCCACAGCCTCCCAGCCCCTGCTCAAAGCCGCGCTCTGGGACATGGATGGCACGATCGTGGACACCGAACGGTACTGGATTGAAGCCGAACACGCCCTGGTGGCCGCCCATGGCGGAGAGTGGTCGCACGATAAAGCCATGCAGCTCGTCGGGCAGTCGCTCGTCTACTCGGCAGGCATCCTCCAGGAAGCCGGGGTGGAGATGGAGGCCCGCGACATCATCGATACCCTCACCGGCTATGTCGTCAGCAAGGTCCGCGAGTCCGTGCCCTGGCGTCCCGGCGCGCGGGAGCTGCTGGACGCGCTGCACACGGCCGGCGTCCGCTGCGCCCTCGTAACGATGTCCGAGGCACCCCTGGCCCGCGAGATCGTCGCCAGCCTGCCCAAGCCCTATTTCGAGTTCCTCGTTACCGGGGACACTGTCACGCAGGGCAAACCGCACCCCGAGGCCTACTTGAGGGCGGTTGAACTCCTGCAGCAGCACGATCCCGAGCTGGATCACCGCCATTGTGTTGCCCTCGAAGACTCGGAACCAGGAGTCGCGGCAGCGGTGGCCTCCGGCGTCGTCACGGTGGCCATTCCGCATATTGTCCCGCTCGCCGACGACCCGCGCCGCGCCACTTGGGACACCCTGGCCGGACGCACCGTTGCCGATCTGCAGGAACTCATCTCCCTCCGGCACGAATTCGTCGGAGCCGGCCTTGACTGAACCGCAAAACACCCAGCAGAGCACCGAGGAGCGTCCCTTCTCGCTGCGCGGCGGGATCCCGCTCGGCAAGATCGCCGGCATTCCCGTGGTGCTGGCCTATTCGTGGTTCGCCATCGCGGCGTTCACGGTCATCGTCTATGGGCCGGTCCTGGCGCACAACGACCCGCGGCTGGGCGTCAGCGCCTACCTCGTGGCGTTCGCCTATTCGGTGCTGCTGCTGATCTCGGTCCTGGTCCACGAACTGGCCCACGCGCTCACCGCACGGATGTACCGCTGGCCCACCCGCAAGATCGTCCTCAACCTCTGGGGCGGCCACACCCAGTTCGAAGACTTCACCGCTTCGCCGGGCAAATCGGTGCTTGTGGCCCTGGCCGGGCCCGCCGCGAACCTCGCCCTCGCCGCCGGCGGCTGGCTGCTGCTCACCGGCGGCCAGCTGGCCGGAGTCGCTGACACCCTGGCGAACATCTTCGTGTGGGCCAACCTGCTGATCGGTATCTTCAACGTCCTGCCCGGGCTGCCGCTGGACGGCGGCCGGCTGGTCGAATCCGCGGTTTGGAAAGCCACCGGCAACCGCGAGAAAGGCACCATCGCGGCAGGCTGGACCGGCAGGATCATCGTGATCGCTATCGCCGCATGGTTCGTCGCGCTGCCGTTGCTCAGCGGCAACCAACCGGACACCTCCCTCATGCTCATCACCGTCCTGGTGGGCGGCTTCCTCTGGATGGGCGCGTCGGCCTCCATTCAGCAGGCCCGGTACCGGAGCCGGCTGCACCTGGTCGACGCCGCCGCCCTCGCCGAGCCGGCCATCGGCCTGCCGGCTACCGCCACCGTCGCTGACGTGCTGCGCTATTCGGGCGCCGGAGTCCCCGCCGTCGTGCTCTACGGTCCGGACGAACGGCCCGCCGCCGTCGTCGACGACGCTGCCGCCGCTCAGGTTCCGGCGGCCCTCGCGGCCGCGACCCCGGCCTCCGCCGTCGCGTACCCGTTGGCTGCCGGCGCCTACGTCAAGGCAACTGACCGCGGGGCCGAGCTGCTGGCCTACCTTGCTCAACTCGAAGGCTCCGACTACGCCGTCGTCGACGACGCCGGAACCGTCACCGGGCTGCTCCGCCAGCTCACCGTCCTGAACGCCCTCACGGGCAAACGGCAGCAAGGAACGGCGGGCGCCCGGGCAGGGACCGAGGGCCGTAATTAGGACCCGAACCGGTAGAGTTACCTGCCGGTCGCGAATTATCCGGCCCACGACCACGGGCCGGCGCCCGCCGCTATCACCGCGGCCGTCCAGCTTTACAGGAGCGAGGAACATTCCATGAGCAGCGACATCCCCGCAGGGGACACCACGAGCACACCCACCACAACGGGCAAGCCGCCGGTGGGCGCAGCCCGGCGCCGCGGACCGTTCCGCGAAGGCGAGCGGGTGCAGCTCACGGACGAACGAGGCCGGATGAACACCATCAGCCTCGAGGCCGGCGGGGCCTTCCACACGCACCGCGGTTTCCTCAACCACGACGAGATCATCGGCCAGCCGGACGGCTCGGTCGTGGTCAACAACGTCGGCCAGCAGTACCAGACCCTGCGGCCGCTGCTCTCCGATTTCGTGCTCTCGATGCCGCGCGGCGCCGCCGTGGTGTACCCCAAAGATGCCGGCCAGATCGTCACCATGGCGGACATTTTCCCCGGCGCCCGGGTGGTCGAGGCCGGCGTCGGCTCCGGCGCGCTGTCCATCTCGCTGCTGCGTGCGGTCGGGGACAACGGCTACCTGCACTCATTCGAACGGCGTGAGGAATTCGCGGACATCGCCCGCGGCAACGTCGAGACGATCTTCGGCGGCCCGCACCCGGCGTGGCAGATCAGCCTCGGCGACTTCCAGGAGGAGGTCGTCCGGACGGAGAAGCCGGGTTCCGTGGACCGCGTGGTCCTGGACATGCTTGCCCCCTGGGAATGCCTCGACGCCGTCGCCACCGTGCTGGCTCCCGGCGGCGTCTGGATCAACTATGTCGCGACCGTGACGCAGCTTTCCCGGACCGCAGAGGCCATCCGCGCCGACGGCCGCTTCACCGAGCCGGATGCCTGGGAGTCCATGGTCCGCGGCTGGCACCTGGAGGGCCTCGCCGTCCGCCCGGACCACCGCATGGTGGCGCACACCGGGTTCCTGCTGGTCACCCGCCGGTTGGCCGACGGCGTTACAGGCATCTCGGTCAAGCGCCGGCCGTCCAAGACCGACTTCGACGCCGAGGATGTCAACGCCTGGACCCCGGGCGCCGTCGGCGAGCGGGCAGTGTCGGACAAGAAACTGCGGCGGGCGGCACGCGACGCGATCGCCGGCACGAACGTCAAGGACACCCCCGAGGTTACGAACTAGTCCGCATTTCGGAAGTCTTCAGCGGCGTGCCACCTCTTGGGGCTAAGGTCTTAATAGAGGTACTGAAGGGGCTGATGAACGATGGAGACTCCGAGCAACGACCGTGGCCGCACACCGGCCGAGGAAGAGGCCCTGGCGGCTGCCGCTGCCGGGCGGACCGAGCCGTCGGCGGCCGACGTCGACCGCTTTGCGGACAGTGAACTGTCCGTGGCCGAACGCCAGGTCAACATCCTGCGCGACAAGCTCCGCCACATCGACCGTCAACTCGCGGCCGCCACGCAGAACAACTCCAAACTGGTCGGGATGCTGGAAACGGCCAAGGCCGAGATCCTGCGGCTGAAGAACGCCCTGGACCAGGAGGGCCAGCCGCCGTACAGTTTCGGCACGGTCCTGCAGCTCAACCCGAAGCGGCACCCGGCGCCCGGCAACAGCGGGCAGGCCGCCACCGAAGAGTCCGTGGACATCTTCAACGCGGGCCGCAAGATGCGGGTGGGGATCAGCCCGCTGGTTAACCTCAACCAGCTCGCCGTCGGCCAGGAGGTCCTGCTCAACGAGGCCCTGCTGGTGGTGGCCGGGCTCGGCTATGAGCGGGCCGGCGACCTCGTCACGTTGAAGGAACTGCTGGGCTCAGACCGCGCCCTCGTAGTTGGCCGCGCCGACGAGGAGCGGGTGATCCGGCTCTCCGGGGCCCTCCTGGCGCAGAAGCTGCGGGTTGGCGATGCGCTTTCGATCGACACCCGCACCGGGTACGCGCTGGAGAAGATTCCACGGTCCGAAGTCGAGAACCTTGTCCTCGAAGAAGTCCCGGATATCACCTACCAGGACATTGGCGGCTTGGGCCCGCAGATCGAACAGATCCGCGACGCCGTCGAACTGCCGTTCCTGCACCCCGATCTGTACCGGGAGCACGGGCTCAAGGCCCCCAAGGGCATCCTGCTGTACGGGCCGCCGGGCTGCGGCAAGACCCTAATCGCCAAGGCCGTGGCCAACTCGCTGGCCGCCCGTGCCGCCGAGCGGGCCGGCAAGACCGACATGAAGAGCTACTTCCTGAACATCAAGGGTCCGGAACTGCTGGACAAGTACGTCGGCGAGACCGAACGGCACATCCGGCTGATCTTCGCCCGCGCCCGGGAGAAGGCCTCCGAGGGGAGCCCGGTGGTGGTGTTCTTCGATGAGATGGACTCGCTGTTCCGCACCCGCGGCACCGGCATCTCCTCGGACGTCGAGACCACGATCGTGCCGCAGTTGCTCAGCGAGATCGACGGCGTGGAGCGGCTGGACAACGTGATCGTGATCGGCGCCTCCAACCGGGAGGACATGATCGATCCGGCCATCCTGCGGCCGGGCCGGCTGGATGTGAAGGTCAAGATCCAGCGCCCCGACGCCGAAGCCGCGGCGGACATCTTCAACAAGTACATCACCACGGACCTGCCGTTCCACAGCTCCGACCTCGCCGAGCACGACGGCGACGTCCAGGCCACCGTGGATGCCATGATCCAGCGCACCGTGGAGGCCATGTACTCCACCGAGAAGTCCAACGAGTACCTCGAGGTGACCTACGCGAACGGCGACACCGAGATGCTGTACTTCAAGGACTTCAATTCCGGGGCCGTGGTCCAGAACGTGGTGGACCGGGCCAAGAAGTCGGCCATCAAGGACCTGCTGACGTCCGGGCAGAAGGGGCTGCGGATCGACCATCTGCTGCGCGCCGTCGTCGACGAGTTCCGCGAGCACGAGGACATGCCCAACACCACGAACCCGGACGACTGGGCACGCATCTCGGGCAAGAAGGGCGAACGCATCACGTACATCCGCACCATCGTCCAGGGCAAAGCCGGACAGGAACCGGGGAAGTCCATCGAAACCATGCCCAGCACAGGCCAGTACCTGTGACGGCAGTGCCTGGCCGTCCGGCCGGCGATACCGGCGGGCTGCCCGTCGGCGGCGCCATGCGGGTGATGGGCTCCGAAACCGAATACGGCATCCACGCGCCCTCCGCGCCGGGCGCCAACGCCACCATGATGTCGGCCCGGGTCATCCAGGCCTACGCCCAGGTGACCCGGCAGCGTGCCGCCGGCGGCGCCGAAACCCGGTGGGACTACACCGACGAGGAGCCCCTGCACGACGCGCGCGGCTGGACCCTGGAGCGGAGCGCGGCGACCCCTGAGCAGCTCACCGACCGTCCGCCGGTCCTGGACGCGGAGGCGATCGCCCTCGCCTACGGCCGCGCGGAACTGGACCACGACGGCGAGGACGAGTCAGGCTCGCTGCTGATGAACATGGTGCTCGGCAACGGCGCCCGGCTGTACGTGGACCACGCCCACCCGGAATATTCCAGCCCTGAAGTCACGAATCCGCGCGCCGCCGTCGCCTGGGACGCGGCAGGTGACCTGGTGGCCCTCGCCGCGGTCCGGCGGCTGGCGGCGGACCCGGAGCTTCCGCCGATCAACCTGTACAAGAACAACACGGACAACAAGTCCGTGTCCTACGGCTCGCACGAGAACTACCTGATGCCCCGGTCGGTCCCGTTTGGTGAGATCGCGCGGGGTCTGACGCCGTTCTTCATCACCCGCCAGATCATGTGCGGTGCCGGCCGCGTCGGCCTCGGCCAGGACAGCTCCCGGCCCGGCTACCAGATCAGCCAGCGTGCCGACTTCTTCGAAACCGAAGTCGGGCTCGAAACGACGATCCGCCGCCCCATCATCAACACCCGGGACGAGCCGCACGCCACCGCGGACAAGTACCGCCGGCTGCATGTCATCATCGGCGACGCGAACCTCAGCCAGGCCGCCAACTTCCTCAAATTCGGCAGCACCGCCATGGTGCTGAGCCTGATTGAGCACGGCTTGGCGCCCCGCGTCGAAGTCCACGAACCGGTGGCCGCCCTACAGGCGATCAGCCACGACACCTCGCTGACCGCCACCCTTCGCCTGCTCGACGGCCGCCGCGTCACCGCCCTGGACCTGCAATGGATCTACTTCGAGGCCGCCGCGAAACTCGCGCAGGACACAGGGGTGGCGGACGCCGTCGACGGCGACGGACACACCCACGCGGTGCTGGAACGCTGGTCCGCGACCCTGACCGAGCTGGACAGCGACCGGGCGGCGGCGGCGTCGACGGTGGAATGGCTGGCCAAGCTCTCCCTGATGGAGGGCTACCGGCAGCGCGACGGACTGGAGTGGTCGGACGCGCGGCTGGGCCTGGTGGACCTGCAATGGGCGGACATCCGCCCCGAGAAGGGCCTCTACCACCGGCTCCTGGCCCGGGGCCGGATGCAGCGGATCGTCGAGGACGAGGCGATCAGCCGCGCCGTGACCGAACCGCCGTCGGACACCCGGGCCTTCTTCCGCGGGCGCTGCGTCAGCCGTTTCGGCACGGACCTGGTGGGGGCCAGCTGGGACTCGGTGATCTTCGACCTGCCGGGCCGCGGCAAGCTGCAGCGCGTCCCCACCCGCGAACCGCTGCGCGGCACGGAGGCCTTGACCGGCGGCCTGTTTGCACGGCACCGCGAGGCCGGGCCGTTCCTGGCGGAGCTCCTTGGACTGCCCCCGGGTTCCTAGTCGGAAAGACCCCCGCGCGACGCCCCGGCGTGGCAATATGGGCTTACAGGATGTCCCAAGCACGATGGGACAGACAGCGAGAAGGAGAAAACGATGGCAGGCCAGGAGCAGCAGCAGCCGCAGTCCCGCGACACCGAGGTGGACGAGGACATTCCCGCCACCCCTGCGCCGCCGGAAGGCCAGGCCTCTGCCGCGACCCAGGGCGTGGACGATCTGCTCGATGAGATTGACGGCGTGCTGGAGTCCAACGCCGAGGAATTCGTCCGCGCCTTCGTCCAAAAGGGCGGCCAGTAGGCCAGCGGTCCTTGGCCGGCGTGGAACTAGCGGAGGAGACGCGGAACTGAGGAAACACTGGGCTGCGGGCCGGAAGTCGTTGAGCCACTACGTTGAGGGAGTGCACCAGTGCAGGAAACATCAGCCAACCAGGTAGCAGCGAACGCGACGTCCTCATTCACCGAACACCTGCAGCGGTCCCGGCCGGAACTGCTGCCCTACAACGCCCTGCTCGGCGCCCTGAACGGCGGATCTCCCACCGGGCTGCCCGCGGGAACCGCCGCGGTGCCGCTCCAGACACCGCACGCGACCACCATCGTCGCCATGACCTACGCCGGGGGAGTGCTGATGGCAGGTGACCGCCGCGCCACGATGGGCAACGTGATCGCCAGCCGGCACATTGAAAAGGTGTTTCCGGCCGACCAATATTCCGTGCTGGGGATTGCCGGGACCGCCGGCATCGCCTTGGACATCACCCGGCTGTTCCAGGTTGAACTCGAACATTACGAAAAGATCGAGGGCACCCCGCTGAGCCTGGACGGCAAGGCCAACCGGCTCGGCGCGATGATCCGCGGCAACCTGCCCATGGCGATGCAGGGGCTCGCCGTTATCCCGCTGTTCGCCGGCTTCGACCGGCCCGCCGGCGTCGGCCGGCTGTTCTCATACGACGTCACCGGCGGCCGGTACGAGGAGCAGGAACACCACACCGTCGGTTCGGGTTCCATGTTTGCCCGCGGCGCATTGAAGAAACTCTGGCGGCCCGGCCTCGCCGAAGAAGAAGCCGTGGCTGTGGCGGTCGAGGCGCTGTACGACGCGGCCGACGACGACTCCGCCACGGGCGGCCCGGACCCGGTCCGGCAGCTCTGGCCGGTGGTGTACACCGTCAGCCGGTCCGGTGCGGTCCGTATCCCGGAACGCCAACTGGCCGCCGTGGCCGGCACCATCATCGAATCACGGGCCGTAGCCCAGCGGGAGGCCTGAGATGACCCAGCAGTTCTATGTCTCACCGGAACAGCTGATGAAGGACCGGGCAGACTTCGCCCGGAAGGGGATAGCCCGGGGCCGGTCGGTGGTGGTCATCAGCTGCCGTGACGGGATCGCCCTGGTGGCCGAAAACCCGTCGCCGTCGCTGCACAAAATCGGCGAAATCTACGACAAGATCGCGTTCGCCGCCGTCGGTAAATACAACGAGTTCGAGAGCCTGCGGCAGGCCGGGGTCCGGTACGCCGATGTCCGGGGCTACTCCTACGACCGCGAGGATGTGACGGCCCGCGGGCTGGCCAGCGTTTACGCACAGAGCCTCGGCGCCGTGTTCACCGCGGAGCAAAAGCCCTTCGAAGTGGAGTTGGCGGTGGCCGAGGTCGGGGCCGGTCCGGAAGCCGACCATCTCTACCGGCTGACCTTCGACGGGTCCATCGCCGACGAGCAGGGCTTTATCGTGATGGGCGGGCAGGCCGACAAGGTGTCCGAGGCTGTCGCCGCCGGCTGGCGCGGCGAACTCGATTTCGCCGGGGCCATCCGGCTGGCCCTGGCCGGACTGGTCGCGGACAAGGAGGCTGACGCGCTGCCGGCGTCGGCCGTGGAGGTCGGCGTACTGGACCGCGATTCCGAAAGCAGCCGCGGTACCCGGCGCGCTTTCCGCCGCCTCGACGACGCCGACATTGTGGCCCTGCTGGCTGAGGAGAACTGAGATGGACAAGCGCATTTTCGGGATTGAGACCGAATTCGGAATTTCCTATTCGAGCCCGGAATCCCGCCCGCTGGCGCCGGAGGAGGTGGCCCGCTACCTCTTCCGCAAGGTGGTCAGCTGGGGCCGGTCCTCCAACGTGTTCCTCACCAACGGCTCCCGGCTCTACCTCGACGTCGGCTCCCACCCCGAGTACGCCACTGCCGAGTGCGACGACCTGGCCCAGCTCATCGCCCACGACCGGGCCGGGGAGCTGATCCTCGATGACCTCGTGGACGAGGCGCAGGAACGGCTGGCGGCCGAAGGCTTCAACGGGACCGTGTACCTGTTCAAGAACAACACCGACTCGGCCGGGAACTCCTACGGCAGCCACGAAAACTATCTGATACCGCGCCGCGGCGAGTTTTCCCGGCTGGCTGAAATCCTGATCCCCTTCCTGGTGACCCGCCAGTTGATCGCCGGGGCGGGGAAGATCCTGAAGACCCCGCACGGCGCCACGTTCGCGTTCTCGCAGCGCGCCGACCACATCTGGGAGGGCGTCTCCTCCGCCACGACCCGGTCGCGGCCCATCATCAACACCCGCGACGAACCACACGCCGACGCCGAGTTCTACCGGCGGCTGCACGTGATCGTGGGGGATTCGAACATGTCCGAGACGACGGCGCTGCTGAAGGTCGGAACCGTCGACCTGATCCTGCGGATGATCGAGGCCGGCGTGATCATGCGCGACATGCGGATGGAGAACCCCATCCGCAGCATCCGCGAGATCTCCCATGATCTGACCGGGCGCGCGGTGGTGCGGCTGGCCAACGGGCGGCAGCTGACCGCCCTGGAGATCCAGCGCGAGTACTTGAACAAGGTGACCGAGTTCGTCGCGGACCGCGGCGCCCACAACGCCCACGTCCCGCTGATCCTGGATCTGTGGGAGCGCACCCTGGACGCCATTGAAAGCGGCAACACGGGCACCATCGACACGGAGGTGGACTGGGCCATCAAGAAGAAGCTGATGGACAACTACCGTGAGCGGCACGGCCTGGAACTCGACGCGCCGCGGATCGCCCAGCTGGATCTGACCTACCACGACATTTCCCGCAGCCGGGGGCTCTTCTATCTGCTCCAGTCCCGGGGCGCGGCACGGCGCGTGGTGGACGACACGGCCGTCAAGGACGCCGTCGACGCCCCGCCGCAAACCACCCGGGCCAAACTGCGCGGCGACTTCGTCCGGCGGGCGCAGGAACTGGGCCGCGACTACACCGTGGACTGGGTCCATTTGAAGCTCAACGACCGCGCCCACCAGACCATCCTGTGCAAGGATCCCTTCCGCAGCGTGGACGAGCGGGTGGACGCCCTGCTGGACTCTATGGGCTGATACCCAGCTTTCCACGTTACTCTGGAAAAGGTGCCGTCTCACGGCTACCGCATGCTTTGCCGCTGGCATCTGTCCGGTGAAGTGCCCACCCTGCCCCGACGAAAGTTCTTACGTGCGCCGACTACTAGCAATTCTTATCCCCGGACTGCTGCTGCTCACCGCTTGCGGCGGGCAGCCCGCCGCTCCGGAACCTACCAGCCAGTCCGCCGGCGAGACGGCGAAACTGGACTCGCTGAAACTCACCGACAACGGCGACAAGAAGGCTCCCGGCGTTGAGTTCACCAAACCGCTGGACGTCACGCAACCGACCGTCAAGGTCGTCGATGAGGGCAGCGGCGACCGCGTCAAGGCCAACCAGGTCGCGGACATCTCAATCGTCGCCTTCAACGGCAAGGACGGCTCCACCGTCGAGGACACCTTCCCGAAGGATCCCGAAAAGCTTGAGCTGAACGATGATCTCAAGACCAACAGCGCGATCATCTACAACGCCTTCGTCGGAGCCAAGGTCGGCTCGCACCTGGCCCTGGCCGTCCCCGGCCAGGCCGCCGCGGAAGGCGCTGAACCCCAGCCCTCCCAGCTGCTCGTCATCAAGATCCTCGCCGCGAAGGACGCGGCTCCCGTCCTCGACAAGCCCGAGGGCGACGCCGTGACCCCGCCGGCCGGCCTGCCGACCGTAAAGGAAAACGACAAGGGCGTTCCGGTCATCTCCGTCGACGGAGTGGCCGCACCCAAGGCCCTCATCTCGCAGGACCTGATAAAGGGCAAGGGCCAGGCCGTCAAGTCCACCGATACCATCACGGTGAACTACGTCGGCGTGGCGCTGGCCGGGGGCAAGGTCTTCGATTCCAGCTTCGACAGCGGCAAGAAGGCGACCTTCCCGCTCACCGGCGTGATCAAGGGCTGGACCCAGGGCCTCGACGGCAAGACCGTCGGCTCCCGCGTCCTCCTGGTCGTCCCGAAGGACCTCGCCTACCCTGATGCCACTGCCGCCAGCGGCCAGCCCCAGGGCGACCTCGTGTTCGTCGTCGACATCCTCGGCGTCAAGTAACCAACACCCACCAAGCAACCACAAAGGAGCAACCATGTCGTTTGGACAGCGCAACCTCGACCGCCAGAAGCCGGAAATTGACTTCCCCCAGGGCGACGTACCCACCGAACTCGTCATCACCGACCTGATCGAAGGCGACGGCCCCGAAGCCAAGGCCGGCGACACCGTTTCCACCCACTACGTCGGCGTCGCTTGGTCCACCGGCGAAGAGTTCGACGCCTCCTGGGGCCGGGGCGCACCGCTCGACTTCCGGGTCGGCGTTGGCCAGGTCATCCAGGGCTGGGACCAGGGCCTGCTGGGCATGAAGGTCGGCGGCCGCCGCCGGCTGGAGATCCCCTCCGAGCTGGCCTACGGCTCCCGTGGCGCGGGCGGAGCGATTGGCCCCAACGAGGCCTTGATCTTCGTCGTCGACCTCGTCGCCGTCCGCTAAGGGCCCGCCACAGCGTAAGCACGGCCCGGACCACCCGGGCCACCCTGTCGCCGGAGCGCGGTAACAATCGGAAAGTTCTTCCGGCTGTTGCCGCGCTTTCGCGTTTTCGGCGCGGGGTCTTTAGTACCCTTGCGGAGTGTCCGCCTCACGTACTGAACGCCTCCTGAACCTGCTCATTGCGCTACTCAACACCAAATACGGGCTGCGACGCAGTGAACTGCGCCTGAAGGTCTACCACGACACCACCAGCTCCGAGGCCGCCTTCGGACGGATGTTCGAGCGGGACAAAGGCGAACTGCGGGCCTTCGGTTTCGAGGTCGAGACCGTAACCGACACGGGCTGGGGCTCGGACGATCCGGCGACCACGCGGTATCGGATCGGCAAGGAATCCAACCGGCTGCCGGACGTGAGCCTGACCCCGGCCGAGTGCACGGTGCTGATCCTGGCGGCCCAGCTGTGGGAGCAGGCTGCCCTTGGCTCCGCCGCCCAAAACGCGGTCCGCAAGCTGCAGGCGTCCGGCGGTCTGGTGGACCCCGAGCTTCCCCCGGGCGTCCAGCCCCGCATCCGGCCGGCCGGGCAGGCGTTCGAGGACCTCGTCGCCGCCGTCCATTCCCAGCACACCGTGACGTTCAGCTACCTGGCCGGCAGCACCGGCCAGGAGGAGGAGCGCACGGTTGAACCCTGGGGCCTGGGCAGCCGCTTCGGACAGTGGTACCTGGTCGGTTACGACCGCGCCCGTGCGGACAAACGGTTCTTCCGGCTCTCGCGCCTCACCTCCGCCGTCACCCTCCTGGAGCACGAGGCCTTCACTCCGCCGCCGGCTTTCAATGTCCGCGAACAACTCGCCGCCCTGCCCGAGTTGCCCGTGCGGCACGCCGTCGTCGACGTCGCCGCCGGGGCGCTGCTGGGGTTGCGCAAGCACGCCCTGGCGGGCTCCTCGGGCGCTGATGAGGCCCCCGTCCCCGATGGCTACGACCGCCTCAGGGTGCCGTACCGGGACGCGGAGACCCTCGCCGAAGAACTCGCTTCCTACGGTCCGAAAGCCGCCGTCGTCGACCCGCCGGAGCTGCACGCCGCCGTGCGTCGGCGCCTGGCCGCCGCCGCCGCGTTCGCCTCCGCGCCGGTCCCGCCGATCGACTTTCCGCGCTCGGGACCGGCTCAGCGGACCCGTAAACGCACCTCCGAGGACCAGCTCAAACGGATGCTGCAGCTGGTCCCGTTCCTGGTCCACAACCAGGGGCTACACATCAGCGAGGTCGCCGGTCGTTTCGGCATCACCCGCAAGGAACTCGAGGACGACCTGCGGATCCTGATCTGCTCCGGACTCCCCGAAGGCTACCCGGACGATCTCCTGGACATCCGGTGGGACGACGACCACGTTTACATCATTCAGGACCTCGACCTCACCCGTCCGGTCCGTTTCGCCGTGGACGAGGCCTGTGCCCTGCTAACCGGCCTGGAAGCCCTCAACGGGCTGCCCGGGCTCGCCGAGGGAGGCGCCCTGGAGTCCGTCACCCTCAAGCTGATGGCAGCAGCAGGCGAAGAGGGCCTCAAGGCAGCGGCGGTGGCTGGACCCGAGGTGGCGCCGGAGGACTCCGCCACCCTCGAAACGGCCCGCGACGCCATCCGCAGCGGAGCGCAGCTGCGGCTGCGCTACCTGGCCCCGCAACACGACGCCGTCTCCGAACGCGACGTGGACCCGCACCGGCTGTATTCGCTGGACAGCACCTGGTACCTCGAGGCCTACTGCCACTCGGCACACGGGCTGCGGAACTTCCGGCTGGACCGGATCCAAGACCTGCAGCCCAACGGACTCCCGGTGTCGTCGGCCGCCGACCCGGCCGACGGTTTTCCGGTAAAGCTGTTCACCCCCAACGACGACGATGTCGTGGTGGTCCTGGAGCTGACCCGGCAGGGCGCCGGCCTGGCGGACGACTATTACGCCGAGCGGACAGCGGCGCTTCCGGACGGCAATCTGCTGGCCGAAATCCGCTTCGGCAGCGCGGACTGGCTGCCGATGTTCGTGGCCCAGCACGGCGGCACCGTCCGGATCCTGCAGCCCGCAGACCTGGCTGACGCCACCCGCGGGTGGCTCGACGCCGCCCTGGCACGGTACGAGGACTCCGCTGCACGCCAGCTAGACTGAACAGCATGCCTTGGTGGTCCTGGATCGTAATCTGGATAGCGCTCGTTGCGTTGTCGTTGCTCTTCATCGGCGTGCTCGGCGTCCGGCTGTTCCGGCAGTTCATGGCCACGGCCAAGGAACTGGGTGAGGCCGGGGACCGGTTCGCGAACTTCGCCTCCGACCCGCTTACCTCCGGTTCAGCCGTTGTTCATCTGGCCGCCGTAGGCTCGGACGGCGGCGGGGCGCCTCGTCCGGGAGCCGCACCCGGAGCGGCTGTTTTTGCCCAGCCTGCACTGATGCGACATGATTATGACGCATCCAAGACGGCTCGGCAGGAAGCCCGGCGGCTGCGTCGGATACGGCGCAAGGCGGAGCGTGGACAGCCCCAGGCGCTGCGCGACATCGACCTCCGTAAGACGTAGGATGTACTCAAACGAAAGGACCACCCGGCATGAGGCTTGAAGGCTGGCATCTCATCATCATCATCGTCCTGGCATTGGTGCTTTTCGCTGCACCGAAGCTGCCGGGCATGGCCCGCAGCCTGGGCCAGTCGATGCGGATTTTCAAATCCGAGGTCCGCGAAATGAAGAAGGACGGCACTGCGGAGACGAAGGATGACTCCGACGCCGTCGAAGGCAAAGTGGTGAACCACCCCCGGTCCGCCGGCACCGAAAGCCGCCCGAGCGAGGGAACTGACGTTCCGCCGCCGAGCCGCGCCTAGAACCACATGGCAGTAACCATGAACCGCCGATCGAACCCCGAGGGCCGGATGGCGCTCCTCGATCACTTCAAGGAGCTGCGGAACCGGCTCTTCAAGTCGGCGATCGGCGTCGTCGTCGGCACCGTGATCGGATTTTTCCTCTACCAGCCGATGCTGGCGGCGCTGACCAAGCCGATCCGAGACCTGAATGAGCAGCAGGGCCGGCAGGCCTCACTGAACTTCGACGGCGTGGCAAGCTCCTTTGACCTGATGATCCAGGTGTCCGTGTTCCTGGGCCTGATCGTCGCGAGCCCGGTGTGGATCTACCAGCTCTGGGCGTTTATCGTGCCCGGGCTTCACAAGAAGGAGCGGCGCCTGGCGTTGTCCTTCGTGGCGGCCGCCGTGCCGCTGTTTGTCGGCGGCGTACTCCTCGCCTGGCTGGTGCTGCCCAATGCGGTGCGGGTCCTCACGGAGTTCACCCCCTCGGGCGGCTCCAACTTCATCAGCGCGCAGGTGTACCTGTCCTTCGTGTTGCGCCTGTTGCTGGCCTTCGGCATCGCCTTCCTGCTGCCGGTGGTGCTGTTCGGGCTGAACCTCGCCGGCCTGATTACCGGCCGCCAGCTGCTCAAGAGCTGGCGAATCACCGTGTTCCTGGTCTGCCTTTTCGCCGCGATGGCGGCCCCCGGTGCGGACGCAACGAGCATGTTCTACCTCGCCGTGCCGATGCTGGTGCTCTTCTTCACCGCGATCGGGCTGTGCCTGCTCAACGACCGCCGGCGGGAGAAGCGCACCGCCCGCGTCGCCGCCGAGACGGAGGCCACCGCGGACTTGGCCACTCCCAGCTCAGAGCTGGAAAATCTCTAGCCCTTGGCACACTAGGCTGGAAGCATGTCCTCACTACCCGGGCCGGAGTCGCCGTCCGAGCGCTACCGCGCCAGCGCCGAGCGGGCCGCAGAAGCCAAAACGTACCTGGGCGGCTTCACCCGCTCGCTGGCGTTCGACCTCGATCCCTTCCAGCGCGAGGCATGCCTGTCGCTGCAGGCGGGCCGCGGCGTCCTGGTGGCGGCACCCACCGGTGCCGGCAAGACGATTGTGGGGGAGTTCGCTATCTACCTGGCCCTCCAGCGGGGCCTGAAAGCGTTCTACACGACGCCGATCAAAGCGCTGAGCAACCAGAAGTACGCCGAGCTGGCGGAGAAATACGGCGCGGCCCAGGTGGGACTGCTGACCGGCGACACCAGCATCAACGGTGAGGCGCCCGTGGTGGTCATGACCACCGAAGTGCTCCGCAACATGCTCTACGCAGGCTCGGACACCCTGGAGGACCTGGGTTTCGTGGTGATGGACGAGGTGCACTACCTCGCGGACCGGTTCCGCGGCGCCGTCTGGGAAGAAGTGATCATCCACCTCCCCAGCGAGGTCCAGGTGGCGTCGCTTAGCGCCACGGTCTCCAACGCCGAGGAATTCGGCGCCTGGCTGGACACCGTGCGCGGCCAGACCGACGTCATTGTCTCCGAACACCGTCCCGTTCCGCTGTGGCAGCACGTCATGGTGGGGCGCAAGATCGTGGACCTGTTTGCCGGCGACACCAGCTTCGATGAGATCGCGGCCGCCGGCGAAAACAACGTGGCCGCAACAGCCGAAGCCGGTGCCAGCGCCGTCATCACCGAGCGGGCCGGCTTCGAAGTCAATCCGGAACTGCTCTCGATGGCACGCGCCGAGAGCCAGATGAACTTCCGCGGCCGCTTCGGCCACGGCGGCCGCAACCAACGGCAGCGCAACCAACGAAACCAACGGGACGAAGCCCCGCAAGGCGGCACCCGCAGCCCGGTCCGGAAGGCCAGCCGGCCGCAGGTCATCGCCAGCCTGGACCGGATGGACCTGCTGCCTGCCATCACCTTCATCTTCTCGCGCGCCGGCTGCGACGCCGCCGTGGCGCAGTGCGTCTCCGCCGGGCTCTGGCTGACCACCGAGCAGGAACAGCTCATTATTGCCCGCCGGGTCGACGAGGCAGCCCAGGACATCCCCTCCGACGACCTGGACGTGCTGGGCTTCTGGAGCTGGCGGGACGGGCTGCTCCGCGGCCTGGCCGCGCACCACGCCGGCATGCTGCCGACATTCAAGGAAGTGGTTGAGAAACTCTTCGTGGACGGACTGGTCAAGGCCGTATTCGCCACCGAGACCCTCGCGCTGGGCGTCAACATGCCGGCGCGCTGCGTGGTGCTGGAAAAGCTGGACAAGTTCAACGGCGAGGCGCACGTCAACATCACGGCGGGGGAGTACACCCAGCTGACCGGCCGGGCAGGACGCCGCGGGATCGACGTCGAGGGCCACGCCGTCGTCCTCTGGCAGCCGGGGACAGATCCGGCGGCCGTCGCTGGCCTCGCCTCCCGGCGGACCTATCCACTGAACTCCAGCTTCCGGCCGACCTACAACATGTCCATCAACCTTGTGGCGCAGTTCGGCCGGCCCCGCGCCCGGGAAATCCTGGAATCCTCCTTCGCGCAGTTCCAGGCTGACCGCTCCGTCGTCGGGCTGGCAAAGCAGGTCCGCGGCCGGGAAGAATCCCTCGCCGGCTTCAGCAAGGCCATGACCTGCCACCTGGGCGACTTCACCGAGTACTCCCGGCTGCGGCGGGCGCTGTCCGAAGCGGAGAACAGCGCCGCGAAGGGGACGTCCCGGGCCCGGAAGTCGGTCACCGAGGACTCCTTGAGCCGGCTGCTGCCCGGCGACGTCGTGGACGTCCCTTCGGGGCGGGCGCCCGGCCTCGCCGTCGTCCTGAGCTCGGACCACCACTCACGCGAACCGCGTCCCGCGGTCATGACCCTGGACAACCAGCTGCGCCGGATCGGCCTGCACGACGTGGAAGGTCCGCTCGCCCCGATCACCCGGGTCAGGATCCCCAAGTCCTTCAACGCCAAGGTGCCCAAGTCCCGACGGGACCTGGCGTCCTCGGTCCGGAACGCGATGCGGGATGGCCGGCCGCCGGCCCCGCCGAACCGCAATGAGGACTTCGGCCGGGCCGCCGCGCTGCCGAACCTGGAGAAGAAGATCACGGAACTGCGCCGCGAGCTCCGCGCCCACCCGTGCCACGGCTGCAGCGAGCGTGAGGACCACGCCCGCTGGTCCGAGCGCTGGTGGAAACTCCGCCAGGAGACGGACGGCCTGATCCGCCAGATCCAGGGCCGGACCAACACCATCGCCAAGACCTTCGACCGGGTCTGCGGGGTCCTTTCCGCCTACGGTTACCTCGAGACCTCGGATTCCGGGGCACTCTCGATCAGCCCGGACGGCCAGCGGCTCCGCCGGATCTACGGCGAAAAGGACCTGCTGATTTCGCAGTCGCTGCGGTTGGGCGCCTTCAACGACCTCGACGCCGCCGAAGTCGCGGCGCTGGCCAGTGTCCTGGTCTACCAGGCTAAGCGCGAGGACCGCGGCCTGCGGCCCAAGATGCCCAGCGTCTCGCTGGAGTCCGCGGTCGACACCGTCGTCCGGGAGTGGTCCGCGCTCGAGGACGTGGAGGAATCCAACAAGCTGCCGCTGACGGGCGAGCCCGAGCTGGGCCTGGTCTGGCCGATCTTCAAGTGGGCCAAGGGTCGGCACCTCCAGGAGGTGCTCAGCGGCACGGACCTGGCCGCCGGAGACTTTGTCCGCTGGGTCAAACAGGTTATCGACCTGCTGGACCAGCTGGCCAAGATCCCGGGCCTGGAACCGCGCGTTGCACGGCTCTGCGCGGAAGCGATCAGCCTGGTCAAACGCGGCGTCGTCGCCTACTCGGCCGTCGCGTAACCGGCCGCTGACAGCCGCCCACCCTTACTACCCCGCCCGGCTAGCTTCTCCAATCCGGAGAGCACGTCCGGCCCGCACCTCCGGCCACCGCCGGCCCCCAGTTACGAGGAGTCCCCAGCATGACCGTTTCACCGTCCGAAGCACCTAAGGCACCGCGCAAGGTGACGCTGTACCGCAACGGATCCGTCTACACTGCTGCGGATCCCTTCGCTACTGCCATGCTGGTCGACGGCGACACGGTGGCCTGGGTCGGCGCCGAACAGGCCGCCACCTCCATCGCCGACTCCTCGATGGAAGTCGTCGACCTGCAGGGCGCCCTCCTGGCCCCAGGTTTCGTGGATTCCCACGTGCACCTGACCGAGACGGGGATCGCGCTGGACTCACTGCAGCTGGGCGGTGTCCGCTCCGCCGCGGAACTGCTGGACGCCGTCGCCGGTTCCTCAGTGTCCGGTTCCGGCGCGGGCGGCACGGTGCTGGGGCACGGCTGGGACGAGACACTCTGGGCCGACCCCACCCTGCCCAGCCGCGAGGAGCTGGACCGCGCCGCGGGCGGCCGCCGCGTGTACCTGTCCCGGGTGGACGTGCACTCGGCCCTGGTGTCCGCCTCGCTGGCGGCCGACTCCGGGCTCGAGGGACTCGACGGAGATGGAACAAGCGGCCAGGTCAAACGCGCCGCCCACATCGCCGCGCGCCTTGCCGCGCGTAAGCTGTCGGCCGAAGCCCTGCTCGGCTACCAGCAGGCCGCGCTGGCCGAGGCGGCCGCCAACGGATATGTGGCGCTGGCCGAAATGGCGGCCCCGCACATCGGCGGCGTCGCAGACCTGCAGCTCGCCGCCGGCTGGAACGCCGCTGACCGGACCGGCCGTGCCGTCCCGGAGATCCTGCCCTACTGGGGCCAGCTGGCCGGTTCGGCGGACCAGGCCCGCGCCATTCTCGAGAGCCTCGGCGTGGCGGTGCTGGGCCTGGCCGGGGACCTGAACATGGACGGCTCGATCGGGTCGCGCACCGCGGCGCTGCGCGGCGACTACACCGACGCGCCGGGGGAGCGGGGCAGCCGATACCTCTCCGTCGACGAGGCCGCCGCGCACGTGGCAGCGTGCTCCATCCTCGGCATCCAGGCTGGTTTCCATGTGATTGGCGACGCCGGCCTGGACGCTGCGCTGGAGGCCCTGGACCGGGCCGCCGCCGAGGTCGGCGAACAGCGCGTCCGCGCGGCCGGCCACCGCCTGGAGCATGTCGAACTCGCCGGCCCGGACGCCATCGCCCGGCTGGCGAAGTACTCGGTGACGGTCAGCGCGCAGCCCGTCTTCGACGCCCGCTGGGGCGGGCCGGACAGCCTCTACGCGCGGCGGCTCGGTTCCCGCCACACCGGCATGAATCCTTTCGGCTCCTTCTACTCCGCCGGGGTGCCCGTCTGCTTCGGTAGCGACAGCCCGGTCACCCCGCTGCGACCGTGGTCCAGCGTCCGCGCCTGCCTGGAGCACCACAACGACGCCGAGCGGATCTCCGCGCGGGCCGCGTTCCTGGGCCACACCAGGGCCGGCTGGCGGGCCGCCCGGTACCGGGACCCGATGGCGGGCCAGCTCGTCCCGGGTGCGCCGGCCAGCTTCGCGGTCTGGGAAGTCGAAGAACTGATGGTCCAGGTGGCGGACGGGCGGGTCCAGTCCTGGAGCACGGACCCCCGTGCCCGGACGCCCCTGCTGCCGGCGCTGGACACCGGCAGCGATCCTGTCTGCCTGCAGACGGTGCGGAACGGCGTCGAGCTCTTCTCCAACGGCTTGCTGGGAAACTAGGCACGCCGGGCGCCGGTCCGCTGACTGACTATACTGGGGAGCTGTGCCTGTCTTCGGCTGATAGCCGGTTGCCCTGGCCCTTCGACCCGCCCCCTTAAAGGAAAGGCCTCGCTGTGCGTGTCCTCACGATCATCCCGACCTACAACGAGCTGGAATCGTTGCCCAAGACCCTTGGGCGCCTGCGCACCGCCGTGCCGTCCTCCGACGTCCTGGTAGTTGACGACAACAGCCCCGACGGCACGGGCCAACTGGCGGACGGCATTGCTGCCGAGGACGGCCAGGTCCACGTCCTGCACCGCGAGGGCAAGGCGGGGCTCGGGGCGGCGTACATCGCCGGCTTCAAGTGGGGACTCGACGCCGGCTACGACATCCTCGTGGAAATGGACGCCGACGGCTCACACAAACCGGAGCAGTTGCCGCAGCTGATCGAAGCGGTGGAACAGGGCGCAGACCTCGCCATGGGTTCGCGCTGGGTCCCCGGCGGCAGCGTGGTGAACTGGCCGCTGTACCGGCAGGCTATCTCCCGCGTCGGCAGCACCTACGCGCGGATCATGCTGGGCGTCAAAATCAAGGACGTCACGGGCGGCTTCCGCGCCTTCCGCCGGACCACCCTTGAGAAGCTCAATCTCGATTCGGTGGACTCGGTGGGCTACGGCTTCCAGGTGGACCTCGCCTGGCGCGTGGCCAAACTGGGCCTGACCATCGTGGAACGCCCCATCACGTTCGTGGAGCGCGAACTGGGAGCGTCGAAAATGAGCGGCAACATCGTCGTCGAAGCAATGATCAACGTCACCCGTTGGGGACTCACCGCACGCTGGAACACCCTTAGCGGCAAGCTCTCCCGCAAGTAGCGGACGTACCCGGCCGGCCCTTTTGTGGCTGCGGCCTGGCCGCCGCTGCCACCGAAAGTCTGCGGCAGGGCTAGGCTGAGCGGCGTTCGCCGCGGCGTTCGCGCAGGATGGTGAGCCGGTCTTCGAGGATTTGCTCCAGTTCCGGCAGCGAGCGGCGTTCCAGCAGCATGTCCCAGTGGGTGCGGACCGCCTTCTCGTTGCTGTTGACGGGGCGTTCGCCGTCGACCAGCAGGGCTTCCTTGCCGGTCTTCGAAACCCATACCGGGGGGATCTCCGCTTCCGAGGAGAAGGTCACGAAGACCTGCTCGCCGTCCGCGCAACGGTACTCAACCCGCTGGCGCGGAGCCGGTTCGACACCGGATTCGGTCTCCATGCTCTGTGCGCCAAGGCGCATACCCCGCAGGCTGCGATCGCTCATCTTTTCTCCCTCATGATCGGTTCGCAGGGCCGGGCCCTGCGCAAGCCGGGGGCCGCAAGGACCTCACCGGACTACTTTGTGCGTTGCGTTCCCCCACTGCAGAAAGCTGCAGAATTCATCAGTAGGTATAACGCGCCGCGAAGCGTAATTGTTCCGGCTGGCTGAACCGACCGGACAAATACACAAGTATACGCGGATGCGGCAGTGCGGGTAAAGCCAAGGTGCGGCTACCCGGAGTGCCGGGTCGTGCTGGGCGCGCTCATGGCCATCCAAAGCGACTGTACGTACGATAATGAGAGACCCGGAACATGCGCCGCGGGATCCGCCGCTGGATCGGGCGCTGTCTGTCCGAGGAGCGGCACCATGCATATCGTCTTTATCTGCCTGCCTGCCGCGGGCCACGTAAATCCGACCCTGCCGGTCGTGGCGGAGCTCGTCCGCCGCGGCCACCGTGTCACGTATGCAACCTCGGCAACCTACGAACAGGCCGTGCATGCTGCCGGAGCCGCCTTCCTGGAGAGCGGGGAGGATCTGGCCGCGCAGTTTCCCCGGTTCCGCGGTTCGCCTGGCGGCGCCCGCCCGGGGTCGTCGCCGCCAGGAATGCCGGGGGCCCTGGCACCCGGGATGATGTCAGGATTGCTGGACCGTCTCCTCGAGCGGGCACGGGAGGAATTCCCTGCACTGTTGGCCCGCCTGACCGCCGACCTACCGGACGCTGTCTGTTACGACGCCATGACGCTGGCCGGGAAGATGGCCGCGATCAAGCTCGGGCTCCCGGACATCGCGTTGCTCCCGAGCTATGCGAGCAACGAACACTTCTCGATGCGGGAGCTGATGCCGGCCGGAGCACCGGCCGAAATGCTGGCAGCATGGAGACAGGCCCGCCAGCGGATCGAGGACTTCGCGGCCGGGCAGGGTTTGGACCATTTCTCCCTCATGGAGGGGCCGCCGGCGTCGTTGAGCATTTGTTTCATCCCCAGGGAATTTCAACCCGCCGGAGACACCTTTGACGCCAGCTTCCACTTTGTCGGGCCCAGCCTTGGTCCCAGAGTCACCGCGGGGGCATGGCAACCCGGCAGCAAGGACCAGCCCCTGGTGTTCATCTCGCTCGGGACCACGCCGCTGAACGACCGTCCGGACTTCTTCCGGATGTGCCTTCAGGCCTTCGCCGCCAGCCCTTGGCAGGTAGCCATGGCGATCGGCGACCGAGTCGAGGTATCGGAGCTGGGGCCAATCCCAGGAAACGTCGACATCCGTCCTGCCTTTCCGCAGTTGGAGGTCCTGCGGCACGCCGACGTCTTCCTCTCCCACACGGGGATGAATTCCACGATGGAGGCGCTGTACTTCGGGGTGCCCCTGCTGGCCTATCCGCTGCAACCGGAACAGGAAGCGAATGCCCGGCGCGTCGAGGACTTGCATCTGGGCCGCCGCCTGCCTGCGGAAGGGCTCTCAGCCGCACTGATCCTGACCGCCGCCGCCGGCCTCAACCGGGATCCGGAAGTCCGGCGCAACCTGCAGGCCATGAGCCAACACGTCCGTTCAGCCGGCGGATCGACTGCCGCCGCGGACGCCATCGAAGACTACCTGTCGACGCCAGCACCCCCGGCGTAGCGGCTTCAGGGCCGCTGCTCCCGAACGTGCCGCGCCTGGAAGCTGCGCTCCCGAAAGCTGCGCTCCTGAAACGGACAGGGGAGGCACCCGCCGCGGCGGATGCCTCCCCATCTTGTCCGTCGTGCCGCCTGGCTTAGCCCTCCGGCGCGCTTTCTGACGCCCCGCCCGGGTTGACCCCGCCCAGGACGCTGCCGATGCCCTTGAGTGCCTCGCCCACCTCGCTGGGGATAATCCACAGCTTGTTGGAACTGCCTTCGGCAAGTTTCGGCAGCGTCTGCAGGTACTGGTAGGCCAGCAACTTCTGGTCCGGGTTGCCCTTGTGGATGGCGTCGAAGACCTTCTGGATGGCCTGCGCCTCACCGTCGGCCCGCAAAATCGCCGCCTGCGCGTCACCTTCGGCCTTCAGGATCGAAGACTGGCGCTGGCCTTCGGCGGTGAGGATGGCCGACTGCTTGGTGCCTTCGGCGGTGAGGATGGCTGCGCGGCGGTCACGTTCGGCCCGCATCTGCTTCTCCATCGAGTCCTGGATGGAGTGGGGCGGGTCAATCGCCTTCAGCTCCACCCGGGAGACCCGGATGCCCCAGCGACCGGTCGCCTCGTCCAAGACTCCGCGCAGCTGGCCGTTGATCTGGTCACGGGACGTCAGGGCTTCTTCGAGGTTCAGCCCGCCGACCACGTTGCGCAGCGTGGTGGTGGTGAGCTGTTCGACTGCCTGGATGTAGTTGGCAATCTCGTACGTGGCGGCCCGCGCGTCGGTCACCTGGAAGTAGACCACGGTGTCGATGGAGACCACGAGGTTGTCCTCGGTGATCACCGGCTGCGGGGGGAAGGAGACCACTTGTTCGCGCAGGTCGAGCAACGGCAGCAGCCGGTCGACGAAGGGAATCAGGATGGTGAGGCCGGGGTTCAACGTCCGCTGGTACTTGCCCAGGCGTTCCACGACGCCGGCGCGGGCCTGCGGAACGATCCGCACCGAGCGCACCAGCACGATTATTACGAACGCAACGAGTACCAGCAGCACTATTGCGACTGCGATATCCATACATCACCTTTTTCCCCAGATATGTGGTTTTGCTTCTTCGACGGCAGTTCGTCTGCCGCTGCCCCTGCGGCCGGTGGCGGCGGCAGGAAGGATGTCTGCCCCTCGGGGCAGCTTTTTCTGTGGCTACTGCGCTGTCGTTTCCCGTTCCGCTGCCGAATCCGGCTGCGGGACGACGACGGCGGTGGCACCGTCGATGGCTCGGACGACGGCGCGCTGGCCGGCGGCCAGGACGCCGCTGTCCGAGCGGGCGGTCCAGACGTCGCCGCCGATCTTGACCAAGCCTCCGTTGGCGCTGACGGGCTCCATGACGAGCGCGGATTCACCGATCAGGCGTTCGACGTTGCTGCGCTGGTCGGCCGGGCTGCTGCGCAGGTGCTTGAGCGCGACGGGCCGCACGAAGCCGATCATGAGCAGCGAGATCACGCTGAAGACGACGATCTGGAGCCAGAGGTCGGCTCCCGCGAATGCGGAGAGCAGGCCGGCGAGGGCGCCGCCGCCGAGCATGATGAAGAACAGGTCGAGGGTCAGCATCTCCACCACGGCGAACACCAGGAAGACCGTGAGCCACAGGGCCCACCAGTTGTCGGCCAGCCATTCAAACATCTCGTCCCCCTTGACGCTCAGCCCGGGGTCGCAGGCGCAGACCCCGTCACGTGCTTCCATCCTAGGCCGGACAGCAGGGGAGCGGGCGGGCTGCCATTATCAGCCAGCGAACGTGGCCAACTCGTTACCTGGGGGCTGAATCCCCGGCCTCCTCCTGCGCGGGCAGCGGCTCGAAGAGGCTGATCCGGAACCGGGCCGAGACGGCGGTGCGTGCGGGCAGAGCCGCCACCCTCGCGGTCAGGGCATCCCGGTCCAGGTGGTGCCCGGCCGGCCCCATGACAGCCAAGTTGGCGACATCCGCGGGCGTCAGGCTCAGCGTCAGGTCCAACTCCCGTCCGGGGTGGGCGCTGAAGCGCCCGGCCAGCGTGGCCGCGAGGCGTTCCTCCTTGGCCGGTTCGATGCCCAGCATGCCGGTCTGCCCGGCGATCTCGGCCAGGTGTCCCGGCCGCGGCGTGACCACGATCAGCCGGCCGCCCGGGCGCAGGACGCGAGCGAACTCGGTCGCGTTGCGCGGTGCGAAGACGACCGTGACGACGTCGACGGCGTTGTCCGCCAGCGGAAGCGGCTGCCACACGTCGCCGACGAGGTTGAGCGCCTCCGGGTTCAGCCGCGCCGCCCGGCGCAGCGCGAATTTCGAGATGTCGAGGCCGACGGCCGGCACCGGAATCCGGTCCAGCACGGCACGAAGGTAGTGGCCGGTGCCGGTGCCCGCATCCAGCACCGCGGTTCCGGCGCCGGCCAGGAAGGGCGCAGCGAGGTCGGCGACGGCGCCGGCCAATCCCCGGTAATGACCGGCCGACAGGAAATCGAAACGGGCCGCCACCATGTCGGCGGAGTCGGCTTCGAACACCGTGCCTTTACCGGTCAGGAAGTTGAAGTAGCCCTGCTTGGCGGCGTCGAAACTGTGGCCGGCGCGGCAGACAAGGGACCTGCCGCCACTGCCCGGCTCGAAGGGACTCCTGCACACGGGACACACGAGGAGGGCAAGGGAGGCTGCGGGCATAGACTCCATCGTAGGGCCGCCGGCCGCGGCCATCGCCGGGCTGCCGGCCGCCGCTGCGCGCAGCGGCGCGCCGGTGTGAGGTATTTCACCTCCCGGACGGCAGCGGCTAGGCTCGCACTCGTGAAACCCGAACATCTTCCCCTGCTTAAGTCCGTTTCGGCTCCCGCCGTGCACCCGGACGGCTCCCGGGCCGTCGTGTCCGTGGTGCGCCCCGATTTCGACGCCGACGCTTACGTGGGCCAGTTGTGGGAGGTACCGGTGGATCCGGCGCTCCCTCCGCGGCGGCTCACCCGCGGCTTCCGTGACACGGCACCGGATTTCTCCCCGGACGGGCGGGTGCTGGCGTTCCTCCGTGCCGTGCCGGGCGGCAAGCCGCAGTTGCACATCGTCGAGGCCGCCGGCGGCGAGCCCGTTCCCGTGACCGACGCACCGCTGGGCGTGAGTGCCTTCGCCTGGTCCCCGGATTCCCGCGGCATCGTTTTTAGCGCCAGAAAACCGGAGGACGGCCGGTACGGCACGGTCGACGGGGTGGCCGCAGGCGGAGAAGACGCCCGGCTGATCACGGACTACCAGTACCGGATGAATGGCGTCGGCTACACAGCGGACAAACCCCTCCAGCTCCACATCATCGACGTCCCCCGCCTGGCCGAGGAACCCGCGGTGGCCCCCGCCGGCCGGGCGCTCAAAGCCGTCAAGGCGGCCGAGGCCGCCGAGGGCGGCGACGGTGACGGGCGCCTGCCGGCTGTACGCGCATTGACCACGGCCCCCGCCGACCACGACGGCGCCAGCTTCAGCACCGATGGCCGCGCCGTCTACTTCGTCGCCGCCTTGCACGAGGGCCGCGACAATGACCTGGTAAGCGGCATCTACCGGATCCCTGTTGAACCTGGGGGCGGGGGAGGCGGCCCCGAGCCCGTGAGCACCGGCAGCGGCAACACCGGCAGGCTTTCCGTCGGGGCGGTCCGGCAGAGCCGGGACGGGCGGTGGCTGTACTTCGCGGCCCAGGACATCGGCGCCGCGGGTCTGGATTTCGTAGCCCGTAACACTGCGCTGTACGTCATTCCGGCGGCAGGCGGCGACGCCGTTAGGCTGAGCGATCCGGAGTCCACGGACCTGGGCGGCAGTGGGATCGAGCTGCGCGGCGCAGACGGCGTGCTGGTTCTGAACAACGCACGCGGCACCGTCCAACTGCTGGAGTTCGGCCCCGGCGGGCAACGCAGTGTCGTACTCGACGACGAGCGGGTGGTCACCGGCGCCGCCGAGAACGCGGGAACCCTGATCCTGAGCTTCGCCGACGCGGAGACCGCCGGGGACGTGGCAGTCTCTGAGGGCGGCAAGCTTCGGGTGCTGACCGACTTCTCGGCGCCGCTTCGTGAGGCCGGGATCATCGCGCCGCAGGAACTCACCTTCGCAGCCGCGGACGGCTATCCGGTCCATGGGTGGCTGGTCAGCCCGGCCGGGGACGGGCCGCACCCGGTGCTGCTCAACATCCACGGCGGCCCTTTCGCCCAGTTCACCGGCGCGCTCTTCGACGAGGCCCAGGTCTACGCGGCGGCGGGCTACGCCGTGCTGATGTGCAACCCGCGCGGCTCCGCCGGCTACGGCCAGGCCCACGGCCGCGCCATCAAGGAACGCATGGGAACGGTCGATATGGACGATGTGCTGGCCTTCCTGGACGGGGCGCTGCAGAAGTTCGAGGGCCTCGACGGCGACGCCCTCGGCATCATGGGCGGATCCTACGGCGGCTACCTGACGGCCTGGACCATCAGCCAGGATCACCGCTTCAAGGCCGCCATCGTGGAACGCGGATTCCTGGATCCTGTGAGCTTCACGGGGTCCTCTGACATCGGCTGGTTCTTCGGCGGCGAGTACACCGGGCGTTCGGCCGAACAGATGGCGGCGCAGAGCCCCATGGCCCGGGTGGACCAGGTTCAAACGCCAACGTTGGTGATCCACAGCGAGGAGGACCTGCGCTGCCCGGTGGAGCAGGGCCAGCGCTATTTCACCGCACTCAAGCAACTCGGGGTGGAGGCCGCCTTCCTGGTCTTCCCCGGCGAAAACCACGAGCTGTCCCGCGCCGGCACTCCGCATCACCGCCGGCAGCGGTTCGATCAGATCCTGCAGTGGTGGTCCCGCCATCTCCCGACGGCGGCCAACCCGGCGCCGGCGGACTAACCGGCGGGTTCGTCCGGCAAGAACCCCAGGCCCTGCCGGGCGTGTGCGATGTCCGGCTGGGCCCAGCGCTCGGTGTATTCGGCGTTGCTGCTGAGCGAACGCAACTCCGCCCGGTCGAGATAGATGATGCCGTGCAGATGGTCGGTCTCGTGCTGCACAATGCGTGCCTGCCAGCCGGTGAAGTCACGTTGCTGCGCAGTGCCGTCCACCGCGGTGAAGTCCAGCCGGACGGATTCGGGACGCAGCACGGCCGCCTGCAGCCCGTTCAGCGACAGGCACCCCTCGTAGAAGGCCTTCTGCGCCGTGCCCAGCGGCTCATAGCGCGGGTTAAGCATGGCGAAGAACGGCAAGGCTTCCCGGCCACGGACCGCCGCGACTTCGGCGTCGACGTCGAACCGGTCTTCCAGGACGGCCAGTTGCAGGGGGATGCCGATCTGGGGTGCAGCGAGGCCGACACCCGGCGCCTTGTGCATGACCCGGCGCAGCAGGTCGATCAGCCGGCCCAGCTCGTCGTCGTCGAGCTGGCCCGTGAACGGGACCGCCTGCTGGCGGAGCACCGGGTGGCCCACTTGAACGATGGGCGGCAACACCCCGGCGTTCAGGACCTGGTCAACAATTTCCTGGATGCGCTCGGCGCTGACATCCGCGGTGGGGGCGTTGTGGCCAGTGGGGTTCCTGGTGTCTGGGGACATGGAAACAGACTACTGGTGTCCGCATGCGGAAGTGACGAAATCGTAAATGCGTCCGCGCAGTTGAGCGCCGGCATCAATCTTGAGTTCTCCGTCCCGGCCGGCGACCGTCACCCGCACCGGCAGCAGCGTTCCTACTTTGTCGTCCGCGACGGCGTGCGCGTCGCAACGTGCCGGGCGGATGCCCAGCCGCAGCTCCCGCCCGGGTCCGGTGGCGTCGACGCGCACCCCGCTGGGCCAGGGAACGCCCGGATCCTCTTCCAGCAGCGTAGTCCCGCCGACACTGTTGATGGTCAGGGTCCCGTCTGCCCCGGCAGCGCCGCCCGACGGGTTCTGCGGGGTGACCAGGAGCCGCACGACGGCGGTCCGGCCGCCCGGTGCGAGTTCGAGGTCCGGGCTGAGCCGGATGTCGGCGACCGCGGCGGCGGCCTGGGCCACACACAGTTCGGCATTGTTCCGGGCCAGGACACCGAAGGGGTCCACCGCGGCCGCCGTGACCGGGATGCCCGTGGCCCCGGCGGATGCGAGCCGGACCTCGACGACGGCGGCCGGTGGCGCCGCCTGGCTGGACTGCGGGGCCTGGCTGGACTGCGGGGCCTGACCGCAGGACGCGGCAGGGAGCTGGGCGGGCAGGCTTTTGGTCTGGCCAGGCGGCAGTTCCGTTCCGGCTGCCGCCGACGTCCAGTTGATGCCGGCAGCAAATAGCGGGCTCTTCAGCCCGGCCGCGAGCACGGTGACGGGTTCGCTGCCGGTATTGGTCAGCTGGATCTCGATGATCTGCTTGCTGTAGTTGTCGCGGAACTGGTTGATCGCCGCGGTCAGGGGACCGGACCCGGCCGACGCAGACGGCGATCCGCTGCCGCTGGCCGTGCTGCCCGGGGCGGCGGCGCCCCCAGTGACTGCGCCAGACGTGCCGGCGCCTGAAGTGACACTGCCGGGCGCTGCGCTGCACGAGACGGACGCGAGCACGGCCAGCACCACGGCGGACCAGCGGAGGGTCGGGGGAAGGCTGCCCATGCGGCCAGTGTAGGCCGCGGTACCGGCCGTCGGTACGGCCGGCATGCGTTCACCGTCCGCTGCCGCTGCGGCTACTGCATGGTGAAGCGGCGGGCCACCATCCGGTTGGCGGCTGGAACGGCGGCGACCGCGGCGACGGCGCCGTCGCGCGCGGCCAGCAGCCCACCCCGCAGCGGCCGGCCCAGCGCCATGTTGATCTCCGACTGCCGCACGGCCCGGACCGCCTGCCGCCTCCGGTTCCGCTCGAACGCCGCAAGGCTGCTGCCGGCGCTGCTGCCGGCCACGGCTGCCGGCACCAGCGGTGCCAGTGCCAGTGCGTCGAGCCAGCCCAGGTTCATGCCCTGGCCACCAATCGGGCTGATCTCGTGTGCCGCGTCGCCGATCAGGATGCCGCGTCCGGTGACCATCCGGCGGACCAGACCGGAACGCACGCCGAAACCGCTGAGCATGCTGTTGCTCCCCGCGTCCACGCCGACGCCGGTCCGCCGCCGGACTTCCCGGGCCAGCCACGCGGCGTCCGGCGCGGCCCCGGCAGGGCCCAGCCGGACCACCCACCGCCGTAACATCCCCGGCAGCGGAAACGACTCCACGATCCCGTCGCGGGCCAGGAAGAGCGCTGCCGTCGGCCCGAGACCCGTGCTGTCGGCGAAGTCGCCCATCAGGTACCGGTCCGGGTATTGCCTGCGCCGCAGCGGCGCGCCGAGTGCCGCCCGTGCCACAGACCGCACCCCGTCGGCACCGATCACCAGGCGCGCCGTATAGCTGACCGCGGATCCGTCCACGCACGCTTCAATCGTGGCCCGGCGGCCGTCGTCGTGCAGCCCCGTGACCTGCACGCCGCGGCGCAGGGCTTCCGGTCGGAGCCCGTGCACCCGTTGTGCCAGGACCGCCTCGGTTGAGCCCTGCGGCAGGGACAGCACGAAGGGAAAGCGTTGGGAAACCCGGGCAAAGGACATCTGCGCCAGCGTGGCGCCGCCGCTGATGGCGAGGCCGTGCCGGATCGGGACACCGCGCCGGACCAGCTCCTCGGCCACCCCGATCCGCGCCAGGGCTTCCAGGGCCGGCGGATGGATGCCGATGGCCCTCGAGTGCGGCTCCGGGCCGGTCCGCTGCTCCAGCACAGTGACGTCGACTCCGTCCTGCAGCAACAAAGCGGCCATAAACAGCCCCACCGGGCCGCCGCCGATAATTACGACGTCGGTCATGCGCCGGCCCCGGCGCTGCGCCCGCGGCCCTGCTCGAGGATGAGCAGGTTCCGAAACGGGGAGCGCGACTGCACGGTCCAGCCCGGGGGAGCGGCGGTCCGCAATTCGGCCAGGGTGTAGCTGCGCCGGATCGAGGTCAGGCCGTCCTGCCTGATGTAGGAGCCGCGGAAAGGCAAGGCGCCCGCGAAAAACAGCGCATAGGCGGCCGCGCTGCGGCGGAGGTCGTTGTGGATAACAGTGCCGGTGCTCAGGGCGGCGGACTCGGCGAGGAAGCCGGCCAGCTCGTCGGATCGCAGGTGGTGCAGCACGTGGTTGGACACCACGACGTCGAAGTGGCCACCGTCGTGCAGCAGCTCGGCCCCCGTCTGCCGCCGGAAGGTCACGCCGGCGCGCCGGCGCCGGCGTGCGGCAAATGCCGCAGCCCGGCGGTCCGGGTCGATGGCCGTGACGGTGAGGCGAAGCCCGTCGCGGGCCGCCCAGCGGGACAGCAGCACGGCCACGTCGCCGCCGCCGCAGCCAATGTCCAGCAGGGAGGTGCCGGATTCCGCGGACAGCAGCGGCCTGAGACGCTGCCGGTAGATCCCCCTCCAGCCGGATACTGCGCGGTTGATTACGGCAAACTGGGCGTAGGTCCGGGCCAGCCGGGCGGGATCGCAGTCGTCGCGGTCCATCTCCTCGACGGCGCTTACGGCGCGGTTTCGCAGCAGCAGCATGATGCCGCCGCTCAGGCCAGGGCTGATTCCGGCCGGAGGATCCCTCGCGGCGAAGCGTGCGCGGCGTCGGCGGCGGCGTCGTCGGCGTCGGCGGGACGGGCGTCCCGCGGTGCGGTGATCTTGGTGAACAGCGCGGTCTCCACCGTCAGGCCTGGCCCGAAAGCCATCGAACAGATGCGTTCGCCGCCGTCGGCGTCGTCCGTTTCCTGCCGGTTTCCGAGACCGTCCGCCTCCGCGCCCGCGGGGAGATCCAGGATGTGCCGGATCACGAACAAGACCGTGGCGCTGCTCATGTTGCCGTAGTTGCGGAGGGTTTCCCGGGCCGGCAGCAGCTGTTCATCGCTGAGCTCCAGCCTGGCTTGCACCTTGTCCAGGATGCTGCGGCCACCGGGATGGATGGCCCAGTGCCGGATGTCCCGGTAGGGGAGCCCGCTCAACGACGCATCCCTGGCCAGGAGCGGTTCGAGGGCGCCGACAATGTGGTCGTCGATGATGTGCGGGACATACGTGCCGAGGACCATTTCGAAGCCCTCGTCCCCGATGTTCCATGCCATCGCCTCCTCGCCGACCGGGGTCAGGACCGTCTCAAAATGGTCCAGGCTCAGCAGCGCGGGCTGGTCCGGTATGTCCCGGGCGCTGATGACGGCGGCGGCGGCGCCGTCGGCGAACAGCGCGGACCCCATTATGGTGTCCGGGTCGTTGGACGTCCGGACGTGGAGGGAACAGAGTTCCGCGCAGACCACGAGCACCACGGCCTCCGGATTGGCGTCGCAAAACGATTTGGCGGCCCGCAGGGCCGGGAAGGCGGCGTAGCAGCCCATGAAGCCGAGATGGTAGCGCTGCACCGCGGGGTTCAGTCCGAGTGCGCGGACAATCTTGTAGTCCGGTCCGGGGTTGAAAAACCCCGTACAGGAGACGGTGATCAGGTGCGTAATGTCCCCGGGAACGATGCCAGCACAGGCGGCAACCGCCTGCTCCGCCGCCGCGATGAAGAGCTTGGTGGCCTCGGTGGCGAAGATGTCGTTCCTGACCTTGGTACTGGGGCTCAGCAGCAGGCCCGTGGCCGGGTCGAAGAACTGCGGGTTCTCGGCCCGGCTGCGGGTGGTCAGTTCCCCGACGGCGGTGTAGCGGGTGTCGATTGCCGCGGAGTCAAAGCAGGTGTTGACGAGCCGGGAGCCGAGCCTGCTGAGCCCTGGCTGGGCGGCAAACACCTCGCGCGCTTCGCTTTGGACCAACACGGTGGGCGGGACAGCAGTTTCCAGGGACTTCAGGTAGACCGTCATGGTTCATTCTCAGTGAGGCCGCCGGATATCACAATGGATTCCCGGCAGCGGAAAGTCAGTCCACCGACTGCCCTAAGCTGGTCACAACGAGCCGGGCGGCGCCGTCGGAACCGCAGACACTGCGCCGCCGCACAAAGGGAGACAAGATGAGCACGGCCACCGGAACGGGGCAGGCGGAGACGCGGCCGCCCGCGCAGCACGTCGCCGATACTCATGAGTTGATCCGCGTGCAGGGCGCGCGGGAAAACAATCTCAAGGACGTCAGCCTGGAAATCCCGAAGCGCCGGTTGACGGTCTTTACCGGCGTCTCCGGCTCGGGGAAGAGCTCGCTCGTGTTCGCCACGATTGCCGCGGAGTCGCAGCGGATGATCAACGAAACGTACAGCGCCTTCGTCCAGGGCTTTATGCCGACGCTGTCCCGGCCGGATGTCGACCTCCTCGAGGGACTGACGACGGCGATCATCGTTGACCAGGAACGGATGGGCTCGAATCCCCGGTCCACCGTCGGCACCGCCACCGACGCGAATGCGATGCTGCGGATCCTCTTCAGCCGGCTGGGGTCCCCGCACGTGGGGCCCCCGACGGCTTTCTCCTTCAACGTCCCGACGCGGAAGGCCAGCGGGGTGATGAGCACCGAGAAGGGCGGCAGGGTCGAGCAAAGCGTGGTGCAGAACGCGGTCTACCTGGGCGGCATGTGTCCGCGATGCGAGGGCATGGGCTCGGTCTCCGACTTCGACCTCACGGCGCTCTACGACGACAGCAAGTCGCTAGCGGGGGGTGCCCTGACGATTCCCGGCTACAGCATGGACGGCTGGTACGGCCGCATCTTCAGCGGCGCCGGCTTCGATATGGACAAGCCGATCGCTAGGTTCACGAAAAGGGAAATGCATGACCTGTTGTACAAGGAACCGACCAAAATCAAGGTCGAGGGCATCAACCTGACGTTCGAGGGGCTGATCCCCAAGATCCAAAAATCGATGCTTTCCAAGGACGTGGAAGCGATGCAGCCTCACGTCCGGGCCTTCGTGGAGCGCGCCATCACGTTTCAGTCCTGCCCCGAGTGCGACGGCACGCGGCTCAGCCCCGAGGCCAGGTCCGCGAAGATCCGGGGCAAAAACATTGCTGACCTTTGCGGGATGCAGATCAGCGACCTCGTCGGCTGGGTCCGCGAACTCAACGAGCCCTCGGTCGCACCGCTCCTCCACGGTTTGCAGCACCTGCTCGACTCGTTCGCCGACATCGGGCTGGGTTACCTCTCGCTGGACCGGCCAGCGGGCACCTTGTCCGGCGGCGAGGCGCAGCGCACCAAGATGATCAGGCACCTCGGCTCGTCCCTCACGGACATCACTTACGTCTTTGACGAGCCAACGATCGGGCTGCACCCGCACGACATCGAGCGGATGAACCAGCTGCTGCTGCAGCTGCGCGACAAGGGCAACACCGTGCTCGTCGTCGAGCACAAGCCGGAGACCATCGCCATCGCTGACCACGTTGTTGACCTCGGTCCCGGCGCAGGCACCGAAGGCGGCAGTGTCTGCTTCGAGGGAAGCGTGGAAGGGCTGCGGCAGAGTGACACCATCACCGGCCGCCACCTCGACGACCGGGCGGCCGTCAAGGACTCGGTGCGGAAGCCGTCCGGCACGCTCGAGGTGCGTGGCGCCTCGACGCACAACCTCAAGGCTGTCGACGTCGACGTTCCCCTCGGCGTCCTTTGCGTCGTCACCGGTGTCGCGGGGTCGGGCAAGAGCTCACTGATCCACGGGTCGGTCGCCGGCCGCGACGGTGTCGTGGTGATCGACCAGGGTGCCATCAAGGGTTCCCGGCGCAGCAACCCGGCGACGTACACGGGCCTCCTCGAGCCGATCCGCAAGGCTTTCGCCAAGGTCAACGGCGTGAAGCCGGCGCTCTTTAGCTCCAACTCTGAAGGCGCCTGCCCCACCTGCAACGGCGCGGGCGTCATCTTCACCGAACTTGGCGTCATGGCTACCGTCGAGTCCACCTGCGAGGACTGCGAGGGCAGGAGGTTCCAAGCGTCAGTCCTGGAATACACCCTGGGCGGCCGCAACATCGCCGAGGTGCTGGCAATGTCGATGACCGAGGCCGACGTGTTCTTTGGCGACGGGGAGGCCCGGACGCCGGCGGCCCACAAGATCCTCGGCCGGCTCGTGGACGTGGGGCTCGGCTACCTCGCGCTCGGCCAGCCGCTCACTACACTGTCCGGCGGCGAGCGGCAGCGCGTCAAACTGGCCACCCAAATGGCAGAGAAGGGCGAGGTCTACGTCCTCGACGAGCCGACCACCGGGCTGCACCTTGCCGACGTCCAGAACCTCCTGGGGCTGCTGGACCGGCTGGTCGACTCGGGCAAGTCGGTGATCGTCATCGAGCACCACCAAGCAGTCATGGCGCACGCCGACTGGATCATCGACCTAGGCCCCGGCGCGGGCCACGAAGGCGGCCGGATCGTGTTCGAGGGCACGCCCGCCGGCCTGGTCGACGCCAGGTCGACCCTCACCGGTGAGCATCTGGCGGCCTACGTCGGAGCGGCCTGACCGCCTGTCTTGGGCGCAATCCCGCCGATGTCCACCAGAAGGTGGGACGGTCCGCGCAGGAACGGGCTCGGCCGGTACGGGGGCGGGTCGTCGACCAGTTGCGGGTTCCCGACTCTGCGGGCAAATTCACCCAGGGCGATCTGGGCTTCCAACCGGGCGAGCGGCGCGCCGAAACAGAGGTGGATGCCGCCGCCAAAGCCGAGGTGTTGATTGTTGCGCCGGCCCGGAATGAAGACGTCGGGGTCGGCGGTGTGGGCGGGATCGCGGTTGCCTGCGGCCAGCAGCAGCGTGAACGAGGAGCCTGCGGGGATGGTCGTCCCGGCGACGTCGATGTCGTCCAGGGCGGTGCGGAACGGGACGAAATGCACGGGCGGTTCGTACCGCAGGAGCTCCTCGACCATGGGGATCGCCAGCTCGGGGTCATCACGCAGTCTCTGGAGCTCTTCCGGGTGGCGGAGCAGGGTCAGGACGCCGTTGGAGATGAGGTTCACGGTGGTTTCGTGTCCGGCGATGAGCAGGAGAAGCCCGGTGCTGACCAGCTGGTCGCCCTCCATGCGGCCTTCAGGGCCGTCGTCGGCCGCCATCGCCGAGAGCAGGTCGGTGCCCGGCGATTGCCGGTGGGCTTCGACCAGCTCTTCCATGTACGAGCGCAGTTCCGCACCGGCCTCGGCCCTCTTCTTTTGCTGCGTTTCCGGGTCAAGCCGGGGATCCGTTGACTGCAGCGCAATGTCCACCCAGATCCGGAAGCGCCGTTCGTCACCGGCAGGCACGCCCAGGAGCTCGCAGATGACGGTGACCGGGAGCGGATAAGCCAGGTCGTCGACGACGTCGATCCTGCGGCGGCCGGCCATGTCGTCGATCAGCCCGGCGACGATGTCCCTCATCCGCGTTTCCATCCCGGCGACCCGGCCCGGCGTCGTAGGCGGTCCGAAGTGGCGCATGGCCAGCCGGCGGAATCGATCGTGATCCGGCGGGTCCATGCTGAGGAAGGTGGGCGTCATGCCGGGGCCGGCGCCCTCAGCGTCCTCGCCGCTGCCGCCGCCTGCGGTGACACCGGCCGCGGCGGCAGCGGGGTTGCGGGTGATGTCGGAGCTGACCCGCGGGTCGTGCAGGAGCGCGGCGATCTCCGCGTAGGTGCTCACAAGGTAGGTCCCGTCCGGCAACCGCGTCACCGGGGTCCGGCGGAGCTCGGCGTAGAGCGGGTACGGGTTGGCCCGGTTGGAGTAGTCGAGGATCTGCTCCCAGACGTTAGGCTCGGTCATCGTGAAGCCTCCTTTGGGGGTGGGACGGTTTTCGCCGCAGTGAGTGCCGGAGCGCTGGTGTGTCACGGCGGGGTGTCACGGACGGCGGGGCTGGGTGAGTCGGGCACGGCGTTCATTGGGGTAGTGACCGGTCACGACGACGGTCGCGTCCTGGGTGGGGGAGAACGCCGGCTGGAAGCCGGCCGGCACCGGCTGCCCGCCGTCTGGGCAGTCGACGTGGTGGAACGACGGCGGGAAGGGAGCGGCTTGCTCGATCAGCGGCTCGTAGAATTCGAGCCACTTGTTTTGGTTGAACGCCACGGCCGCCACGATGCGGCCCTTGTAGCCATAGGCGGCCACGAAACGCCGCAGCGCCACGGATCCCTGGACGATCGCGACCTGGTCTGCGGCTGAGGGCACACCGACGCTCTTGATTTCGGTACCGAACTGGACGGACCAGAATTTGGGTACCGCCAAGTGCGGCCACCGTTCCGTTTCGCCGCTGACCATGTTGTGCGCCGCGACTTCCGCCTGCGAGATCGCGTTGCCCCAGTGCTCGACGGCGAGGAACTGGTAGCCATACATCGGCTGCGGCGCGCGAGAAACGTCACCGGCGACGAAGACGTCGTCGGTGACCAGGCCGTTGGCGTCGAAGGCTCGGCAGCCGGCGTCGCACGCAACGCCCCACGGACCGCAGGCCAGTCCGGAATCGGCGAGCCATTCGACGTTGCGGACCGCCCCCAGCGCCGCGACCGCCACGTCGATCTCCAGTGAGCTGCCATCCGACAGCTGGGCCCGGCGCAGCTGGCCGCCGGCGTCGCCTTCGAGGGACACAACCCGGACGCCACAACGCAGATCCACGCCGTTTTCCAGCTGAATTTCCCCCGCGATTCCGCCGATCACCCCGCCAAGCGCTGCACTGAGCGGTGCGGAGCCGGCTTCGGCCACGGTGACCGGCAGGCCGAGTTCGCGGCACACGGACGCGACTTCGCAACCGATGAAGCCGGCGCCGATGACAAGCACCCGGCGGGGACGCGCCGCCAGGAGCGCCCGGAGTGTCGCAGAATCTTCCCTGGTGCGCAGGGTCAGGACGCCTGCCAGCGCGGCCTCCGCCGCATTGGGCCAAGGGCGGGCGCGCACGCCGGTGGCGATCAGCAGCTTGTCGAATCCGATCCGTGCGCCGTCGGCGAGCTGCACCTGCTTTCCGGCCAGATTCAGGCCGGTCGCAGCGACACCCAGCCGCCACTGGGCATCAATGTCCCGGTGGCGGGGGAGCGAGGTGTCCGCCGACGGCACCGACCCGGCGAGCACCTGTTTGGAGAGCGGGGGCCGGTCGTAGGGCTCGTGCGGTTCCTCGCCGACGAGAGTCAACGAGCTGGCAAACCCTTCCTCGCGGAGCCGCTCCGCTGCATGCAGGCCCGCCACCGAAGCACCGACGATGACGATCCGTCCGCTCCGTTTGAACGCGCCGCCGTTACCCTGGACGCCGGCAGCTGCACCGGGAAGCGTCCCTGTCGCGAGAGTTGGCCGCAGCGGGCCCGTTCCGGCCGGACCTTGCGGCGGTTCGCCCGAGCCGTCCAGCTCTTCGAGCTGAATGGCCTGAACCGGGCAGGCCGCCGCGGCCCGCCGAATCCTGGTGCGCTGTGCGGCGTCGGGGTCGGGGTCGTAAGTGAGTGCCTCGTCGCCTTGGATGGTGAAAACGTCCGGCGCAAGAAAAGCACACTGAGCGTAACCCTGGCATTTGGTGAGATCGACGACGAGCCGCATGCCTGACTTCTTCCTCTTGCTCGAGATCAGGTATTCGAGTGTAGGCCCGGCAATTTCGCCGCGGAAGGGTCCAAGGGTCTGTTGGGTTGGACCCCCTCCCGGCGCCCCTGAATAAGTGCCGATAATCAACATTATGTCAAGTAGTGCTAATTCCGGCCACTTCCAGGGCAAAGGTCGCCGCAACAGCCAAACCGTTCTTCTTATCTCTGGTTGTGTTCTGCCTCATCCGTTGTCCCGCGCAACACCGCCAACGCCGCATGAAGGAAGCTCCCAGTAGCGGTCAGTATCATGGGCGGGTTGCAAGGTCCCCGGAGAGGTGTAATCACAGTGAGTCCTAATATGCCTGGCCCGAAATCGGAACGGTCCTCCCCTGTCCCCTACCCTGGATACGGCACCCTGGTTGAGGGCAGCCGCAATCATGCAGGTCGGCGTCGGCCCCGCTGGGTGAAGATCACGGGCATCGCCGCAGCTGTGCTGCTGCTGGGAGTGCTGGCTTTCGGCGGCTACTGGCTGTGGCGCCTGCAGTCGAATATCACCACCTCCGCACTCGGTGCCGGCGGCGTCCGGACTGAGGGGCCAGTCGATGACGGCAAGGACCGCCTGCAGATCCTCGTCCTGGGAAGTGACACGAGGACCGGGAAGAACGGGCAGTACGGGAGCACGGCCGATTCCTCGGGGTACGGGCAGTCAGACGTCATGATGTTGCTGGATATCTCCGCCGACAACAACAACGTAAACGTCATCAGTTTTCCCCGGGACCTTCTTGTTGACGTGCCGGCCTGCACTGACCACACCACCAACCAGCAACACCAAGCGCGCCGCAGCGTCATGATCAACAGCGCCATGGCCGACGCCGGCATCGGCTGCGCCGTGGACACGGTAAACAAACTCACCGGTCTGGAAGTGGACCACTTCATGATGGCCGACTTCAATGCCGTCAAGGAACTCTCCAATACAGTCGGCGGCGTCGACGTCTGCGTCAACACTGCCGTCTCCGACCCTGACTCCGGCCTCCGACTGCCCAAGGGGACGTCCAAGGTCCAGGGTGACCAGGCCCTGGCGTTCCTGCGCACCCGTCACGCCTTTGCCGACGGCGGAGACCTGGGCCGAATCAAGGCCCAACAATCTTTCCTGGCCTCCCTCACCCGCAAACTGAAGACGGAAGGGACCTTGGGCGACCCCCAGAAGGTCCTCAGCATCGCCGACACCATGACCAAGAACCTGACGGTGGATGACGGGCTCGCCTCGGTCCCCACGATGCTGACCCTCGCCGGCCGGCTCAAGAACATCGATCCAGCCAAGGTTAACTTCATCACCGTTCCCACCGTGCCTGCCCCGTCGGATCCAAACCGGCTGGCCCTGAACGAACCCGCGGCCACGGATTTGTTCGCCGCCCTGCGCCGCAGCGCCGACCTGACCCAGAGTGCCCCTGCAGCTGCCCCGTCCACGGATTCGCCCAGCACGGCCGCAGCGCCGGCTTATAACAAGGCGCTCCAGCCCGTCACGGTGGCCAACGGGACCAGCGTGACGGGCCGGAGCAGCGAAATCGGCGCACTCATCACCGGGGCCGGGTTCACCAAGCTTGCGCGGATCCAGGCCCAGCCCCGCGCGCAAAGCATGGTGTACTACGGGGCCGGCTTCGCCGACGTCGCCGCGGACATCGCCGGGATTTTCGGTCTTCCGCCCACGAGCGTTCAGCAGGTGCCAGGTGTCCAGGGCGTCCAGTTCTACGCCGGCGAGGATTTCACAACCGGCACAAAACCAACCCCGCCGGCGGCCCAGGACTCCGGCGGCGTGGTCGCCCAGACGGCTAACGATCAGACCTGCCAAGCCACCAGCGCCGGCGGCTAGTCGCGGCTCCTGCATTCGCCGGGCTAGCGGTCAGTCTCGGCGCCACCTGCCTGGCCGGATAGGAGTCGACCGCCTGCCAGGCAGAGTCCGGTCCTGTTGCGGCCCGCTGGCCCCGCGCACTCGGGGGTGCGGCGCACCCGACCCCTACTTGTTGCCGTCACCGTCGCCCGCGCCGCCGTTGTTGTCCGCGTCATGGTCGTTTCCCATCGGTGCACGTGGCGCGGGCGGGGCGACAACCGGCGGCGGTGTTGGGACGGCCGGCGCGGGCGGGGCAACAACCGGCGGCGGTGTTGGGTCCGGATACGCTGTCCCCGCTTTGGGCTGCGGAGACGGGGTTACGGCGGCTGGACCTGTCGTGACGGTGGACGGACCTGGCGACGGAGCCACCGGTTGTCCGCCAAAGCAGGCTCCCAGCAGCAGGGTGGCGCCCAGAGTTGCGCTGACCAACACTGGGCGGGGATTCTTCATCGTGCTCTCCTCGGATAGCGCCCGACAGGGACGTCCGGCTCGACTAATAGACGATCCCGGGGGTCTGCAGGTTCAGTGCTGGTGGGCACGGCTTGGGTTCTGTGCATGCTGCCGGTAGCGTGAGCCGGGGCAGACCGCGCCGCCGCCGCAGGAAATTCTAGGGAGCGAACCATGAGCAGGTCACACCGGACATCGGCTCAGGATCACGACACGGTCATCGAGTTGAACCCGTTGTTCAGCCGGCCGGGCGAATCCACCACCTTTCCGCGTTTTACGATTCCCGACGGGGAGTCCCTCCCCTCGACTGCCTATCAGGTTGTCCACGACGAGGCGATGCTGGACGGTAACTCCCGGCTGAACCTGGCCACGTTCGTTGGGACGTGGATGGAACCCGAAGCGGTGAAGCTTTACGCCGAGACGTTCGACAAGAACATGATCGACAAGGACGAATACCCGCAGACTGCACTGATCGAAACGCGGTGCTGGCGGATGCTCTCGGACCTGTGGAACGCGCCCGATCCGGCCGCAACTATCGGCACGTCCACGATCGGATCCTCCGAGGCCTGCATGCTCGGCGGGCTCGCCTTGAAGCGCCGGTGGCAGCACGCCCGCCGCGCCGCCGGACTCTCTACGGACAAACCCAACCTGGTTCTCAGCTCCGCGGTGCAGGTGTGCTGGGAGAAGTTTTGCAATTACTGGGAGGTGGAGGCCCGTTACGTTCCGGTGTCGGAGGAACACCAGACGCTGGACGGCCACGACCTGGACGCGTATGTCGACGAGAACACCATCGGTGTCATTGCCATCATGGGCGTCACCTACACCGGCGCCTACGAACCAGTCGAGAGAATCTCGGCGGCCCTGGACGTCATCCAGGCCCGCCGCGGCCTGGACGTTCCGATTCACGTCGACGGCGCCTCCGGAGCCATGATTGCGCCCTTCCTGCAGCCGGAGACGATTTGGGACTTCCGGCTCCCCCGGGTCGCCTCGATCAACACGTCGGGCCACAAGTACGGCTTGGTGTACCCCGGCCTGGGCTGGGTTGTCTGGCGGGACGAACAAGCGCTCCCCGACGACCTGGTCTTCCACGTCAGCTACCTGGGCGGGGACATGCCCACCTTTGCGCTGAACTTCTCCCGACCCGGCGCCCAGGTCCTCATGCAGTACTACCTCTTCCTGCGCCTCGGCTTCGCCGGGTACCGGTCGGTCCAGGCAACGTCCCGGGACGTTGCGCTCTACTTGTCCGGCGAAATCGGGGCGATGGAGCCCTTCACCTTGTGGAGCGACGGATCCGACATCCCGGTTTTCGCGTGGCAACTCAGCGAGGGCCACACCAGCAACTGGAACCTGCACCACCTCTCCGAACGACTGCGCATGAACGGCTGGCTCGTCCCGGCCTACCCGCTGCCCGACGGACTGAGCGAGATCACCGTCCAACGGATTGTTGTCCGTAACGGCTTCACCCGCGACCTGGCCTCGAGTTTCCTGGCGGACCTGGAAAAGGAAGTCACCTACCTGGACGCGCTCACCACGCCGATGCCCTCCAGCGGCACAACGCAAGCTTTCCACCACTAGCCAGCAGACACCGACAAAGGAACCACAACGTGTGCCGACTGTTTGGACTGCATGCAGGCCCCCAACCGGTCCGTGCAACGTTCTGGCTCCTGGACGCCCCGGACAGTCTCTCAAATCAGAGCCGGAAGGAGCCCGACGGTACCGGCATCGGCACCTTTGACGCCGAAGGTGGAGCACATGTGGCCAAGCAGCCGTTCGCCGCTTGGGAGGACCACGCCTTTGCACGCGAGGCCCGGAACCTCAAGAGCACCACATTCCTGGCCCACGTGCGCTACGCCAGCACCGGCGCGCATACGCTGGTCAACACGCATCCGTTTGAGCAGGACGGCCGGCTCTTCGCCCATAACGGCGCCTTCCATGGGCTCGGACAGCTCGATCAACACCTGACCGGGCTCGGGGTCGCGGACCTCGTTCACGGCGAGACCGACAGTGAACGGCTCTTCGCCCTTATTACCGCCGAGAGCCGCAGGGCTGGCGGGGACGTTACGGAAGGCATCACCCGGGCCATCACGTGGATCGCCGAGCGACTGCCGGTCTACAGCCTGAACCTCATATTGACGACGGCGACGGATCTTTGGGCGGTCAGGTTCCCGGCCACCCACGAGCTCTACATCCTGCAAAGCGACCCTGCGGGCGTCTACGGACCGGCGGCTCCGCTGGAAGCCCGGAGCCACCGTATCCGCGCCCGCAGTGAAGACCTCGCCCGTTCCCCACACGTCCTGGTCGCCACGGAACCGATGGATCACAACCCGGGCTGGCACGCGGTGGCGCCCGGGGAGCTGGTGCACGTGGGTCCGGATCTTGGAATCACCACTGCCTTTCCCTTCCCGGACTCCCCCGCGCACCCGCTCACCCTCTCGGACCTCGAACCGTCTGCGGCGGCGTCCCAAACCACCTGATTTGGGACGGGGACTGCGCGCACCGTCGACGCCGGGATCCGCCGCAAATCGATGACTACTATTTGTTCTCTCGGACGTAGGTGTCGGGGTCCACGTCGTGTCCCGTAAATCCACCGGCATGGGCTGCTTCGAAGGAGCAAAACGCCAAAGCCAGGCTGTGGCGGAGATCCAGGCTGGCGTGGCGGCGGAAATCGGTCAGCCCCTCCCGTTCTTCCTCGGCCATGTGGTCCCCGTTGACTTCGTTTACCTTCGCCACCGCATGCCACCACTCCGGCGAGCCGGCCGGGTGTGGTTGCACCCCGGCGATGGCGTCCCGGATCTCGTTGTGGTCATGAATTGCGTCGGTCGTCTCATCCTCCGGTGAGTCCTTCCCGCCGGCACCCGCCCCCAGCGCGAGAAGTTCGGGATAGAACAACTCCTCCTCTGCCTTCGCGTGGACCTCCAGCAGGATGCGGAGGCGGGACCAGACCGCCTCGAGGTCGGAGGCCGGGGAAACCTGCATTTCATCCAGGATCGCAAACATGCGGCGCTGGTCATGGTGGTCGTTAAGAATCACATCGGTGACATCCATCGTTGTCCTTTCACTACGGGCCCGAAGGTACTTGCGCGGGGCGCTGTGGCCGGCTGCAGATGATCCTCCTGCTGACCCCGTGTATATCTTTCCCTCCACCGCTGTTCCGGTCCAGCAGGGAGCCCGCGGATGGGGCCCGCAGCCGGTGGACGCGTCCCCCTGATCCCGCCATGACAAGACGGACCGCCTCCGCGGGGGTTTCACCGCAGCCGGCCAGCGACAGCCGCTAGCTGAGTACAGCTAGCGGCCGCTCCCACCGCTCCCCCGCCAGGGTCACGGGCCGGCAGGAACGTTGCCAGCGGCGCCGAAGGTCACCGCTTCGGTCGCTGTGACCCCTGCCGTGCGGCCGGGCGCCCGCTGGTCCTGCCAGTAGAGGTTCGTGTGTGCAATCACCAGCTCTGGCGGCGGCGCGCCCCAGGCGGTCTGGTCTTCGGTACTGTGGGCGTCGGCCACGAGTGTCACGTCGTATCCGCGGACGAAGGCGCCGTGGATCGTGGACCGGATGCACTCGTCGGTTTGCGCGCCGGCCACCAGCACGTGTCCAACGCCGGCGGCGGCGAGCACCTCTTCAAGGACCGTTCCCTCAAAGGCATCGGCGTACGACTTGTGCACCAGCGGCTCCGTCTCCCGCGGGTCCAGTTCGGGGACGTACTGCCATGCCTCACTCCCCCGCTCCAGCCGTTCGTCGCTGTGCTGAACCCAGACGACCGTGGCCGCTGCACCCCGGGCCTTCTCCACCAGTGCGGCGATGTTGGCGACAACGGTGTCGCGCTGGTGCGCACCCTGCACCACGCCGTTTTGCACATCGATCACCAGCAATGCCGTGTTGGGCCGATCCGGCAGCGTGGTCATGGCCGTCTCCTCCTGGTTGGAACGTGAGCCGAGCCTAGCCCCGTGGCATTCGCAGGGCAACGGGCGCGGCTAGGCTGGAAGCATGTCCCCTAAGACTTCCCCCTCGCCGCACCCGTCGTCGGCTCCGCGCCCCGTGGTGGCCGCAGCCGCCGCCGATGCTGTCCTGATCCTGCTTTTCGCCGCGATCGGCCGGGATGCCCACCAGCGCGGCGACATCATCACCGGCGTGTTCGCGACGGCGTGGCCGTTCCTCGCGGGCGCCGCCGTAGCGTGGCTGGCCCTGCGTCTGTGGCGCGGGCCGCTCGCCCTGTGGCCGGCGGGCGTCGCCGTCTGGATCGGCACGGTGGCTGTCGGCATGGCGCTCCGCGCTGTTACCGGGCAGACAGTGGTCCTGCCTTTCGTGATCGTGGCGTTGCTCAGCCTCGGCGTGTTCCTGCTGGGCTACCGGGCGCTGGCGGCAGCGGCAACGCGGCTCCGGGGCCGCCGTCAGCGGAGCTGATGGACTAGGCTAGCAAGCACATGGTCCGGCCCTCCTGGGGCAAGCAAGAAGCCAGAACCGGCGCAACAGGTCCCGAAAGGTTTACACGTGGTCACCGCTATCGTCCTGATCAAAACAGAGGCCTCCCGTATCCCCGAGACCGCGGAAGAGATTTCCGCCATTCAGGGCATCAGCGAGGTTTATTCGGTCACGGGAGAATGGGACCTGATTGCCATCGCCAGGGTCGCCAAGCACGAGGACCTGGCCGATGTCATAGCGGACAAGCTCTCCAAGGTACCGGCCGTGGTGCACACCACCACCCAGATCGCCTTCCGCGCCTACTCGCAGCACGACCTCGACGCGGCCTTCGCCCTCGGCTTCGAGTAACAGGCACAGACAGAAGCGGGGCCCGGCAAACCAGCCGGGCCCCGCTTTTGCGTTTTGCGGCTGCGTTTTGCAACTGCGCCTTGCGGCCGCAGCACTATTGGCCGACGGACCTCAGCCCCGGGTTAGGGCCACCCACCGGTCCAGCACCGTGGCCGCCGCACCGGAGGAAATCGACTCTTCGGCCCGCTTCATGGCAGCGGCCATCCGCTCGGTGAGCGGACCGACGGCGTCGAGGTCGAACGCTACCAACCCGGCGGCGGCGTTGAGCAACGCGGCGTCGCGTGCCGGACCGGGCTCGCCGGCCAGGACGGCACGGACGACGGCGGCGTTGGCCACGGCGTCCCCGCCGCGCAGTTCGGCCAGCGTCGCCTGGCGGATCCCCAGCTCGCGGGGATCGAAAATCTGCTCGACGACCTCGCCGTTGCGGATTTCCCACACGTGGGACGGGCCGGTGGTGGTCAGTTCGTCAAGGCCGTCGTTGCCGCGGAACACGAGTCCCCGGCTGCCGCGCTTGGCCAGCACCCCGGCTACCAGGGGCGCCATCTGTTCATTGGCCACTCCGACGGCGGAGGCCTGCACGTTGGCGGGGTTGATCATCGGGCCCAGGAAATTGAACGCGGTGGGAACGCCGAGCTCCCGGCGCGCGACGGCGGCGTGCCGCATGGAGGGATGGAACACCTGGGCGAAGCAGAAGGTAATTCCGGCTTCCTCCGCGTTCCGGGCCACCCGCGGAATCGGCAGGTCCAGCCGCACGCCCAGCGCCTCAAGGACGTCGGCGGAACCGGAGGTGGACGAGGACGCACGGTTGCCGTGCTTAACCACCTTGGCCCCCGCACCGGCACAGATCAGGGCGGCCATCGTCGAGATATTGACTGTGTTCTGCTGGTCTCCGCCGGTTCCGACGATGTCGAGCTTCTCGCCCGCTATCTCGATCGGATTGGCGTTGGTGATCATCGCTTCGACCAGTCCCGCCAGTTCGTCCACGGTCTCACCCTTGGACCGCAGTGCGACCAGGAAGCCGGCCACCTGCGCGGGGCTGGCCTCGCCGGACATGATCGAACCCATGGCCCACTCAGTCTCGTCCGCGGTTAGGTCCGTTCCGTTGATAAGGGCGCCGATGAGACGCGGCCAAGTCTTTCCTACCGCCTGAGCAGATGCCTGAGAAGTCACGTTCTGATGCTATCGAGCCGGTGGCCGCAATGCCCAATGTGAGGGGGCCGGGGAACTTTTCCGCGCAATTTCGCGTCTTTGTAGAAAAAGTCCTTCCGAAACGCGGTTTGCGTTGGGCACTCAGGACTTTTACAGACATAATGTCTATGTGACATCTGCGACCCATGCCCCCAGTACCCCGGCGCACCCGACGCTGAATCGCCCGAACATGGTTTCCGTTGGAACCGTTGTCTGGCTGTCCAGTGAGTTGATGTTCTTCGCCGGTCTCTTTGCCATGTACTTCACACTCCGTTCGACTTCCGGACAGATGTGGGCTGAAGAGACAGCCAAGCTCAACTTCCCGTTTGCGCTCGTAAACACCATCGTCCTTGTGGCAAGTTCTTTTGCTTGCCAGATGGGCGTCTTCGCCGCCGAACGGCTCCAGCCGCGCAGGCTTGGCGGGCCCCTGAGCTTCACCCGTTGGGGAATGAACGAGTGGTTCACGCTCACATTCATCATGGGTGCGTTCTTCGTGGCCGGCCAGTCGACCGAGTACGCCATGCTCGTCTCCGAGCACGTCTCGCTCTCTTCGAATGCCTATGGCTCCGCGTTCTATATCACCACCGGCTTCCACGGCCTGCACGTGATCGGCGGCCTCGTGGCGTTCCTGCTCATCATCGGGCGGTCCTTCGCGGCGAAGAAGTTCGGGCACTTTGAGGCAACCTCGGCGATCGTCACCTCTTACTACTGGCACTTCGTCGACGTCGTGTGGATCGGCCTCTTCCTGGTCATCTACGTCCTCAAGTAGCCAAGCCTTGACTCTCTTTCTACAAGAGGCAGAATTTCAACAAGCGGCTCCCGGAGCCCACGCAGGATCGAAAAAAGGAACCACCACGTGAAGGCACTTTCGCAGAAGCGACGTCACCCACTGGCAGCAGTAGCCCTGTTGCTGATGGGACTCCTCATCACTGGTGGGCTGTACGCCGTCGCCACCACCGTCAACCAGGCCAAGGCCGACACCACCAGCTTCAGTGCAAGCGACGCAGAGCAAGGCGGCAAGTTGTTCGCCGCTAACTGCGCCACCTGCCACGGCATGGGTGCCAGCGGCTCAGCCACGGGTCCGTCGCTCGTTGGCGTCGGCGCCGCCGCCGTTGACTTCCAGGTTGGCACCGGCCGTATGCCCATGCAGATGAACGGCCCGCAGGCCTACAAGAAGCCCGCCCAGTTCAACGATGAGCAGACCCACCAGCTTGCGGCGTACGTTGCTTCGCTCGGCCCCGGCCCGTCCATCCCCGAAGCGGGTGTCCTCGACGAGAAGGGTGATGCCGCCAAGGGTGGCGAACTGTTCCGCACCAACTGTGCCATGTGCCACAACGCTGCTGCAGCCGGCGGCGCGCTGACCAGGGGCAAGTTCGCTCCGGCCCTCGCCGACGTCTCCGGCAAGCACATCTACGAGGCCATGGTGACCGGCCCGCAGAACATGCCGGTCTTCTCCGACGCCAACATCTCGCCCGAGGGCAAGCGCGACGTCATCACGTTCCTGAAGCAGATTGAATCCAACGGCTCCCCGGGCGGCAACGACCTGGGCGGTCTGGGTCCGGTTTCCGAAGGCCTGTTTGTTTGGATTGCCGGCCTGGGCGTAATCATCGCCTTCACCATCTGGCTGACTTCGCGGACGTCCTAGACACCCGCGTCACCTGTAAGAATTGTCTGCTGATCCGTCAGCAGGTCGAATTGAAAACTAACTCGACGCTGGTCGAGACGAGAGAAGGATGAGGCGAATTATGGGCAACCATAGTGACGGCAGTCCGAACCACTCGGGCACCGTAGCTACGGCTGGTCAGAATGAGGTGGAGAAGTTCCAGGATCCTGGAATTCCCCCGCATCGTTTGCGCCTGGCCGACACGGACCCGAGAGCCGCGAAGCGAGCGGAACGGCAGGTGGCCATTCTGTTCGGTGCCTCGGTCGTTGGCACCCTGATATTCCTGGTGGCGTACTTCGCCATCGATCTAGGACCTGACTCCTCGATCGGCACCATCCGGCTGCAGAACACCCTGCTCGGCATCGGCACCGCCTTTGCCATGCTCGGCATCGGCACCGGCATCGTGCACTGGGCCAAGGCCCTCATGCCGGACCACGAGGTTTCCGAAGAGCGTCACGCCATCCGGACCGAAGACGACCGCTTGGCCGCCGTCCGGATCGTCGACGACATCGTCGAGGAAACCGGCATCAAGCGCCGCCCGCTGATCCGCAACACCCTGCTTGGCGCCGTCGCGCTGGCTCCGCTGCCCGCCCTGGCGGTCTTCGGCGACCTGGGCCCGCGGCCGGACAAGACGCTGGCGCACACCATGTGGGCGCCGGTGGACGGCAAGCACAAGCGTCTCACCCGCGACCCCGATGGCACCCCCATCAGGGCAGCGGACGTCACCATCGGCTCGGCTTTCCACGTGATTCCGGAAGGCCTCAACGAGCTGCAAGAAGGCAAACTGAACGAGAAGGCCAAATCCGTCGTCCTGCTCATGCGCCTGAACCCCGACTCCCTTAACCCCTCCGCGGGCCGGGAGAACTGGAGCTACAACGGCATCGTTGCCTACTCCAAGATCTGCACCCACGTTGGTTGCCCTGTTGCGTTGTACGAGCAGCAGACCCACCACCTGCTGTGCCCGTGCCACCAGTCAACCTTCGACCTGACCCAGGAATGCAAGGTTATCTTCGGCCCGGCCAGCCGTCCGCTCCCGCAGTTGCCCATCGCCGTCGACGACGAGGGTTACCTTTACGCCACGAGCGACTTCAAAGAACCTGTCGGACCTAGCTACTGGGAGCGTGATGAGCATGAGCGCAACATCAACAGCTGACACCCCCACTTTCGTCGCCAAGACCAAGGGCGGCCGCATCACCGATTTCGTTGACCAGCGTGTCGGAGGATCCGGAATTCTCCGGGAATTCGGCCGTAAGGTCTTCCCCGACCACTGGTCCTTCATGTTCGGCGAGGTGGCGCTGTATTCCTTCGTCATCCTGCTGCTCTCCGGTACCTTCCTGACGTTCTTCTTCGACCCGTCGATGGCCGAAACCCACTATCAGGGTTCCTACCTTCCGCTGAACAACGTCGAAATGTCGGTGGCCTACAACTCGTCGCTGAACATCTCCTTCGATATTCGCGGCGGCCTGTTCATGCGCCAGGTCCACCACTGGTCGGCCCTGCTGTTCGTCGCCTCGGTGAGCGTGCACATGCTGCGCGTCTTCTTCACCGGCGCCTTCCGCAAGCCCCGTGAAATGAACTGGGTGGTGGGCAGCGTCCTGCTGATCCTGGCCATGGCTGCCGGCTTCACCGGCTACTCCCTCCCCGATGACTTGCTCTCCGGCAACGGCCTGCGCATCATCGACGGCGTGATCAAGTCCATCCCGGTCATCGGCACGTACATCTCGTTCTTCCTGTTCGGCGGAGAATTCCCCGGCACCGCCATCATCGGGCGGCTGTACATGCTCCACATCCTGCTGGTCCCCGCGCTCATCCTGCTGATGATCGCCGCCCACCTGTTCATGGTGGTCGTGCACAAGCACACCCAGTACCCCGGCCCGGGACGCAACGACGGCAATGTCGTCGGCTACCCGCTCGGCCCGGTTTACGCGGCGAAGGCTGGCGGCTTCTTCTTCATCGTGTTCGGTGTCATCGCCCTGATGGCCGGGTTCTTCACCATCAACCCGATCTGGAACTACGGTCCCTACGACCCCTCCCCTGTCTCGGCCGGTACCCAGCCTGACTGGTACATCGGCTTCGTTGACGGCGCGCTGCGCCTGATGCCGGGCACCTTCGGGAACTGGCACGTCGAGCAGATCTGGTTCGGCCACATGTTCAGCTTCAACGTGCTGCTGCCGGCACTGGTCCCGGCGGGCATCCTGTTCACCGTGATGTTTACCTACCCGTGGATCGAACGCTGGATCACCAAGGACGACCGCGAGCACCACGTCCTGGACCGTCCCCGCAATGCCCCGACCCGGACGGGCATCGGCGTCGCCGGTTTCGTTTGGTACTGCGTGATGTGGGCCGCCGCAAGTTCGGACCTCATCGCCACGCACTTCCACGTGTCCTTGAACGACGTCACGTACTGGCTGCGCGCGCTGTTCTTCATCGGACCGATCCTCGGCTTCATCGTTGCCAAGCGCGTCGCCCTGGCCCTGCAGCGCAAGGACCGGGAGATTGCCCTGCACGGCCGGGAGACCGGCCGCATCGTGCGGCTGCCGCACGGCGAGTTCATCGAGGTGCACGCCCCGCTGGACGAGTACAAGCGTTACAAGCTGGTCGGCTTCGAATCCCCGACCGTGCTGCCGGCCCAGCCGAACAGCAACGGCGTCGTCGACCGCAAGGAGAAGCGCCGCGCGATGCTCTCCAAGTGGTTCTTCGAGGACCGGGTCGCCCCGGCAACCCCGTCCGAGCTCGCGGCGGCGCACAGCCACCACGGCGAGCACGAGGCGATCGATGTGGCTGCTGAGCAGAAGAGCCTCAGCCACTAAGCACCGCCAGAGTCAGCGAAAAGGCCCGGTCCACCAGGACCGGGCCTTTTGTGCGTTCCACCGCGACCGACGGGTCAGGGGCGGTAGCCGTTCGCGTAGTTCCGCGTCGGCCGGACGCCGGGCCGCTGCAGGGGCACCCAGAGCTTGTAGCGGTCGGCGCGGTAATAGGAGACGGAGTAGTCGACCATGGCGCGGGCGACAAAGGCGTGCCGTTGGATCTTCAGGAGCGGCGACCCGACCTCGACATTCAGCAGGCGGGCCGTGGACGGCGACGCCGCCGTCGCCTCGATCATGTCCTCGCCCCACTCCATGACCAGGCCGTAGCGCTCGCTCAGCACGTTGTAGAGCGATGTCGGCGGCTCGCCGTCGAGCAGCCCAGGCACCCGGTGCGCAGGGATGAAGTTTTCATCGACGCTCATGGGCTCATTGTCGGCCAGCAGCAGGCGCCGGAACCGAACCACCTGGGTCCCCTCCTCGAGCTGCAGCTCCCGGGCCAGGAAGGCACTGGCGCCGATCTGTTCGAAGCTGAGCACCTTGGCCGCCGGAACCATGCCGCGGCGCTGCATTTCCTCGCTGTAGGACGTGAGTTTGACCTGCAGGTCCAGCTTGGGCTTGCGCACGAAGGTGCCCAGGCCGACGACGCGCTCGATCACCTCTTCGCCGACGAGCGCGTCGATGGCCTGGCGCACGGTCATCCGGGCCAAACCAAACCGTTCCGAGAGGTCCCGTTCGGAGGGGAGCGCCGATCCGGGCGGACACGCGCTCGCGATGTGCGCGCGGAGGATCTCCCGGAGCTGCACGTAAATGGGGACGCCGCTGTGCCGGTCAATCTCGCCGGCCATCCGGGCCGCCTTAGATTCCACGGAAAGGCCTGCTGAAGTGCTTCATACCTAAAGCGTAGGTCACGGCGCCCTCAGGTCTAGACCACAGGCGTGTCCGGGTTCGCTCACCGCTCCTCCCCCGGCTACGCTGGGAAGGCCGTAAACGGCGGCCGCGGCGCGAAGACGTCCGGCCCACCCCAGCACCCATTGCCGGCCTGCCCGGCGACCTCCGATAAGGGAGCACAGTTGCCAGCACGCAAGGCGGTCGTCCAGGCGTCGGTCGGACTGCACGCCCGGCCGGCGGCGGCCTTCGTCCGCGCCGTAACGCAGAGCGGACTGCCCGTCACGATCAGTAAGCAGGGCCGGCCGGGCGTCGATGCCCGTTCCCTGCTGGAGGTCATGACCGAGGATTTTTCCTGCGGGTGCGAAGTGGAGCTGGCCGTTGCTGCCGAGGCCGTCCCGGCAGGCGCCGGCCCCGGGACTGCTGAGCGCGTCCTGGCGGCGCTGTGCGCCCTGCTGGAGTCGCAGTCGGGCTGACCCGGCCGTCCCGCGCGCCCGGCACAGCGCGGTGCCGCAGCACACACGCAAACGACGGCGGGCCCCACCATTTGGTGGGGCCCGCCGTCGTCGATCGAGTGCGTGTACTAGTGTGCGTGGTCTCCGCGGCTGTATTCGTAGACCCAGCCAATGAGCGCGACGATAGCCAGGCCACCGGCGATGAAGGTGATCCAGAAGCCAATGGCAATCCCCAGGAAACCACCGGCGCAGGCCAGGCCGAGGACCAGAGGCCACCAGCTCCAAGGGCTGAAGTGGCCCTGCTCGCCGGCACCCTCGTGGATCTCCGCATCGCTGCGGTCCTCCGGGCGCATGCCCACGCGTCGACCGGTGAAGCCCAGGTAGGCGCCGATCATTCCGGCCAGGCCGCCGAGCAGCAGCACCCCAAGGATGCCGACCCACTCGGACCAGTGCGTCAGGAATCCGTAGATGACCGAGACCGGGATGAAGAAGAAGGCTCCGAGTCCAAAAATCCGTGATTCGATCTTCACAGCGCTTGATCCTTCTGGTCGGCGTTACCGAGCGTCGCTGCCGCCGGGGCAGGCGAGGCGGCGGTGTAGTGCTGGGCGAGCTCGGGGTGGTGCAGGTCCAGGGCAGGACGCTCCGAGCGGATCCGCGGCAGCGAGGTGAAGTTGTGCCGCGGCGGCGGGCAGGACGTCGCCCATTCGAGCGAGGCCCCGAAGCCCCAAGGGTCATCGACCATGATCTTCTGGTCGCTGCGCCAGGTGATGTACACGTTCCAGAAGAACGGGATCAGCGAGGCGCCCAACAGGAAGGACGCATAGGTCGAGAACTGGTTCATCCAGGTGAAGTTGTCCTGCGGCATGTAGTCCGCGTAGCGGCGGGGCATGCCCTCGACGCCGAGCCAGTGCTGGATCAGGAAGGTGCCGTGGAAGCCCAGGAACAGCATCCAGAAGTGGATCTTGCCGAGCCGCTCGTTGAGCATCTTGCCGGTCCACTTGGGCCACCAGAAGTAGAAGCCGGCGAACATCGCGAACACCACGGTGCCGAAGACCACGTAGTGGAAGTGGGCCACCACGAAGTAGGAGTCGGAGACGTGGAAGTCCAGCGGCGGTGAGGCCAGGATGATGCCGGTCAGGCCGCCGAAGAGGAACGTCACCAGGAAGCCGATGCTCCACAGCATCGGGGTTTCGAAGGTGATGGAACCCCGCCACATGGTGCCGATCCAGTTGAAGAACTTCACGCCGGTGGGAACCGCGATCAGCATCGTCATGAAGGAGAAGAATGGCAGCAGGACCGATCCGGTGACGTACATGTGGTGTGCCCACACCGTTACGGAGAGGGCAGCGATGGAGATCGTCGCGTAGACAATGCCCTTGTAGCCGAAGATCGGCTTGCGGCTGAACACGGGGAAGATCTCGGAGACGATGCCGAAGAACGGCAGCGCGATGATGTACACCTCGGGGTGGCCGAAGAACCAGAAGAGGTGCTGCCAGAGCACGGCTCCGCCGTTTTCGGGATCGAAGATGTGTGCGCCGAAGCGGCGGTCCGCACCGAGGGCGAACAGGGCAGCGGCCAGCGGCGGGAATGCCATGAGCACCAGGATGGAGGTGATCAGCGCGTTCCAGGTGAAGATCGGCATCCGCCACATGGTCATGCCCGGGGCACGCATGCAGATGATGGTGGTGATGAAGTTGACGGCACCCAGGATGGTGCCGAAGCCCGAGAGGGCCAGGCCGAAGACCCAGAGGTCACCGCCGATTCCCGGGCTGAAGGTGGTATTCGACAGCGGCGCGTAGGCAAACCAGCCGAACGAGGCTGCGCCCTGCGGGGTGATGAAGCCGGAGACGGCGATCGTGGAGCCGAAGAGGAAGAACCAGAAGGCCAGCGCGTTCAGCCGAGGGAAAGCGACGTCGGGAGCACCGATCTGCAGCGGCATCATCACGTTGGTGAAGCCGGCGAACAGCGGTGTCGCGAACATCAGCAGCATGACGGTGCCGTGCATCGTGAAGAGCTGGTTGTACTGCTCTTTGGTCTGCAGGATCTGCATTCCCGGTTCGAAAAGCTCGGCCCGGATCAGCAGGGCCATCACGCCGCCGAAGCAGAAGAACACGAACGACGCGATCAGGTACATGAACCCGATGGTCTTGTGGTCGGTCGAGGTGATCCAGTTGACGACGATGCGTCCCTTGGATTTGGGTACTACGGGAGCCTCAAGGGTCCCTGAGGGCTGAGAGTAGGTTGTTGCCACGTCGCGCTCCCCTTACTTAGTCGCGGTCGGGGTCGGGGCCGGGTTACGGTCATACTCGTCGCCGAGCAGCCCGGTGTTGCCGCTTTGGCGCAGCTGGTCCAGGTGAGACTTGAACTCGGATTCGGAGACGACCTTCACACGGAACAGCATCTCGGAGTGGTACTCACCGCAGAGTTCGGCGCATTTGCCGTCGTAGGTCCCCTCCTTGGTGGGGGTGAACCGGATGTAGTTGGTCTTGCCCGGGATCATGTCGCGCTTCTGCAGGAAGGCGGGAACCCAGAAGGAGTGGATGACGTCGCGGGAGTTCAGCTCCACGTCAACCGACTTGTTGACCGGCAGGTACAGCGTGGGCAGCTTTTCCTTGTCCACGTCGTTGCCGGTGAGGTGCGCCTGGACGCCGGCCTCGTGGACGTCGTCGGTGATGACGTCGCCCTTCTTGTAGTTGAAGTCCCACGCCCACTGCTTGCCTCGGACGTCAACGACGACGTCGGCCGGCTGGTCGCGGTTGTCGATCGCCTGCTGGTCACGGTCGGTGAAGTAGAAGAACACCAGGACCATGAATACCGGAATCGTCAGGTAGAAGACCTCGAGCGGCAGGTTGAAGCTGTTCTGACGGGGGAACCCGACGGTCCCCTTCCGCCGCCGGTACGCGACGATGCACCAAATCATCAAACCCCAGGTGATGACACCCACGACAAGGGCGGCAATCCATGAGTTGACCCAGAGGTCCATGATGCGGTCAGTGTGGTTGGTGGTGCCACGCTCAGTGGGCAGCCACCCTTTCTGTACCTCTGGTGAACATCCAGTCAAAGCCAACGCGCCGGCTAGTGCCAAGCCAGTGATCGTAGTGATCTGTTTGCGTCGGCTGCCGGTTCGGTTCTGCGAACTCACAGACGGCCCTTCCTACTTGTTGCTGTCGCCCGGCCGCCGCAGCGTTCCGGGCACACTAAAAGTTTTACTACTCGGTGTAGAGCTTACCGCTCCGCACGAGTTTTCGCCCACATGTCCGCGCCGTGCGTGGCGGGCGATTTTCGGGTTGTAGTCAACCACCCCCGGACGGCACTAAGGCCGGGCTGGCGGCCCGGCCTTAGTCCTTAGTGGAAGGAATCCCCGCAGGCGCAGGATCCGCCGGCGTTCGGGTTGTCAATGGTGAATCCCTGCTTCGAGATGGTGTCCTCGAAGTCGATGCTGGCCCCGCTCAGGTAGGGGACGCTCATCTTGTCGACGACCACCTCGACGCCGTCGTAGTCGCGGACCGCGTCGCCCTCGAGGAGGCGCTCGTCGAAGTACAGCTGGTAGATCAGTCCGGAGCATCCGCCGGGCTGCACGGCCACGCGGAGGCGAAGATCAGTGCGGCCCTCTTGTTCCAGCAGGCTGCGGACCTTGCCGGCCGCGACGTCGGTCAGCTGGACCTCGTGGCTGGCCAGTTCCTGGTCCGCCTGGACGGTGGTGTCGGCGCTGTGTTCATTGGTTGTAGTGCTCATGGCCTACCTTCTTACGACGGTCGTGGCGGCTCCGCCTGCGCGGCGCCCGCCCCTACTTAACGGTATGGGCTATAGCTACATGCTACGTCGATCCGCGGTGTAGCTCTAACTCCTGACGTAACCGTCCATGCCGGCTGGGTGTTCCCCGACAAACGCGAAAAGCGTGGCAGCCGACCGACGGCAGTATCTGCGGCCAGCTCAGGCCAGGCCCTCCGCGTTCAGCCGGGCCAGCAGGAGCGCCTCAGCGATGATCGCGTTCCGGAAGTCGCCCAGGTGGAGCGACTCGTTGGCACTGTGTGCCCGCGAGTCAGGATCCTCCACGCCGGTGACGAGGATCTGCACGTCCGGGTACAGCTCGGTCAGGTCGGCGATGAACGGGATGGAACCGCCGATCCCGGTCTCGACCGCCGGTACACCCCAGGCCTCGCCGAGGGCCCACATCGCCATGCTGGCGGCGGCCGATGTGGTGTCGGTGCTGAAGGCGCTGCCGGTCTCCCCCGGGGTAAACACCACTTCGGCGCCGAACGGCGCGTGTGATTCGACGTGCCGGCGTACTGCCTCCATGGCCTCGGCCGGATCCTGGCCCGGGGCGAGCCGCAGGCTGAACTTGGCGCGGGCGCGCGGGAGCAAGGTGTTGGAGGCGACGTCCACGGCGGGCGCGTCAAAACCGATGATGGACAGCGCGGGCTTGGTCCAGAGGCGCGAAGCGATGCTTCCGGTGCCGGCGAGCCGCACGCCGTCGAGCACCGAGGCGTCGGCGCGGTACTCCTCCTCGGTGAGGTCGACGGCGACGTCGTCGCGGCCGACGAGGCCCTCGATCGCGACGCTGCCTTCATCGTCGTGCAGGGTGGCGATCAGCCGGGCCAGCAGCGTCGGGGCGTCCAGGACTGGTCCGCCGAACATGCCGGAGTGGACGGCGTGGTCCAGGACCTTCACCTCGATGGTGCCGTCCACCAGGCCCCGCAGGCTGGTGGTGAGGGCCGGGATGCCTACCTTCCAGTTGGACGAGTCGGCGACGACGATCACGTCCGAGCGCAGCAGTTCCCGGTGGGCTTCGAGGAAGGCGCGGAAGGTCGGCGATCCCGCTTCCTCTTCACCTTCAAAGAAGAAGGTCACGCCCAGGCCCAGCTCCTCCCCCAGCACCCGGGTCACGGCGGAGTAAGCGGCGACGTGCGCGAGGATGCCTGCCTTGTCGTCCGCCGCGCCGCGGCCGTATAGCCGGCCGTCGCGCTCGACGGCGGTGAACGGCTCGGTCTCCCAGAGCGCCAGGTCGCCGGTGGGCTGGACGTCGTGGTGGGCGTAGAGCAGGATGGTGGGCTTCCCGGCCGCGGCGGGACGTCGTGCGACGACGGCCGGGCCGCCGGGGGTGCCGTCCTCCTTGTCACAGCGCAGGATCCGGACGTCCTCGAACCCGCTGGCGCGGACCAGTCCGGCGACGGCGTCGGCGCTGGCATTCAGCGGAGCAGGATCGAAGCTGGGCCAGGCGATGCCCGGGATGGCTACGAGTTCCTTGAGCTGTGCGACCGTGGCGTCGAAGGAATCGGTGACGGCGTGGCGGAGGGCATCGGCATTGATCGAACCGACGGTTGAGGGCTGCGGGATCCCCGCGGAAGATGAAGTCATGGCCAAAACACTACCCGTGCGGGGGCCGCTGTGGGCTGGGTCTCGGGCCCGCCCCCGCAGGGTATTCTGTATGGGTGTTTGGACGTAAAAAGGAAGCGCCCTCGGCGCAGGACGTAGTTGACCAGCAAGTGGCCGAGGCAGCAGCCCGGAACGCCGTCATCGGCAAGGGCGCGCCCACACCAAAGCGGAGCGCCCAGGTGGCCGCCCGCAAGCGGCCGCTGGTTCCGGAGGACCGGAAGGCCTCCAGGGCGGCCGAGCGCACCGCGGTTGCGGACCAGCGCCTCAAGATGCGCCGCGCCATGGACACCGGGGATGAGAAGTTCCTGCCGGTCCGGGACAAGGGCCCGCAGAAACGCTTCGCCCGCGATTACGTCGACGCCCGGTTCAGCCTGGGCGAGTACCTGATGTTCGGTGCCCTCGTGTTTGTCGTCATTTCGCTCCTGGTTCCGGCGAGCAGCGAGCAGATGATCTACGTCCTCGGTGGTTTCTGGGTCATGTTCCTGGCGGTGTTCGTGGACGTCTTCATCCTCTCCCGGAAGCTCAAGGCGCGCCTGAGTGAGAAGTTCGACGAGGTTGAGCGCGGCACCGTCTGGTACGGCTCGATGCGCTCCCTGCAGTTCCGCCGCCTGCGTCTTCCCAAGCCCCAAGTCAAGCGCGGCGAGTACCCCGCCTGACTTCCGCCAGTGTAGAACTTGGCCAGACTGAAGCCCCCGGCAGTTTTTGAACTGCCGGGGGCTTTTCTGCCGCGCGGCCCTGTTTGCACCTGCCCCGTCAGCGGCGGCTGGGCGCCTTGGCCAGCTCACGGTTGATCCGCGCCGCCCAGAAGGGGCCCTCGTAGAGGAACGCGGTGTAACCCTGCACCAGGGTGGCGCCGGCCGCGAGCCGGTCCCGGACGTCCTGGCCGGACTCCACGCCACCGACCGAAACCAGGGTGATCGCGCCGCCGGTCACGGCCCTGAGCCGGGCCAGCACTTCGAGCGAACGTTGCTTGAGCGGGGCGCCGGAGAGACCGCCGGCCCCGCACGCCGCGATGCGTTCCGCGCCGGAGACCAGGCCGGTGCGGGCAACAGTGGTGTTGGTGGCGATAATGCCGTCCAGCTTCAGCTCAAGGGCCAGCCGGGCGACGTCGTCAATGTCGTCGTCGCTGAGGTCCGGCGCGATCTTCACCAGCAACGGCACGTGGCGGCCGGCCGCGGTGTCTGCCGTCTCCCCCACGGCGGCCAGCAGCGGGCGCAGGGATTCGACGTCCTGCAGCAGCCGCAGCCCGGGCGTGTTCGGGGAACTGACGTTGACCACCAGGTAGTCCGCCGCCGGGGCCAGGCTGCGGGCACTGACCAGGTAGTCCGCCACCGCGTCCTCCAGCTCCACCACCTTGCTCTTGCCGATGTTGACGCCGATCACCGGGCGAACCGCGGGATAGCGGCGCTGCAGGGCGGCGCGTGCCGAGCGCAGCCGCGGCGCCACGGCCGCGGCGCCGTCGTTGTTGAAGCCCATCCGGTTGATCACCGCGCGGTCCTGGACCAGGCGGAAGAGCCGCGGGGCAGGATTGCCCGGCTGCGCCTGCCCCGTGATGGTGCCCACCTCGACATGGCCGAAGCCGAGGTCGGTAAGTGCCTCGATCCCGTGGCCTTCCTTGTCAAACCCCGCGGCCAGCCCGAACGGGGACGGAAACGTCAAGCCGAAGGCCTCGGTCCGCAGCGAGGGCGCCGGGGCGGTGAGGCGCTGCAGCAGCCGGCCGGCGCCGCAACGGTTGGCCAGCCGGATGGCCCGGAACCCAATCCGGTGGGCGCGCTCGGCGTCCATCCAGGAGAAGGCAAACCGGAAGAAGGTGGGATATACGCGCATGCCCCTAGTTTTCCGGTTCCTGCTGCGCAAACCAAAATCCCGGCCCGAACCGGACACACCAATCGCGGCAAGAGGAACCCCGACGGGCACTAGCATGAAGCCATGACCAGCGACGATGCAGCCCCCAGCCACCGGATCGAAGCGGACGTCGTCGTTGTCGGCGCCGGGCTCGCCGGGCTGGTGGCCGCGGCCCAGGCGTATGCGGCAGGCCGGCGGGTGGCGGTCCTGGACCAGGAGCCCGAAGCCTCCGTTGGCGGCCAGGCGCACTGGTCCTTCGGCGGCCTCTTCCTGGTCAACACACCCGAACAGCGGCGGCTCGGCGTCCGCGACAACGCCGGACTGGCCCTCACCGACTGGCTCTCTTCGGCCGCCTTCGACCGTCCCGAGGATGCCCTCGCCCGCCAGTGGGCCGAAGCCTACGTAGACTTCGCGGCCGGCGAGAAACGCGCCTGGCTCGCGTCCCTCGGCGTCGGACTGTTTCCACTCGTGCAGTGGGCCGAGCGCGGCGGCTATGGCCCGGATGGCCACGGCAACACAGTGCCCCGGTTCCATGTCGCCTGGGGCACCGGCCCGGCACTGGTCGAGCCGTTCCTTGCCAAACTGCGCGAAGGCGAAGCCGCCGGCCGGGTGTCCTTTCACTTCCGGTACCGGGCCACCGAACTCACGACGACGGCGGGCCGGGTCAGCGGTGTGCGGGGCGAGGTGCTCGCCGCAAGCGCCGCCGCGCGCGGCGAACAGTCTTCCCGCACCGCCGCCGGCGCCTTCGAGGCCGCCGCCGGGGCCGTGGTCGTAACCAGCGGCGGCATCGGCGGGAACCACGGGGCGGTCCGCCGGCAGTGGCCGGCCGGGGATGCTCCCGCCTCCATGCTCAGCGGCGTGCCGGCGTCGGTGGACGGCGGCTTCCTCGACGCCGTTCACCGCGCCGGCGGCCGCCTCATCAACGGCGACCGGATGTGGCACTACCCGGAAGGCGTCCACAACCACTCCCCGGTCTGGCCCCGGCATGGCATCCGGATCCTGCCCGGGCCCTCGGCGCTCTGGCTCGACGCGACGGGCCGGATGCTCCCGGCGCCGCTGTTCCCGGGCTTTGACTCACTCGGCGCCCTCCGGCATATCCTCGGCACCGGGCACACCCACTCCTGGTTCGTGCTGAACAAGGCCATCGCGCTGAAGGAGTTTGCCCTCTCGGGATCCGAGCAGAACCCCGACCTGACGGGCAAGGACGTCCCGCTCCTCGCAGCCCGTCTCAAACCGTCCGGGGACAGCCCGCTGGAACGCTTCCTGGACCGGGGCGTGGACTTCCTGCAGGCCGGCAGCCCCACGGACCTCGCCGCGAAGATGAACGCGCTCACCGGGGCGCCGCTGATCGAGCCCGGCGAGCTCGACCGGCTGATCCGGGCACGGGACCGGCAGTTCGCCAGCGGGCTCGGGAAGGATCCGCAGCTCGCGGCCATCCGGGCGGCCCGGCGGTTCACCACTGACAGGATCATGCGGGTCGCACCGCCGCACCCGATGCTCGACCCCAAGCACGGGCCCCTGCTGGCGGTGCGCCTCTCCGTCCTGACCCGTAAGAGCCTCGGCGGGATCCAGACGGATCTGCAGTCGCGGGTTCTGGACGGCTCCGGGTGGCCGGTGGCCGGGCTGTACGCCGCCGGCGAGGCCGCGGGGTTTGGCGGCGGCGGCATCCACGGCTACCGCGCTCTGGAAGGGACCTTCCTGGGCGGGTGCCTGTTCTCCGGCCGGGCGGCGGGCCGCGCCGCGGCCGCCGCCCTCTGACCGGGGTTCGGGGAGAACACCGGTGGAGTGGCACACCGACATCCTGGGCGACGACTTCGCGGCCTGCGCCTTCGAGGCGGCAGGTCCGGACGGCGTCGTACGCACGGCCACGCTGGTGCGGCACGTCCCCGCCGCCGGCGCCGGCCGGGTTCCGCGGCGGGCGGTGCTGTTCCTGCACGGCTGGAGCGACTACTTCTTCAACGAGGAGCTCGCGAAGTTCTGGACTGGCCAGGGCTTCGCGTTCTTCGCGCTAGACATGCACAACCACGGCCGGAGCCTGCGGCCCGGCACCCACGGCGGCTACGTGGCGGATCTGGCCGACTACGACGCCGAGATCACCGCCGCGCTCGGCATCATCGAAGCGCTGGGACCGAAGGGCTCACCGTCCCCGCCGGTGACCCTGATGGGGCACTCCACCGGCGGACTCATCGCGGCCCTGTGGTCAAGCCGGCACCCGGGAGGCGTCGCCCAGCTTGTCCTCGACAGCCCCTGGCTCGAAATGCACGGCAGCCCGGCCCTCCGGCGGGCCGCGAAGACCATGCTGGGGCCGTGGGCCCGCTTCCGGCCCGAGTCCGTGATCAGGCTCCCCGAGCGCGCCTTCTACTGGCGCAGCATCAGCAGCGCCGCCGAAGGCGAATGGCTCCTGGATGACAACTACCGGCCACCGCAGGCCTTTCCGGTGCGGGCCGGCTGGCTCAGCGCCGTCCTGGCCGGCCAGTCCCGGGTGGCCCGGGGGCTGAAGATCGATGCGCCCATCCTGGTGCTGATCTCCGGCGCCAGCGCCAACGGCATGTTCTGGCAGGAGTCGATGCGGCGCTCCGACGCGGTCCTGGACGTCAACACGATCGCCCTGCGCGCCTTGAGCCTGGGACGCACCGTGACCTTGGAACGGATCGACGGCGCCCTGCACGATGTGTTCCTCTCGGCGCCGGCAGTCCGCGCCGACGCCTACGCGCGGCTGGCTCGTTGGATCCGCGCCTACGGCCCGGCCGACGGCGGCACCGCGTGAGGGGTCCGGACGTGAGAGGTCCAGGCGTGAGGGGCCCCGCGGCGCAGCCGCGCTGGCAGGAGGATGCGCTGGGAAGACGCTTCGAGTCCTTGGAGTTGGGCCTGTGCCCGGACGACGAAGGGCCCGTCGTCGCCACCCTGGTGCGTTCTGCCGCCCCGGGCCGCCCGGCCACGGATGCACCGCCGAACGTGGTCCTCTACCTGCACGGCTGGGCCGACTACTTCCTGCAAACCGAACTCGCCGAGCGGCTGGTGGCCGGCGGCTTCCACTTCTATGCCCTGGACCTGCGCAAGTTCGGGCGCAGCCTGCGGGATTGGCAGACCCCCGGCTACACGGCCGACCTGGCGGTCTACGACGAGGACCTCGCGGCCGCCCTTGCCGCCATCACGGCCGACGTCGCCGCCCGCACCGGCCATTCCGGCGCGCCGACGGTCCACCTGCTCGCGCATTCCTTGGGGGGCCTGGTGGCGGCGCTGTGGGCGGACCGGAATCCGGGGGCACTGGGCACCCTGATCCTGAATGCGCCGTGGCTGGAGCTGCAGGGCAGCAGCCTGATCCGCAACATCGCCATGCAGCTGGTGGAACCGCTGGCGCGAGCGGACCCGCGGCGGCCGTTGCTGCTGCCCGGCATGCCCGGCTACTGGGACAGCGTGAGCAGCACGTCCCACGGCGAATGGGACCTGGACCCGCACTGGCGGCCGAGGGCATCGTTCCCGATCCGGCCCGGCTGGACGAAGGCGGTCCTGGCCGGCCACGCGGCCGTGCAGCGGCGGCTTGACATCACTTCACCGGTGTTGGTGATGCTCTCCGGCCGCACCCGGATCCAGGCCGAATGGTCCGAAGCGCTGATGGACGTCGACGCCGTGATCGACGTGGAGGAGACGGCACGCCGGGCCCTAGGGCTGGGCCGCCGGGCCGCGGTCTTCCGCTACCCGGGCGCCATCCACGACGTCTTCCTCTCCCGCCGCGGAGTGCGGGAGGAAGCCCACGGCGACTTGCTGCTCTGGCTGGACCTGTACCGGACTCAGGCCGGGCCGGCCGGAGCGGCCGGCGCCGCGGCGTCCACCGCCCCGCCGTAGCGGCGGTCCCGCCTGGCGTAGATTTCGACGGCGTCCCACAGGGTGCGGCGGTCCACGTCGGGCCACAGCGTGTCGAGAAAGACGAATTCGGCGTAGGCGGACTGCCAGAGCATGAAGTTGGAGAGCCGCTGCTCGCCGGAGCTGCGCAGGAACAGGTCCACGTCGGGCAGATCCGGCTCGTCCAGATACTTCTGGATGGTCCGTTCGGTGATGGCACCGGGTTTGAGCCGGCCGGTGGCGACCTCTTCGGCGATGGCGGAGACGGCGTCCGCGATTTCCGCCCGGCCACCGTAGTTAACACACATGTTCAAGGTGCAGGTGGTGTTGGCCCGGGTGTAATCCTCGGCCTCTTCGAGCTCCCGGATCACCGAGCCCCAAAGCTTGGGCCGCCGCCCGGACCAGCGGATCCGGACGCCCCACTCATCGAGCTGGTTCCGCTGCCGACGCAGCACGTCCTTGTTAAATCCCATCAGGAAGCGCACTTCCTCGGGCGAACGGCGCCAGTTCTCGGTGGAGAACGCGTAGACGCTGACGTGCTCGATGCCCAGTTCGATGGCCCCGGCCATGACGTCAAGCAGGGCGGGCTCGCCCGCCTTGTGGCCCTCAATCCGGGGCAGGCCGCGCTGGTTGGCCCAGCGGCCGTTGCCGTCCATCACGATCGCGACGTGCCGGGGAATGAACTCGGCGGGGATGGCGGGCGGAACGGCGCCGGAGGCATGCGGGTAGGGCGCCACCACCGGGGCGCTCCGCCGGCGGACGCCCGCCTGCTTCGCCTGGCTCTTCTCCAGGTTTTTTCCCAAGCTTCTTCCCAATGCCACTTTTACGTTCGCTCCACATGTTTGAGGGATTTCAGGACACGTTCCAGATGCCACTGCAGGTAGCTTGCCACCAGCCCGGCCGCTTCGCGGCGGTGCACCGGCTGGGACGCGTCCGCGGCCGGCCAGTTGCCGGTCAGCAGCGCTCCCAGCAGCAGCACTGTCTCCGCGGCGGGCGCGGGCGAGCCCGGCGGCCGGCACTCCGGGCAGACCATGCCGCCCAGCGGGGCGGAAAACGCGGTGTGCGGCCCGGGCGCGCCGCAACGGGCGCAGTCGGTGAAGCTGGGCGCCCAGCCGCCGGTGGACAGTGCACGGAGCAGGTAGGAATCCAGGATCAGCTCGGCGGCGTGGTCGCCGCGGCTCAGCGAAGCCAGTGCCCCGACCAGCAGGTTGTACTGCGCCGTTCCCGCCTCGCCGTCGACGTCGGTGAGCTTCTCCGCGGTCTCGGTCATCGCGGCTGCGACGGTGTAGCGGCCGTAGTCGGCGGCGATGCTGGAGCCGTAGGCGCCCTTCGCGACGGCTTGCGTCACCACGTCCAGGGTGCGTCCGGAGATGAGCTGCAGGTCCGCGACCATGAACGGCTCGAGCCGGGCACCGAAACGGCTGCTGGTGCGCCGGACCCCCTTGGCGACCGCCCGGACCTGGCCGTGGTGCTTGGTGAGCAGGGTGATGATGCGGTCCGCTTCGCCCAGTTTATGGGTGCGCAGGACCACGGCGTCGTCGCGGTAGGCGCGGGCGGCAAAGGAGGAAGGTTGGGCCACAGCTAATCTTCGCACTGACTGTCGGGAAACGCCGCCATCGGAAAACCCCACGCTGCGCCGTCGGTGATCCGGCGGCGCAGCGGGTGGCGGCGGGATCGCTCAGGCGCGGGCGTCCCGGATGGCGCGGTTGACGGCCGAAATGACTGCCTTAAGCGACGCCATGGACGTGTTGGCGTCGATCCCGACACCCCACAACACCCGCTCCCCCACGGCGCATTCGACGTAGGCGGCGGCCTGGGCGCTGCCGCCCTCGGAGAGGGCGTGCTCGCTGTAGTCCAGCACGCGGACGTCGACGCCGTCCTCCCGCAGGATGCTCAGCAGGGCCGCGATCGGGCCGTTGCCGGTCCCGGTGCGGCGCAGCGGTTTGCCGTCCACCTTGAGCGCGGCGGTCAACGTCATGACGCCGTCCTCGTCCGACTCGGTGCTGACCGCGCCGAGGGCGTAGCGTCCCCACTGGGCTTCCGCCGCGGCGGAGGGCAGGTATTCGTCCTGGAACACCTGCCACAGCTGGGCGCCGCTGACTTCGCCGCCCACCGTGTCCGTGCGGCGCTGGATCACGCCGGAGAATTCGATCTGCGCGCGGCGCGGCAGGTCCAGGTTGTGCTCGTTCTTGAGCAGGTAGGCGACGCCGCCCTTGCCGGACTGCGAGTTGACCCGGATCACCGCCTCGTAGCTGCGGCCGAGGTCCTTGGGGTCGACCGGTAGGTACGGGACCTGCCATTCGTAGTCCGCCACGTCCTTGCCGGCGGCTGCGGCGTCCTTCTCCAGGGCTTCGAGGCCCTTCTTGATGGCGTCCTGGTGCGAACCGGAGAAGGCGGTGAACACCAGGTCGCCGCCGTAGGGCGAGCGTTCCGCCACGGGCAGCTGGTTGCAGTACTCCACCGTGCGGCGGACATCGTCGATGTCGGAGAAGTCGATCATCGGGTCGACCCCCTGCACGAACATGTTCAGGCCCAGGGTGACCAGGTCGACGTTGCCGGTCCGTTCGCCGTTGCCGAAGAGGCAACCCTCGATCCGGTCGGCCCCGGCCAGGTAGCCCAGCTCGGCCGCTGCGACACCTGTGCCGCGGTCGTTGTGCGGGTGCAGGGACAGGATGATGCCCTCGCGCGGGTGCAGGTGGCGGCTCATCCACTCGATGGAGTCGGCGTAGACGTTGGGCGTCGCCATTTCGACGGTGGCCGGCAGGTTGATGATGACCTGGCGGTCGGCGGAGGCCTCGAAGACGTCCGCGATCGCGTTGCAGACCCGCACGGCGTAGGCCAACTCGGTGCCGGTGAAGGACTCGGGCGAGTACTCGTAGGTGATGTGGGTGTCTTCGAGGGTCTCTTCGTATTTCTTGCACAGCCGGGCGCCCTGCAGCGCGATGTCGAGGATGCCGTCCTCGTCCTGGTTGAAGACGACCCGGCGCTGCAGCACCGACGTCGAGTTGTACAGATGCACGATGGCCTGCTTGGCGCCGAGCAAGGACTCGTAGGTCCGCTCGATCAGGTGTTCCCGGGCCTGGGTCAGCACCTGGATGGTGACGTCGTCCGGGATGTGGTTGCCCTCGATCAGCTGGCGGACGAAGTCGAAGTCCGTCTGCGAGGCGGAGGGGAAGCCGACTTCGATCTCCTTGTAGCCCATCCGGACCAGCAGGTCGAACATCTTCATCTTCCGGGCCGGGCTCATCGGATCGATCAGGGCCTGGTTGCCGTCACGCAGGTCGACCGCGCACCAGCGGGGGGCCTTGGTGATGACCTTGTCGGGCCAGGTGCGGTCCGGCAGTTCGACCGTGATCAGGTCCTGGAACGGGACGTAGCGGTGGACTGGCATTCCTGAGGGCTGCTGTGCGTTTCGCATGACTTTCGGGGCCTATTCTCTGATTCCTGTTGAGGGGAGGCCGGGGCAACACTAACTCCGCAGCGAGGGTTGGCCTAGCGCTGGATTGCGTCCGAGGCCTCGCTGCGGCAGCTAAGAAGGAGCAGTTCTGCACGCACATTTTCACAGTAACACGGGTGCGTAAGATGAAGGGGCCATACCTCATACACGTCCACCATGCAGACGCTGTACCGGTCCCAGGCCGAGTACAGCTCCCCCTTCGAAGGAGCAGCAGTGCCGCTTTCCGGGATCGACCAGACCTCTATTGACGCCGGAGTCCGCCCCCAGGACGACCTCTACCGGCACTTCAACGGCGGCTGGCTGAAGAGCACCGCCATACCGGACGACCGGCCGCTGGAGGGCACGTTCACGGCGCTGCGCGACGACTCGGAAGTGGCCGTCAAGGAAATCATCCTGGCGGCGGCCGGCCGGGGCGACGCCGCGACCGGGATCGAACGCAAGATCGGCGAACTGTACAACAGCTTCATGGACGAAGCCGCAGTGGAGGCCAAAGGCTCGGAGCCGATCCGCGCACGGCTGGCCGAGGTATTCGCCACCGGTTCAGTGGCCGAACTGGTCCAGCTCGCCGGCCGGCTGTTCCGGGCCGACGTTTCCGGGCTGTTCTACATCTACCCTGCACCGGATGCGGGCAACCCGGACCGGATCCTGCTCTACACCGGCCAGGCCGGCCTGGGGCTGCCGGATGAGTCCTACTATCGCGACGAGAAGTTCGCGCCGATTGTCCAGGCCTACCGCCAGCACATCGGCACCATGTTCGGGCTGGCCGGCGTCGCCAACGCCGACGCGGCGGCCGCCCGGGTTATAGAGCTGGAGACGTCCCTCGCCTCGCACCACTGGGACAAGGTCACGCTGCGCGACCCGCAGAAGACCTACAACCTGAAGTCGGCCGAGGAGGTCGCTCAGCTCTTTCCGCTGCTCTCCGCCTGGTTCGATGCCGCTGCCATCGCCCCGGAGAAACGGAGCGAGCTGGTGGTCAGCACCCCGGACTTCTTCGCGGGCGCGGCGGGGCTGCTGGAATCGGTGCCGCTGGCCGTCTGGCAGGAATGGCTCGCCCTGCGGGTGGTCAGCGCGGCGGCACCCTATCTTTCCGCCGCGTTCGTAGACGCGAACTTTGCCTTCTACGGCACCACGCTCAGCGGCACCCCCCGCAACCGGGACCGCTGGAAGCGGGGCGTCGCCGTCGTCGAGGCCGCCCTGGGCGAGGCCGTCGGGCAAATCTACGTGGCCCGGCACTTCCCGGAAAGCCACAAGGCGTCGATGCGCGCGCTGGTGGGTAACCTGACCGAGGCGTACCGGGGTTCCATCTCGGACCTGGCCTGGATGGGTGAAGAGACCAAGCTGGAGGCCCTGAAGAAGCTGGATTCCTTCCGCGCCAAGATCGGCTACCCGGACAAGTGGATCGACTACTCAGCGGTCGAGATCGACCCGGCGGATCTGCTGGGCAACGTGGAACGCGCGCACAGCGCCGACGTGGACCGGCACCTGGACGAGGTCGGCAAACCCGTGGACCGGGAGAAGTGGCTGATGACACCGCAGACGGTGAACGCCTACTACCACCCGCTGCTCAACGAAATAGTCTTCCCGGCCGCCATCCTGCAGCCGCCGTTCTTCACCGCCGACGCCGACGACGCCGTGAACTACGGCGGCATCGGGGCGGTGATCGGCCACGAGATCGGCCACGGCTTCGATGACCAGGGCTCGCAGTACGACGGCAGCGGGTTGCTCCGGAACTGGTGGACCGAGGCGGACCGGACGGCTTTCGAGGCGCTGACCTCGAAGCTCGTGGCGCAGTTCGACGCCCTCTCCCCGGCGGAGGCAGCGGGCCAGCATGTGAACGGCAAGCTGACGCTGGGCGAGAATATCGGCGACCTCGGCGGTCTGGCCATCGCGTACAAGGCGTACCTGCTCAGCCTCGACGGGCAGGAGCCGCCGGTGCTGGACGGGCTGACCGGCGCCCAGCGCTTCTTCGCTTCCTGGGCAGCGATCTGGCGGCAGGTGATCCGCAGCGAGGAGGCGGTCCGGCGGCTCGCCACCGATCCGCACTCCCCCAATGAGTTCCGCACCAACGACATCGCCCGGAACCTCGATGCTTTCCACGCGGCGTTCGGGACTTCGGAGCAGGACGGCATGTGGCTGGCGCCCGGGGAGCGCGTCAGCATCTGGTAGCGCCGGCCCCTGGGGCTAGCGCGTGATCAGCGCTGGGTTCGCCTGCTGGCAGACCGTATCGCCGGCCGTCTGGTTGACGATGTCCTTGGGCAAGGCCACCGGCGCGTCCGCCTGCTGGGCCCCGCCGGTGTAGTCGCTGCCCACGTAGACCTGGACGCCCGCGACGCCGGCTGCCGGGAGTACCTGCGAGGCCGGGATGCCCAGCAGCGTGGCCACGTCCGCGGCCACGTCGGCGAAGTTCGCGCCGTAGTACACGGCGGTGGTCGCCACGGCCTTGGCGGTCAGCTGGCCCGTCTGGGTGAAGCCGCCCGCGTTGAGCGCGGCCAGCAGTTCCTTGGCCCGCGCCGGGTCGCCGGAGCCGTTGGCCACGGTGACGGGCTGCAGGGCCTTGTTGTAGGCAGGCGCGGCAGGCGTCTGGCTGGCCGTCGGCTGGACGCTGGCCGAGGCACCGGCAGTGGCGCCCGCGGCGGCCGTCGGGGTGGCGGTGGGGTCTGTCAGGTCCACGTCCTTGCGCATCGCCGCGAACAGCTGCGACGCGGCGGGCTCCGCCAGCTGCAGCCGGTTGATGTCAGACGCCGCGGGCTCTGTCGGAGTAGCCACGAAGGCGACCTTGCCGACGTCGATGGTCTTCAGCCGGTTCGCGACGGTCAGCAGGGTCGGGACGGAGGCCAGGCCGTCGTCGATCGTCAGGTTCTTGGTGATCGCGTCCGCGATACCGAGCATCCGTGCCGGGTTGGTGAGGGTGCCGTCGGACTTGATTTTGCGGGTGAGGGAACTCAGGAACCCCTGCTGGGCCTTGATCCGGCCCAGGTCGCCGCCGTCGCCGAAGGCGTGCCGGGTGCGGACAAAGGAGAGCGCCTGCTCGCCCTGCACTGAGGACGTTCCCTTGGGCAGCCGAAGCCCGGAGTCTGGGTCGAAGATGGCGTCGCTGACGCACACGTCGACGCCGCCGACGGCATTCGAGAGTTCCTTCACGGCGTTGAAGTCGGCCATCATGAAGTGGTCGATCTCAAGCCCGGTGAGTTTGTTGACGGTGTCCACCGCGCAGCCGATGCCGGCCTCGGACATCGCCGCGTTGATCATGACCCCGGTCTGGGCCGGATACTCCTGGTTGGTCTTCGGGTCCTTGCACTTCGGGATGTCCACCAGAAGGTCCCGCGGGAAGCTGATGACGTTGACCCGCTTGTTGTCTGCGGAGATGTCCATCAGCATCATGACATCGGAGTGGCCGTAGCCGGTGGAATCCGCTGCGCCGCCGTACTGCGAGTTCTTGCCGTCACGGGTATCCGAACCGAGGATCAGGATCTGCATCCGGCCGGTCGCGTCGTCGGGGGCGGCCTCGGTCCGGGCGTTGCCGGCGCCGAGCGCCTGGGTGGAGATGTTTCCCTGCAAACGGATGAACCAGTAGGCGCCGAACGCGATGACACCGACGAGGAGCACCGAGATGATGATGGTGGTGGCCTTCAGCCACACCGGTATCCGCCGGGCGGCACCGAGGTGGCGCGCGGGCCCGACGGAATCATCTGCCGTGTGCCGGGCAGCGGCGCCGGACCGAACCGGGGGGCCGGTTCCGTCGGCGCGCTTGTCACGGGGTCGAGCCACTGGTGGTGCCTTCCTTAGCGAACGGGAGTCTAGCTATTTTAGTGCCCCAAACTGGGAAAACCCCGACGGGCATGCCGGAGCCGGACCGCGGGTTCTCTCCCCGGCCCGGTCACGCTGTCGGCAAGCGGGGCGCCGCCCCCGCCGGCCTTGTTCGGACTTAGAAGCCCAACTTGACCAGTTGCTTGGGATCGCGCTGCCAGTCCTTGGCGACCTTCACGTGCAGGTCCAGGTAGATCCGGGCCCCGAGCAGGGCTTCAATCGCCTTGCGGGCGGTGGTGCCGACCTCGCGGAGGCGTGCGCCGCCCTTGCCGATGATGATGGCCTTCTGTGACGGCCGTTCCACGTAGAGGTTGACCCGGACATCCAGGAACGGCCGGTCCTCGGGACGGCCCTCACGCGGGACAATCTCATCGACCACCACGGCCAGGGAGTGCGGAAGCTCGTCGCGGACGCCCTCGAGGGCAGCCTCGCGGATGAGTTCGGCGATCATCACCGCTTCCGGCTCGTCCGTCAGGTGCCCGTCCGGGTAAAGCGGCGGCGACGGCGGCATGTGGCTGATCAGCACGTCGGCGACGGTACCGACCTGGAAACCGTCAGTGGCGGAGACCGGGACGATGTCCTTCCAGCCTTCCTCGCCCAGCACCTCGCGGCCCAGAGCAGCGACGGCGAGCAGCTGCTCGGTCAGTGCCTGGCGGTCCACGGTATCCGCCTTCGTCACGACGGCGATCACCGGCTTGTTCCCGACGGCGGCGAGCTGCGCGGCGATGTACTTGTCCCCGGGGCCGATCTTTTCGTTGGCGGGCAGGCAGAAGCCGATCGCGTCGACCTCGGCCAGGGTGTCCGCGACGAGCTCGTTGAGCCTCTTGCCCAGCAGCGTGCGGGGGCGGTGCAGGCCCGGCGTGTCGACCAGGATCAGCTGTGCATCGTCGCGGTGCACGATGCCGCGGATGGTGTGCCGGGTGGTCTGCGGTTTGGCCGAGGTGATGGCGACCTTCTGCCCGACGAGGGCGTTGGTGAGGGTGGATTTGCCGGCGTTCGGTCGTCCCACCAGCACCGCGAAACCGGCCCGGTAACCGCCGAAGGGCGCTTCGCCGTCGGACTTATTCTGCTTGCTCACGTGGAACTCCCTGTTGCGTTGATTCGGCCTCGTCGAAAAGGTCTTCAAGGTCAGTTTCTGCTTTCGGCGCTGCGGCCGCAATGATGTGGCTGACGCGGTTGCGGCGGCCTTCGAGCCGGTCGGCCCGGAGAGTGACGCCGTCGACGGCGACGGTGCTGCCGACGATCGGCACCCGGCCGAGCGCCTTCGCGAGCAGGCCGCCCACGGTGTCGACCTCGTCGTCGTCGAGTTCCAGGTCGAAGAGTTCCCCGAGGTCATCGATGCTCATCTTGGCGCTGACCCGGTAGCTACCGTCGCCGAGGTCCACGGCTTCCGCGGCCTCGGTGTCGTATTCGTCCACGATCTCGCCGACGATTTCCTCGATCAGATCCTCGAGCGTGACGAGGCCGGCGGTGCCGCCGTACTCGTCGATGACGATCGCGACATGGGTGGATTCCTTTTGCAGCTCACGGAGCAGCTCGCTCACCGGCTTCGAGTCCGGCACGTAGCGGACCACGCGGGCCAGCTTATCGACCACCGGCGGTTCCTCGCCCGGGGCCAGGTTATGGATCACGGCGGCCACGTCCTTGAGGTAGACGATGCCGAGGACCTGGTCGGTGTTGTCTCCGATGACCGGGATCCGGGAGTAGCCCGAGCGCAGGAATAGTGACATGGCCCGGTGCAGGCTGGAGCCGGAGTCGATGCTCAGAATGTCGGTCCGGGGCACCATCACGGAGCGGACAAGCGTGTCGCCGAAGTCGAAGACCGACTGGATCAATTCGGCCTCATTGTCCTCGATGACGTCGGACTCGGTGGCGCGTTCGACGAGTTCGCGGAACTCCTCTTCGCTGAAGAAAGCTTCGTTGTCTGCGGGCGCCCCGGGCGCCACGGCGCTGCCCAGGGTGACCAGCCAGCCCGGAATCGGCCCGAGCACCCAGCAGAGCCAGCGGATCAGCGGGGCGGAATAGCGGACGACCTCGGCGGAGTGCACCCGGCCCAGCTGGCGCGGCGAGACGCCGACGATGACGAAGCCGACCAGGGCCATGATGCCGGTGGCGGCCAGCCCGGCGAGCCAGACGTTGTCGAGCAGGCTGTGCAGCAGCGCGGTCACGGCCACCGCGGAGGCCATTTCGAACCAGACCCGCCAGAACCGCAGGGCCCGCATGTGGGCCACGGGCTGGGCCATGATCCGCTTCAGCGCAGTGCCGCGGCTATGCAGGATCGCGTGCTCGGCGTCGTGGCGGGGAAGGAAGTTGAAGGCGGCCTCGGCCGCGGTCAGTACGGCCGCAAAGCCGAGGAAGACCAGCGCCATGCCGGCCAGGATCAGTGGGGTCACTGAATCGTCTCTGCCGGGGCGTCCCTGCCGGTGAAGCCGGCAAGAAGTTCGCGCTGGAGCCCGAACATCTCCTCCTTTTCCTCCGGTTCCGCGTGGTCGAAGCCGAGCAGGTGCAGGATGCCGTGGGTAGTCAGCAGCAGCATCTCGTCCTGGGTGGAATGCCCGGCGTTCTTCGCCTGCACCTCGGCCACCTGGGGGCAGATTGCAATATCGCCCAGCATGCCCTGCGGGGTTGGCTTGTCCGGCGTACCGGGGGTGAGCTCATCCATCGGCACGGACAGCACGTCCGTGGATCCTGGTTCGTCCATCAGCTCGATATGCAGCTTCTCCATCGCGGGCTCGTCGACCAGCAGGATGGACAGCTCCGCCTGCGGGTGGATGAACAGCCGTTCGAAAACGAACCGCGCCAGCGCCACCAGCTCGGCTTCGTCGACCGTGACGCCGGACTCGTTGTTGACCTCGATGCTCATGCGTGCTCCCCCCGGTTATCCCGGGCGACAGAATGCTTGACCCGGTTCCTCTGTGTCTCGTCCCAGATGCTGTAGGCGTTCACGATGTCGCCCACCAGCCGGTGGCGGACGACGTCGGAAGCGTCCAGGACTGTGAAGTTGACGTCCTCGATGCCCTGCAGGATGTCTTCGACGATGCGCAGCCCGGAGCGGGTGCCGAAGGGCAGGTCCACCTGGGTGACATCGCCGGTGACCACCATCTTGGAGCCGAAGCCCAGCCGGGTGAGGAACATCTTCATCTGCTCGGGTGTGGTGTTCTGGGCCTCGTCCAGGATGATGAACGCGTCGTTGAGCGTGCGGCCGCGCATGTACGCCAGCGGCGCCACCTCGATCGTGCCGGCGGCCATCAGCCGCGGGATCGATTCCGGGTCCATCATGTCGTGCAGCGCGTCGTACAGCGGACGCAGGTACGGGTCGATCTTGTCGCTGAGCGTGCCGGGCAGGAAACCCAGCCGCTCCCCGGCCTCGACGGCCGGCCGGGTCAGGATGATCCGGCTGACTTCCTTCTGCTGCAGGGCCTGCACGGCCTTGGCCATGGCGAGGTAGGTCTTGCCGGTGCCGGCCGGGCCGATGCCGAAAATCACCGTGTTCGCGTCAATCGCGTCCACATAGTTCTTCTGGTTCAAGGTCTTGGGCCGGATGGTCTTCCCGCGACTGGACAGGATGTTGTGGGTCAGCACTTCAACCGGGTTCTGCAGGGACTGGCTGCGCAGCAGTGACACGAGCTGCTGCAGTACCGAGGGGGTGATGACGGTGCCGCGCGCCACCAGGCCCCGGACCTCGTTGAGTAGCCGCATGATCCGCGGGACCTCGGCGGCCGGGCCGCTGATGGAGAGCTCATTGCCGCGGACATGGAAGTCGACGGCGGGGAATTGGCTTTCGATGAAGCGCAGGGCTTCATCGTGGCTGCCCAGGGACTGCACCATCTGGTCGGAGTTGTCGAACAGGACCACCTCAGTCCGCAAACCCGGGAGGGAGTGGGGAAAGTCCCCTGCGGTGCGTCCGCCCGGGCTGATCCGTGCCTTGCCGTTGGCTGCTTCAGTCATGGTGGTGGCCCGTGGGCCTCTGGTCCCCTCCAGTTGGGAAATGGTTTTCTTATCTTACGCCAGCACAGCCTCGCACCTCGGCGGCTGGGTGCCGCCCGGGAGTTAGGTATCAACTTCATATCGTCCTCATATCGTTCACGTTGCAGTTCGCCGGGCGGGCCGTAAAGCCGTCCGGAGCTCCGGCGCCCTGTGTAATGCTGGATTGGGCCATCCCGGGGCCGCGGCCGCTGTCCCCAGTGCGGGCAATACGAGCGGCACCGAGGTCACCGGCACACAGCGAAGGGAAAACTGCAATCAGCCAGGGTGGAACGAACAAGGCGGAAGTGGGCCGGCGCGCGTACCGCGGCGTCCTGCTGCTGGTGCTGCCCGTTGCCTTGGCGCTGTCCGGTTGCGTGGCAACCTCCCAGCCGGGCATCACGAATTCGGACACTCCGTCCCTGACGGTGCCGGGCCCGGCTGCCGGCGTCGCCACCACCAGCGCGCCGCTCGAATCTTCGCAGGCTTCGAACAAGACTCCGGTGTACTGGATCGGACGCAGCAACAACAACGTCTTCCTGTACCGCGAGTTCCGGGACGCGTCCGATCAGGACAACCCCGTGACCCGGGCGCTGCGGGTGATGATGTCCCAGAAGCCGCTGGACCCGGATTTCTTCACCCCCTGGCAGAACCCGAAGAAGCTCGCTACCTCAATTTCCGGCAAGAATGTCATCACGGTGGACGTCTCCGCCGACGCGTTCAACAGCAACCTGGACGCCGACATGGCCGAACGCGCCATCCAGCAACTCGTCTACACCGCCACCGCGGCCGCTGCCAGCGCCGGCCTAACCGATACCGGGCAGCAGATCCAGGTGGTGATCCTCGTTGACGGACATACCGACTACGTCGCCTTCAACCGGGTCCGGTTGGGCTCCCCCACATCCCGCAGCGCCGGGATGGTGGGGCCGGTCTGGATTATCGATCCGCAGGAGGGCGTCCAGTTCCCCGAAGGCGCGGTGAAGATTTCCGGCCGCAGCACCGTCCCGGCCGGCAAGCTGCACTGGGAGATCCTGCGGGTGGACGGCACCGCCAAGACCCCCTACCTGAACGGGACGGTCACGGCAGATGCCGCCGCCACCGGCCTCTTTAACATTGCGGTGAACCTGGGGCCCGGGAGCTATGAGGCGCGGGTCTCGCAGATCGATCCGGGCAGCAACGTCCCGGACCTGAACGTGGATACCCGCGGCTTCACCGTGCACTAGGGAGTGCCGGAAGGCCTGCCCGGCCGGGCCGTGACTGCCTGAAACTTGAGGCCTGGCGCCCTACCAGCGTCCCAGGATGTCGCTGGCCAACACAGTGGCGGCGGGACCCGCGGTGGAGGAGCGCAGCACGTGGTGGCCCAGCAGGGCGGTCACTGCTCCGGCATCGCACAGCCGGGTGACCTCGCGGGGGCTGATGCCGCCCTCGGGTCCCACAATCAGCAGCACCTCGCGGGGTCCGCCGGCGTCGCCGTCGTTGTGCTGTGGCCGGTGCCAGGCTTCCAGCACCTGCCGCAGCGGCCGCACCGCGTCTTCGTGCAAGATCACCGCCAGATCCGCGGCCGCGACGGCGGCCTGCAGGCCGGCGCCGTCGACGGCGGCGCGGACCTCCGGGATCCAGGCGCGGCGTGCCTGCTTCGCGGCCGCCGTCACCACCGACTGCCACTTGGCGTGGGCCTTCGCCGCGCGTTCGGGTTTCCACCGCACAATCGACCGCTCCGCCTGCCAGGGGACGACGGCGTCGATTCCCAGTTCCGTCACGGTTTCGGCGGCCAGTTCGTCGCGGTCCCCCTTGGCGAGTGCCTGCACGAGCACCAGCCGGACATCGGGCCGGGGCTCCGAGCTGACCCCGCTGCACTGAACGGTCAGCTCCTGGGGCGCGACGGCGGTGACGGTGCCGGTCAGGCGCTTGCCCGCACCGTCGGCGAGGTCGACCGGCTCCCCCACGGTCAGCCGCTTGACGGTCACCGCGTGGCGCGCTTCGGGACCTTCGAGGACGAAGATTGCGCCGGGAACCTGCTGGTCGAGGCTTCCTGCCGGGGTGAAGAAGACCGGGTTACTCACCGCTACAGGTTACCGAGCCGGTCCCGCAGCTTGGCGAAGACGCCGCCGCTGGCGGCCAGCTTGCCCTCGGTGAACTGCTCGCCGCGGAGTTTGGCCAGCTGGCGCAGCAGGTCCTCCTGGGCGGCGTCGAGCTTTGCCGGGGTGTCCACCTGCAGATGGACCTTGAGGTCGCCCCGGCCGTAGCCGCGCAGGTGCGTCACACCGAGGCCGCGGAGCGTGATGACCTCGCCGGACTGGGTGCCGGCCTTGACGTCGATTTCCTGTTCGCCGTCGAAGGTTTCGAGGGTCAGCTCCGTGCCCAGGGCCGCGGCGGTCATCGGGATGTTGAGGCTGGCATGCAGGTCGTCGCCCTCGCGGACGTAGGTGGCATCATTGTTGACCCGGATCTCCACGTACAGGTCTCCGGACGGTCCGCCGGCCGGTCCCGCTTCACCCTGCCCGGAGAGCTGGATGCGGGTGCCGGTGGCGACGCCTGCGGGGACCTTCACGGTGAGTGAGCGGCGGCTGCGGATGCGGCCCTGGCCGGCGCATTCATTGCACGGATCCTTGATCACGGTGCCGAAGCCTTCGCAGCTGCCGCACGGAGCGGTGGTCATGACCTGGCCGAGGATGGAACGCACCGCGCGCTGGACCTGGCCGCTGCCGCCGCAGATGTCGCAGCGTTCAGGGTGGGTGCCCGGCCGGCAGCAGGAGCCTTCACACGTCGGGCAGGTCACGGCGGTGTCGACTTCGAGCTTTTTGTTGACGCCGAAGACGGCGTCGCGGAGTTCGATCCTGACGCTGATCAGGGCGTCCTGGCCGCGGCGGACCCGGGACGCCGGGCCGGCCTGGCCGCCGGCGCCGCCGAAGAACGATTCGAAGATGTCCTGGAAGGCGAAGCCCTGGCCGGCGTAGCCGCCGCCGAAGCCGTTGTCGTTGCCGTTCTCGTTGCCCGTGGTGTCATAGATCCGGCGTTTTTGCGGGTCGGACAGCACCTCGTAGGCGTGCGTCACCGCCTTGAAGCGTTCGGACGCGTCGTCACCGGGGTTCACATCCGGGTGCAGGGTTCGCGCCAGCTTGCGGTAGGCCTTCTTGATCTCTTCCCCCGTCGCTTCGCGGGAGACTCCAAGAACGTCGTAGTGGCTGCTCAAAATGTGTATCTCTTCCTGGTTGTACTGCCGGTAATGGGCAAGAAGTGTGATGCGTGGGGTTCGCGCCCGGGCCGGACCCTTAGGGCCCGAGGATCCTGGAAAGGTAGCGGGCCACCGCACGGACGGCGGCCATGGTGGTGGGATAGTCCATCCGGGTCGGTCCGAGTACCCCGACCTTGGCCGTGGCATCCGGGCCGTAGCCGGTGGCGACCACGGAGGCTTCGGAAAGTCCGTCGTAGGGGTTTTCCCGTCCGATGCTCACGGTGACGCCGCGCGGGTCCTGCGCCATGTCGCTGAGCAGCCGGAGCATCACCACCTGTTCCTCGAGTGCCTCGAGCACGGGTCCGATGCTCAACGGGAAATCCACGTTGGAGCGGGCCAGGTTGGCGGTCCCGGCCATGACCATCCGTTCCTCACGGCTGCTCGCCGCCAGCGACTCGAGTCCCCGGGCCAAGGCCCGGGCGGCGGTGCGGCGCACCGGCGGGCAACTGTCCGCCACGGCCTGCAGCGACTGCGGCAGCAGGCTCAAGGGCGTGCCGGAAAGCCTGGACAAGAACAAGCTGCGGATTTCCGCAAGGGCCTCGTCGCCGAAATCCTGGCCAACGTCGATCACCCTCTGCTCCACCTTGCCACTGTCCACGATCAGCACGGTCAGCACCTTGCGCGGAGCCAGCAGGACGAACTCGATATGCCGAACGCGCGCCCGGCTGAGGAGTGGGTACTGCACGACGGCGACCTGGTTGGTCAGCTGCGCCAGCAGCCGCACGGTCCGGTCCAGCACATCGTCAAGGTCATCGGACCCCTCCAGCAGGGCCTGGATGGCGCGGCGTTCCGCCGGGGACAGCGGTTTGACGGCCGAAATCTGGTCCACGAACAGGCGGTAGCCCTTGTCGGTGGGGATCCGGCCGGCGCTGGTATGCGGCGCCGTGATCAGGCCCTCGTCTTCCAGGGCCGCCATATCGTTGCGGATCGTGGCACTGGAGACGCCCAGATGGTGCCGCTCCACCAGCGCCTTGGATCCTACGGGTTCACGGGAGTGAACATAGTCCTCGACGATGGCGCGCAGCACTTCGAGTTTCCGTGGCTCGCTCACGCCCCACCTCCAATCGACCCTTATCCGGTTCACCGGGTGCCGGGCGGCCGGGAAGGACCGGCCCGACAACACCCACGGTTAGCACTCGACATGCCTAAGTGCTAACCAGTCTAATATGAGTCCCGCGTTGTTAGCATTGGATTCACTGCGGGCCCTGCCGTCGGACCGGTGTTTCCGGACACATCACGGGATCCCGGCCCAACTATTTCGCAAGCTATTTTCCGAGTTCAAACTTTTCGAGTGCAAAGCAGTGTGTAGCCGATGTCGTACCAAAATTGGGGCCCGCAAGAGCTCTCCGCGCCCGCCAAAGCCCAGTTGCCCGAAATCCCGGTGGAACGCGGCATGGTGCTGGAAGACGTTCAATCCGGTTGGGTGGGCGCCGTAACCCGGGTGGAGAAGTCCGGCGGCATGCACGTGGTGGCCCTTGAGGACCGGCGGGGCAAGTCCCGCTCCTTCCGGCTGGGTTTCGGTTTCCTGCTGGACGGCCAGCCGATCCGGTTGATGCCGCCCGCGCCGCGGCTCCCTGCCGGCGGCGCCGCCGTCGCCACCCGCACCGCCTCCGGATCCGTCCGGGTGGCCGGCCAGCGCGCCCAGGTGGCCAAGGCCAGCCGGATCTGGGTGGAAGGCAAGCACGACGCCGAACTCGTCGAAAAGGTCTGGGGCGACGACCTCCGGGTCGAGGGCATCGTAGTCGAGCCGCTGCACGGCATCGACGACCTCACGGCCGCTGTGCAGGATTTCGGGCCCGGCCCGGGCCGCCGTCTTGGCGTGCTGGTGGACCACCTCGTCCCCAACTCGAAGGAATCCCGCATCGCCGACGCCGTCATGGCCTCCCCCGGCGCCGCCGGCAACGTGCTGATCGTCGGGCACCCCTACGTGGACGTCTGGCAGGCCATCCGGCCGGCGGTGCTGGGGATAGAACGGTGGCCGGAAATTCCCCGCGGCATTGATTGGAAGACCGGCATCCTGACGGCGTTTGGCTGGCCGCACAGCACCAAGGAGGACGTTGGCCTGGGCTGGCAAAAACTCCTCGGCGCCGTCCGCAGCTATGCGGACCTGGAGCCCTCCCTGCTGGGCCGGGTCGAAGAGGTCATCGACTTCCTCACGGTGCCCTGACCGGCTCTCCGTGCTTCACTTCGCGGTCCATGCCAGTATTCTGGGTACGGCGGCCGTTGCATTGTTGTTGCGGCCGCGGCTTCTCCCGGTACCAACGCTCCACCGCAATCCAAAGGACGACACGTGGCAGAAAACGCACGCGAACACACGGACCATCAGGCCGGCCATGGCCAGTCGCCGTACCATGGCGTGCCCGCAAATGCCCTGCCGCTGACGGCACGGGAAGACCGGCAGTGGGCCACCCTGGCGCACTTTGGCGGCATCCTCGGCTGCATCCCGTCGCTCTTGATCTACCTGATCTTCAAGGACCGCGGCCCGTTCACGGCGCAGGAGTCGAAGGAAGCGCTGAACTTTACGCTGCCCCCCACAATCGCCGCGGTGGTCGCCAACCTGTTGGTCTTCGTCCCGGTGGTGGGCAACCTGTTCGCGGTACTGGCCACCCTCATCTGGATTGCCTTGGCCTGCTTCTCCGTGGCCGCAGGCATCCACGTCAACCGCGGCCAGCCGCACCGCTACGACTTCAACCTCCGCTGGATCAAGTAGACCGGCGCTAGCCGGACAAACAGTTTTGCCGGCAGGAACTGGGCCGGACGAGAGGTAAGCCGGACCAGGAGCCTGCCCGCCAGGGCGCTAGTCCGGCAGGATCCGGCGGACCACCGCGTCGGCCAGCAGGCGGCCCTTGAGCGTGAGCACCAGGCGGCCCTGGAAGGCCGCCCCCGGCTCAACGAGCCCGTCCGCGATCAATCCGGCCACAGCATGGCGCCCGGTGTCTCCCAGGCCGCCAAGACTCGGGATGGCCAGGCCGGTGACGAGCCGGGCCTCGAGCATGACGCGTTCGACGTTGCGGGTTTCGGCGTCGAGCGTTTCCCGGCCGGCCGCGGGCGAGGCGCCCGACCCCAGCCGGGCTGCATAGGCGCTCGGGTGCTTGACGTTCCACCAGCGGACCCCGCCGACGTGCGAGTGCGCGCCGGGCCCGATGCCCCACCAGTCGTCCCCGCGCCAATAGGCCAGGTTGTGGCGACAGGCCTGCTCCGGGGTGCGGGCCCAGTTGCTGACCTCGTACCAGCCCAGGCCCGCGGCGGAGATCAGCTCGTCAGCCAGTTCGTACTTGGCGGCATGGTCGTCGTCGTCGATCCCCGGCACTTCGCCGCGGCGGATCTGCGCGGCCAGCTTGGTGCCGTCCTCCACGATCAGCGCGTAGGCGCTGATGTGGTCCGGGCCGTAGGACAGGGCCGTCTCCAGCGAGTACCGCCAGTCCTCCAGCGACTCGCCGGGTGTGCCGTAGATCAGGTCAAGGCTGACAGCCAGGCCGGCCTCGCGGGCCCATTGCACCACCTGCGGCACCCGGCTGGGCGTGTGGGTGCGGTCCAGGACCTTGAGGACGTGCGGCACGGCCGACTGCATGCCGAAAGACACCCGGGTGAAGCCGGCGTCGGCCAGCACCCGCAGCGACTCGGGCGTGACGGAGTCCGGATTGGCTTCCGTGGTGACCTCGGCGCCGGGTGCCAGGCCCCAGGTGTCCACCGCGGCCGCCAGGATGCGGGCAAGGTCCCCGGCGGGCAGCAGCGTGGGCGTCCCCCCGCCGAAGAACACCGTGCTGAGCTGTCGCTCGGGCAGGCCGGACGCCGTCAGGACGCGGCCGGCAAAGTCCACCTCGGCCACAGCGGTGCCGGCATAGGCGTCCTGCGAGGCGCCGCCGCCGAGCTCCGTGGCGGTGTAGGTGTTGAAGTCGCAGTAGCCGCAGCGCACGGCACAAAACGGGATGTGCACGTACAGGCCGAAGGCCCGGTCCGCGGCGCCCGCCAGCGCCTGGCCGGGCAGCAGCCCGTCCGACGGCGCCGGATCACCGAGGGGAAGCACGCTTGGCATGGCTACTTCTTGGCCTTGTCCTTGGACTCTTCGGTGGTGAGGGCGGCGATGAAGGCTTCCTGCGGGACTTCGACGCGTCCCACCATCTTCATGCGCTTCTTGCCTTCCTTCTGCTTTTCCAGCAGCTTGCGCTTTCGGGTGATGTCGCCGCCGTAGCACTTGGCCAGGACGTCCTTGCGGATCGCGCGGATGCTTTCGCGGGCGATGATCCGGGAGCCGATGGCGGCCTGGATCGGCACCTCGAACTGTTGCCGCGGGATGAGTTCGCGCAGCTTGCCGGTCATCATCACGCCGTACGCGTAAGCCTTGTCCCGGTGGGTGATGGCGCTGAACGCATCTACTTGTTCGCCCTGGAGCATGATGTCCACCTTGACGAGGTCGGCGACCTGGTCGCCGTCGGCCTTCCAGTCCAGCGAGCCGTAGCCGCGGGTCTTGGACTTGAGGATGTCGAAGAAGTCAAAGACGATTTCGGCCAACGGCAGACGGTAGCGGATCTCCACCCGGTCCTCGGAGAGGTAATCCATGCCGCCCATGACGCCGCGGCGGCTCTGGCACAGTTCCATGATGGCGCCGACAAACTCGTTGGGCGCCAGGATGGTGGCGGAGACCATCGGTTCGCGGACCTCGGAAACCTTGCCGGTGGGGTATTCGCTGGGGTTGGTGACGTGGACGACCTTCTTGTCCTCGAGCGTCACCTCGTATTCCACGTTGGGGGCGGTGGAGATCAGGTCCAGCTTGTACTCGCGTTCGAGCCGTTCACGGGTGATTTCCAGGTGCAGCAGCCCCAGGAAGCCAACGCGGAAGCCGAAGCCCAGCGCGGCCGAGGTTTCCGGCTCGTAGACCAGCGCGGCGTCGTTAAGCATCAGCTTCTCCAGCGCGTCGCGCAGCACCGGGTAGTCCGTGCCGTCCAGCGGGTACAGGCCGGAGAAGACCATCGGTTTGGCGTCGGCGTAGCCCGGGAGGGAGTCGGTGGCCGGCTTGGCCAGGTTGGTGACGGTGTCGCCGACCTTGGACTGCCGGACGTCCTTCACACCGGTGATCAGGTAGCCCACCTCGCCGACGCCCAGGCCCTTGGACGGGGTGGGCTCCGGGGAGCTGACGCCGATCTCGAGCAGTTCGTGGGTGGCGCGGGTGGACATCATCTGGATGCGTTCGCGCGGGTGCAGCATGCCGTCGACCACGCGGACATAAGTGACCACGCCGCGGTAGGTGTCGTAGACGGAGTCGAAGATCATGGCGCGGGCCGGGGCGTTGGGGTCGCCGACCGGGGCGGGCAGGTCGCGGATGATCTTATCGAGCAGGACCTCGACGCCGGCGCCGGTCTTGCCGGAGACGCGCAGCACCTCGTCCGGGTCGCCGCCGATCAGGTTCGCCAGTTCTTCCGCGTACTTCTCCGGCTGGGCAGCCGGGAGGTCGATCTTGTTCAGGACCGGGATGATCGTGAGGTTGTTTTCCATCGCCAGGTACAGGTTGGCGAGCGTCTGGGCTTCGATGCCCTGGGCGGCGTCCACCAGCAGCACGGCGCCTTCGCACGCGGCCAGCGAACGGGAGACCTCGTAGGTGAAGTCGACGTGGCCGGGCGTGTCGATCATGTTCAGCGCGTAGCTGGTGCCGTCGAGCTCCCACGGCATCCGGACGGCCTGGGACTTGATGGTGATGCCGCGTTCGCGCTCGATGTCCATCCGGTCCAGGTACTGGGCCTTCATGTCGCGGGACTGGACGACGCCGGTGTACTGAAGCATCCGGTCGGCCAGCGTGGACTTGCCGTGGTCAATATGCGCAATGATGCAGAAGTTCCGGATGAGGGCCGGATCTGTTGCGGCAGGCACCGGGGCGGTGCGGGCCATGGGAGACACGCAGGGTCCTTACTGTTGGCACAACCTGTGGGCTGTACTGATGGGCAATGCTGATGGGCTGTACTGCGGACTCAGGCAGCCGGTGTTCGACAATCGCTTGTTCCACCTGGCTGCGGGCAGGCCGCATTTCTCGTCCCCCTAGTCTCCCACGTCCGGGGGCGTGGCCCCGCATCCCGGTAGGGTTTGCCCCATGGCCCTGAATCGTCGCTCCCTCGGCAACGCCCTCCGCGGCACCCTGCGCTTCCTGGACCGGCTCGGTGGCGGCGCGCCCCCGGTCCGCCGGCCCGCCGGGCGTCCTGCCGGCGCTACCGGCGGCCTCACCGGTACCTACCCCGGCGACTTCCGGGGGAAAGCCACGGTGCGGTACACCCCGGCGGCTAACGGCTTGCCGGAGCCAGGCGAGATCATCTGGACTTGGGTGCCGTTCGAAGAGGACCATAGCCGCGGCAAAGACCGGCCTGTGCTCCTGGTGGGGAGCCACGGCCGCTACCTGCTCGGACTGATGCTGACCAGTAAGGACCACGACGGCGAGGCTCGACGCGCGGACGACTACGTCGACATCGGCACTGGCCCCTGGGACCGGCAGTGGCGCCCGAGTGAGGCCCGACTGGACCGCGTGCTGCAGATCAACCCGCGGGATGTTCGGCGTGAGGGCGCCATCCTCGACGCCGGGCGGTTCGGCACCATCGCCACCGCGTTGCGCGGCCGGCACGGCTGGTCCTGACGCCTTCCGAGGCCGGAAATCGCCACCGGCCCGGCGTCTCTGCTATTATTGACAGCTGTGTGTCCGTGCAGGTCGACGGCCACAGATGGTTGGTCGCCATAGGTATCCCCACGCCGCTCAGTCAATGGCCAATCTGAAAGCCCTCTAGACCATTTTCCGCATTGAAAAAGAGAGTTCACACGTGGCTAATATCAAGTCCCAGAAGAAGCGCATCCTTACCAACGAGAAGGCTCGCCTGCGCAACAACGCAGTCAAGTCCGAGCTGAAGACGGCCATCCGCGCTGTCAACACCGCCGTTGAGTCCACCGACAAGGATGCCGCTGCTACTGCACTGGTTACTGCCAGCCGGAAGCTCGACAAGGCTGTCAGCAAGGGTGTTCTTCACAAGAACAACGCTGCAAACCGCAAGTCCGCGATCTCCAAAAAGGTCAACGCACTCTAAGGTTTTCCAGTTCAACTGAACTGATGATTGTGGCCGGTACCCTCAGGGTGCCGGCCACAGCCAGTTAAAGCGGCAACCGCTCCGGCAGCCCGGCACGCCACGCGCCGGTTCGGGCGTGCGGCGGGTCAGCGGCGGCCGGTCAGCGGCGGACAGCGCCCGCTATCACCGTCACGGCGTGCTCGACGGCGTAGACCGGGTCCCGGGAGAGCCCCTTGACCTGCGCATCGGCCTCCGCCGTGACCTGGATGGACCGGGCCAGGCCTTCCGGGGTCCACCGCCTGACGTCACGTTGGGCCTGCTCCACCAGCCACGGCTGCATGCCGAGCTGCTTGGCGATCTGCGTCGAGGAGCCCTGCGCCCCCGCCACTTTGGCGAGGGACCGGAGCTTCGCGGCCAGGGCCGCCACGATCGGCACCGGATCGGCTCCGGTGTCGAGGGCGTGGCGAAGCGTGGAGAGTGCCAACGGGGCGTTGCCGGCCATCGCGGCGTCGGCCACCTTGAAGCCGGTGGCTTCCACCCTGCCGCCGTAGTAGCGGTCCACCAGGTCCGCATCCACCGCAGTGGTGGCATCCGCGATCAGCTGGCTGCAGGCAGCGGCGAGTTCCGCGAGGTGGGCGCCGACGGCGTTGACCAGGGCGTGCACGGCGTCCGGCTCGATCCGCCGGGAGGCGGCTTTGAACTCGGTGGTGACAAATGCCGCCTTGTCGGCGTCCTTCTTCAGCGGCTGGCAGTCAACCACGGGCCAGCCGCCCGCCTTGATCGCGTCGAGAAGTTTCTTACCCCGGACTCCCCCGCCGTGGCGCAGCACCAGGACGGCGTCGGGCTCGGGGCTTGTCAGGTACTTCAGGCCGTCGGTGAGAAAGGCATCGTTCATAGCCTCCAGGCCTTCGACTTCGATCAGCTTCTGCTCGCCGAACAGGGACGGGCTGACATTCATGGCCAGGGTTCCGGGTTCGTAGCTGCCAGCGTTCAGCCGGGTGACTTCGACGTCAGGGGCGGCGGCGCGTACCTGGGAACGGATCCGGTCCATGGCCCGGGAGCCGAGGTAGTCCTCGGGGCCGCCCACCAGCACCACCGGCGCCGGGGTCACATCGCGCCAGGTGGCGGTCTTCGTCGCCGTCGTCCTCGTGCGTTGGGTCTGGGCAGCAGCCACTCGTGTATCCTCCGGGAAGTTGGTTTGCAGACTCTAAGCCTGCCACGGCGGGGACGGTCCACCAAGCCACGGCGCCCGGCCCACGGGCTGGCCCGCTGACGGCCCCGCCGTGTCGGGCGGTTGCGGGCAGCACCGGTAGGGAGGGCCTTGCGATCCAGCATCTGGCCGAGGGACAACGCGGTGCGCTCCTGTAGTTTGAGCAGCAGGCGCCCGGCGCCAGCCGGGTGGGTGACCAGCCAGACGCCCGCCAGGGACAGCACCGAGAGCGCCGCCATCGTGGCCGACCCGTAGGCGCCCTCCGGCCAGGGCAGCACCGCACCGGGCAGTGCTGCGAAGTAGCGGGCGATTCCGGCCACAGCGGTCGCGAAGGCGCCGGCCACGGCGATGGGGACTGCCGCGAGGGCCGGGAGCAGCGGAACCAGCGGAACAGCCGCCGTGCCCGCGACGGTCACCGGCGCCACCAGCGCGGCGGCTGCCAGGTTTGCGGGCAGGGCGTAGCTGGAGAACTGCGGCTGGAGCAGCACAATGACGGGGCCGCAGAACAACTGGGCGGACAGTGGAACCGCGAGGCCGGCGGCGACGGCGCGGGGCACGACGGCCGGCATCCAGCCCATGATCGGCCGGCCGGCCACGACAATGCCGAGGGTGGCCAGGACGGACAGCAGGAAGCCGTAGTCGGCGGCCAGCGCGGGCTCTGCCAGCAGCAGCGCTGTGCTGGCCACACACAGCAGGCTGAGCCCGTGACCTGCCCGGCCGAAGGTGAGGGCTGAGAGGCCGATCGCCCCCATGCACGCGGCCCGGAGTACGCTGGCGTCCGGACCCACCATGAGCACGAACATGCCCAAGCCGCCGAGGGCCAGGCCGGCGGCCGCGGGGCGGGGAAGCCGCACACTGCGGGCAGCCAGCAGCAGCACGCCGAGGACGAGGCTGCAGTTGGCGCCACTGACGGCCGTCAGGTGTGTCATGCCGACGGTCTTCATGGCAGCGGCGAGCTGCGGATCAAGGGCTCCGGTATCGCCGGTCACCATCCCGGGCAGCAACCCCTTAGCATCACCGGACAACCCGGCGGCGGCGGCGCTGAAGCCGCTCCGCAGAGCTGCCGGGCCGCGGTCCCAGCTGCCTGCTGCGGCCAGGCGCACGGGGGCAGCGGAGGCGGACAGCATCCCGGCCTCGGCCTCGCCAGCACCGGACGGCTTCAGCTTGCCCGTGGCACGGATCCGCTGCCCGGACGCGGCGTCGCCCCAATCCGCCCCGCCCAGCACGAGGAGCCCGGCATGTGCCTCCACCCGGCGGCCGTCAAAGATCAGGACCAGCAGCGTGGCGGGCACCGCCCAACGGTCCGACAGCCCCACCCTGCCCGGGGTGGCGAGCCGCCGCGGCGTGCCGTTCACCTCGATTTCGGCCACTACCGAGGCGCCGGCGGCAACGGCTTCCGCGACCCCACCTTCATTCCGCGGCACCGAAGCGACCGCCGCGTGGGCGCCGGCCGCGCACGAGAGCAGCAGGGCCGCGGCCGCGGTGCCCCGAAGGCTCCGGGCACCAGCCTTCCGGCGCCGGCAGTGTGGCGCCAGCAATATCCCGGCCGCAGTGGCCAGAGCGGCGCAGCCGAAGGCAAGGGCCGTCGGTGCCAGCCACCCTCCCGCGAGGGCAGTCCCCCAGACGAGCAGCGCCGCGGGCACCAGCCGAAGGTCGGTCCGGCGCCGGCTGCCCGACGAAGCATCGGACGACGGCGGAAGGGCGGCGGTCCGGCGGGCCCGCAAGGCTTCGCGGACGCGGTGCTCCAGCGTGGCCAGGGTGGTTCTGGCAGTTGCCAGCAGGTGAGGAGGCCCCGCGGGCCCTGCCGCAGGCTGCCCGGAGCCCTGGCCAGGTGGGACGGTGTTCCGGGCCATGGATGCGGTTGCAGCGTCCCGCAAGGACTGCCAGCGGGGCGGCTGCCGCTCTGCAGACATGTCAGATCCGCACGAGTGGCAGGAGGGCCGCGAGCAGCTTCGGGCCGACCCCCTCGACAGCGTCCAGTTCCTCGACGCTGCGGAACCGGCCGTGCTGTTTACGCCAGTCCACGATGCGCTGGGCCAAAACCGGGCCGACGCGCGGCAGCGTGGCCAGCTCTTCGACCCCGGCGGTGTTCAGGTTGATTTTCGCCGCGGGCGGTCCGTTGCCGCCGCCGCTTCCTGTCCCTTCGGTGCCTGTTCCACCAGTTCCGACGGAGGGTGCGGCCCCGTCGGCGGCGCCAGCACCTTCCGGGCCGCCGCGCTCCGGGACGTGGATCTTTTGGCCGTCCTCAAGGACGGCGGCAAGGTTGAGCCGGTCCAGGTCCGCGGCGGCCGTACTCCCGCCGGCGGCCCTGATGGCTTCGTGGAGCCGGCTCCCGCCCGGCAGCTCCAGCACGCCGGGGCTGGCCACTGCGCCTGCGACGTGCACGACGATCCTGCCGCCCGCCGCTGCAACGGGATCTTGAGTGGCCGGATCAGTCGGTCCTGAAGTACCGGCGGGCCCGGCGGTAGGCTCCCCGAGGGGGTGGACCCGGGGCGCGCCGTCGGCCGCCTGCCACCAGAACCAGCCGCCCAGCAGCACGCAGATCAGCCCCAGCAGCGCCGCGGCACGCCGTCCCGTCCGCCAACGGAACGCCGCCGGCGCCGTGGCGTCGGCTGCCGCAGCGTTCGGGGGCACAGCTTCCGCGGCCGGGACGACGTCGCGCAGCACCTCATCGCGCAGCACCTCATCGCGCAGGACATCGCCGAGCAAGTCAGCGTCCCGCACCGGACCGAGGCTGGCGGCCCAGCGGTGCCGGGCCAGCCCCGATCCGCTGCGGGCTTCGGCTCCCGGACAGTGGCGCGGCATGCGTCCCAGCCTAGGGACCCCCGCGCGTCCGACGACAGGAGCCGGAACGGCTATGTGGACAGTGGCGCAGGGCCCGCGGAAGCCGAGGCGCCGCCGCCGGTAACGGGCAGCGGGGTGCTGCTCTCCCCCACGATCACGGCCAGCACCCCGAGTCCGGCGTGGGCGGCCAGCACGGCGGGCAGAGAACTGATCTGCGCCGGAGGACATTCCGGCAGCAAGGCTCCCAGCCGCTCCGCCAGCTGCTCCGCCTCGGCCGGGTTGCCGAAGTGGTGCACAGCGATCCTCGCCTCCCCCTTAGGTCGGGACAGCGCATCGGCGGCGGCGACCTCCTCAAGCCTGGCGATGGCGCGGGCCGCCGACCGGACCTTTTCCAGCGGCACGACCTTGCCGCCGTCGACCGCCAGGATCGGTTTGATCGAGAACATGGTGCCCCAGAGCGAGGCGGCCGGACCGATCCGTCCGCCGCGGCGGAGCTGTTCCAGGCTCGGCACGTAGAAGTACACTCTGGTGCGGTCCAGCCGCTCCCGGGCGAACGCACTGACTTCCTGCGCGCTCCGGCCGTCGGCGGCCGCAACGACGGCGCTCTGCACGCCCATCCCCTGCGCCATCCCAACGGTGCGGGAATCCAGGATCTCCACCGGAATCCCCACCCTGGCGGCGGCGAGCCGCGCGGACTCGGGGGTGCCGGAGAGGTCGCCGGAGATATGGATCGAGACCACTGCCTCGAAGCCGCGTGCCGCCGCGGCCAGGTACGCCTGTTCGAACTGGCCGGGTGAGGGCCGGGAGGTCCGGACCGGCACGCCGCTGGCCAGCGCCACGGCGATAGTCTCGGCGATGTCGTCCTCGCCCTCGCCGTAGATCTCGGAGCCCACCATGACGGGCATCGGGACCACCGTCAAGCGGCCGTCCGCGGCGAAGTCGCGCACCCACTCCGCCGGCAGCGCTGCCGCGGAGTCGGTGACCACGGCCGTCCGCGGCGCCACTGCGGGCAACACTTCGGGGGCCGCGCCTGGCCTGGTGGCCTGGCGCAGCCTGGCGAGGCGCTCGCGCAGCCACAGCCAGCCGGGGGGCTCACGGTCGGGCACGAAGCACCTCCTGGAAAGAGTTCCGGCCGCCGGCTGACGCCGGCGGCCGGTGACGAATGGCCTGTCCGGCTAGGCCGGCACGACGTTGACCAGTTTAGGCGCCCGCACAATCACGGTGCGGATTCCGCGCCCATCCAGCGCGCGCTGGACGTTGTCGGAAGCCAGGGCCAGTTCGCGCAGCTCGTCCTCGGAAATGCCCGGGGAGACCTCGAGCCGGTCGCGCACCTTGCCCTGTACCTGCACGACGGCGGTGACTGTGTCCTGCACCAGCAGGGACTCATCGTGCGTGGGCCAGCCCGCGTTGGCCACCGACGCCGGGTGCCCCAGCACGTTCCACAGGTCCTCCGCGGTGTAGGGGGCGAACAGGCTCAGGATGACTGCGACGGCCTCCACCGCCTCGCGGACGGCCGGGTCCGCGCCGCCGGCACCGTTGTCCGCGCCTGTATTTCTGTCAATAGTTTTGCGGGTCGCGTTGACCAGTTCCATCAGTTTTGCCACCACCACGTTGAACTTGTTGTGGTCCAGCAGCGCCTCGGCGTCGGCGATGGTGCGGTGGGTGACCGTGCGCAACGCACGGTCACCGCCGGCGAAGTCGACGCCCGGTTCACTGGTGACGTCCTGGCCGAGCCGCCAGGCCCGGGCCAGGAATTTCGCGGAGCCCGACGGCGACACGTCCGCCCAGTCGACGTCGTCCTCCGGCGGAGAGGCGAAGATCATGGTGAGGCGCACGGCGTCGACGCCGAACCTGTCCAGCTGCTGGCCCAGGTCCACGCCGTTGCCGAGGGACTTGCTCATGGCCTTGCCGCCGTTGAGCACCTGTCCCTGGTTCAGCAGCGCGCGGAACGGTTCGTCCGCTTCGATCAGGCCCAGGTCATGGATGACCTTGGTGAAGAAGCGGGCGTACAGCAGGTGCAGGATGGCGTGCTCCACCCCGCCGACGTACTGGCCTACGGGCATCCAGTCGTTGATCTTGGCCGGGTCGAACGGCCCGTCGGTGTACTCCGGCGAGACGAACCGCAGGAAGTACCAGGACGAGTCCACGAAGGTGTCCATGGTGTCGGTGTCGCGCTTGGCCGGGCCGTGGCAGGCGGGGCATTCGACGTTGACCCAGGCTTCGGCAGCCGCCAGCGGGGAGGTGCCCTTCGGGGACAGGTCCTCGCCGCGCAGGTTCTCCGGCAAGGTGACGGGCAACTGGTCGTCCGGGACCGGGACCTCGCCGCAGTCCGGGCAGTGGATGATCGGGATGGGTGTGCCCCAGAAGCGCTGGCGGCTCAGCAGCCAGTCACGCAGGCGGAAGTTGACGAACTTCTCGCCGGTGCCCTGCCGCTCCAGGATCTCGATGGCCGCCGGGATGGCCTCGGCCTTGGGCAGTCCGTCCAGAGCGCCGGAATTGATCAGCGTTCCCTCGCCGGCGGTCGCAGTGCCGGTGACGGCCGGGTCTTCCTCACCCGTGTCGAGGACTGCCCGCACGGGCAGGCCGAAGGTTTTGGCGAAGTCCAGGTCGCGCTGGTCATGGGCCGGGACGGCCATGATGGCGCCGGTGCCGTAATCGGCCAGCACGTAGTCGGCCGCCCAGACCGGCAGCTTTTCGCCGTTGAGCGGGTTGATCGCGTAGCGGCCGGTGAAGACGCCGGTCTTTTCGCGTTCGGTGGCCTGACGCTCGATTTCCGAGAGCGCCTTGACCTGCTCGCGGTAGGCCTCAAGGGCCGTGGCGTGTTCGTCGGTGACCAGTTCGACGGCGAGCGGCGCGTCCGCGGCGACCACGAAGAAGGTTGCACCGTAGAGGGTGTCCGGGCGGGTGGTGAACACAGTGACGTCCTGGGCGGGCTTCCCGCCGTCGGCCTCGATCGCGAAGTTGACGTGTGCGCCCTCGGAGCGGCCGATCCAGTTCTTCTGCATGGCCAGGACCCGCTCGGGCCAGTGGCCGCGCAGCTCGTCCATGTCGTCCAGCAGCCGGTCGGCGTAGTCGGTGATCTTGAAGTACCACTGGTTCAAGGACTTCTTCGTCACGGCGGTGCCGCACCGCTCACAGGCGCCGTTGACCACCTGTTCGTTGGCCAGCACGGTCTGGTCCTTGGGGCACCAGTTGACCGGGGAATTCTTGCGGTAGGCCAGGCCGCGCTCGTAGAAGCGCTTGAACAGCCACTGGGTCCAACGGTAGTACTCGGGGTCCGAGGTGTGCAGCCGGCGGGACCAGTCCACGGAGATGGCGTAGCGCTTGAACGACGCCGCCTGGGTGTCGATGTTGGCGTAGGTCCACTCGCTAGGGTGTGCGTTGCGCTTGATGGCGGCGTTCTCCGCGGGCAGGCCGAAGGAGTCCCAGCCGATCGGGTGCAGCACGTCGTAACCTTGCTGGCGCAGGTAACGAGCGACGACGTCGCCCATTGCGAAGGCTTCGGCGTGGCCCATGTGGAGGTCCCCGGAGGGGTAGGGGAACATGTCCAGCACGTAGCGGCGTTCCTTCGAGCCGTCATCCAGGGGCGTGAAGACCTTGAGGTCCTCCCAGACCTGGGGCCATTTGGCCTCCATGGCCGCGAAGCTGTAGGCACCCTCTTCGGGGCCATCGTTCGCGACGGCTGCTGCTGATCCGGTCTCTGTCTCCGGCTGAACGCTCACTGCTGGCCTCTTCTTTTCTTTCGATCTTGTTGATCAGGACTGTCCTGCCTGATCTCTTGGTCCCCTGCTGCGGGCCGGCAAATCTCCCGGACACACAAAAGCCCCTCGACATGGAGGGGCTGCCGCTCGGCAATCCGGTTTTCGTCGGGATGCCGGGCGGCTAGCTAAGCAGGGTGATCGCACGCATAGGACCACTTTAGCGCACAGACAAACTCCCCATCGGACGAAAAGGGGCCGGTGACTCCCCGCCATGGTGTGGTGGGCACCGCGAAGCGGGCGGGCGGGAGTCACCGGCCCCTTTTCGGGGCTCGAAAGGCCTACTTCACGTCCTCGTCGACCCAGCCCATGGACTTCGTGACGGCCTTCTTCCAGAGGCGCAGCTGACGGTCGCGCTCACCGGCTTCCATCTTGGGTTCCCAGCGCTTGTCCTCCGCCCAGTACTTGCCGACTTCCTCGGTGTCCTTCCAGAAACCCACGGCCAGGCCCGCCGCGTAGGCAGCACCCAGCGCGGTGGTCTCAACGATCTTCGGACGGATGACGGGGATGCCCAGGATGTCGGCCTGGAACTGCATCAGCGCGTCGTTGGCGACCATTCCGCCGTCGACCCTCAGGTCCTCCATGTCCACGCCGGAATCGGCGTTGGCGGCGTCGAGGACCTCGCGGGTCTGGAATGCCGTCGCTTCCAGGGCGGCCCGGGCAATGTGCCCCTTGTTGACGAAGCGCGTCAGTCCCACGATGACTCCGCGGGCATCGCTCTGCCAGTAGGGGGCGAACAGGCCAGAGAAGGCCGGAACGATGTACACGCCGCCGTTGTCCTCAACCGTCTTCGCCAGCGTTTCCACCTCCGGTGCGGACGAGATCATACCGAGGTTGTCCCGGAGCCACTGGATCAGGGAACCGGTGACGGCGATGGAACCTTCCAGGGCGTAGACCGGCTTCGCGTCGCCGATCTTGTAGCAGACGGTCGTGAGCAGACCGTTCTTGGAGTGCACGATCTCCTCGCCGGTGTTGACGATCATGAAGTTGCCGGTGCCGTAAGTGTTCTTGGCCCCGCCCTTCGCGAACGCGGCCTGGCCGAAGGTCGCCGCCTGCTGGTCGCCCAGGATTCCGGAGACGGGAACTTCGCGCAGCAGCTGCGAGGTGTGCACCGTTCCGTAGACCTCGGAAGAGGACTTGATCGCGGGCAGCATGGACTTCGGCACACCGAACGCGGCCAGGATCTCCTCATCCCAGCTGAGCGTTTCGAGGTCCATGAACATGGTCCGGGAGGCGTTGGTCACGTCGGTGATGTGCACGCCCCCGTCGGTCCCGCCGGTCAGGTTCCAGGTGACCCAGCTGTCCGTGTTGCCGAACAGCAGGTCCCCGGCCTCCGCCTTGGCGCGGGCGCCGTCCACGTTGTCCAGGATCCACTTGATCTTGGTGCCGGAGAAGTAGGTCGCCAGTGGCAGGCCGACCTTCTGTTTGAACCGCTCCACGCCGCCGTCCGCCGCAAGTTCGTCGACGATGGGCTGGGTGCGGGTGTCCTGCCAGACGATGGCGTTGTAGACGGCCTTGCCGGTGGTCTTGTCCCAGACGACGGCTGTCTCACGCTGGTTGGTGATGCCGACGGCGGCAATGTCGTGCCGCGTGAGGTTCGCCTTGGACAGGGCGGATCCGATCACCTCGCGGGTGTTGTCCCAGATCTCCGCCGGGTCGTGCTCCACCCATCCGGCCTTGGGGAAGATCTGCTCGTGCTCCTTCTGCCCGCTGGAAACGATGTTGCCGTCATGGTCGAACACGATGGCGCGGGTGCTCGTCGTTCCCTGGTCAATGGCGATTACATACTGGTTCATGCTGACGTCCTTGTCTGATGGGCTTGGTTAGATGGCCTGGGTTGAATTGATGCGAATCGGGCGGCGTTACGAGGCGGCGGCCGTGGCGATGATCGGAACCACTGCTGCGACGATGCCGGCGAGGGCGCCGCCGACCAGCGGTCCGACGACCGGGATCCACGAGTAGCTCCAGTCGGAGGAACCCTTCCCCTTGATCGGCAGCAGCGCGTGGGCGATGCGCGGGCCAAGGTCACGGGCCGGGTTGATGGCGTATCCGGTGGGGCCACCGAGTGAAACGCCGATGCCGACAACCAGTAGGGCCACCGACAGCGGGCCCAGTCCGGAAGGCGTCCCGCCGAAGGTCAGGATGACGAACACGAGGACAAAGGTGCCGATGATTTCCGTGATCAGGTTCCACGGGGTGGAGCGGATGGCCGGGCCGGTGGAGAAAACGCCCAGCTTGCTGGCGGGCTCAGGCTCGACGTCGAAGTGCTGCCGGTGCGCCAGCCACATCACGACCGCGCCCAGGAAAGCACCGAGCAGTTCGCCGCCAAAGTAGGTCAGGGTGGAGCCGAAGTCCACCGCGACACCGGGGGCGTACTCCTTCTTGCCGTTGAGCAGCAGGCCGAGGGTGRCGGCCGGGTTCAGGTGAGCGCCCGATTTGGCGGCAACGTAGACGCCACAGAAGACGGCGATGCCCCATCCCCAGGTGACCATCAGGAACCCGCCGTTGTTGCCCTTGGTGCCTTTAAGCGCAACGTTGGCCACCACGCCGCAACCCAGCAGGGTCAGCATGCCGGTGCCGAATACTTCGGACAGGAAAACAATTCCAAGAGACATCTTTGACTCCTCTATTTTCTGTTGTCAGCCCTTCGCGAGTTTGAAGGGCCGTTGGACCGGCAGCGGTTTCACGCTGCCGGTCCAGCCACCGCCGGTCCCCGGAAGGGCCCTGCGGTCTTCGTGCCCGGGCAAACCCGCCCGGGCACGCAAACTGTCAGGCGACCAGGCTGTGGACTTGGACGTCGTGGAAACGTTCCAGCACCTCCTGGGCATGGTCGATCTCGGCGGTCCGAGCCACCGTGTCCCAGCCCAGCGGACCGGACAGGATATCGGCGACTTCGTTTAGCAACTCCCCGGTCACGAGCCCGCGGAACGCGAGCGAGGTGCGGCGGACCAGCACGTCGATCAGGTGTCCGAGCTGCTCGTTTTGTGCCATGAATTCGAGTTCCCGCACGCTTAGTTCGCGGGTGGAGTGCAGCAGCCGGTCGGGCCCGGCGTCGAGGTGGGACATGACGTCCACGGCCCGCGTTCCGTAGCGGGTGAGCAGGCCGGCGGTCCGGGCCGCATCGCGGCCGGGGGCCATGTGCTCCTTGATCCAGCGCTGGACGCCGTCCTCGGTGTCCGGGAAGCCGGCGCCGCCGCCGATGGCGAGTTTCGCCGTCGAGACCTTCCGCTGCAGGCCGAGTTCGGCAAGGACGTTGTTGCTGAGGTGCTCGGCCAGGGCCCGGAAGGTGGTCCACTTGCCGCCCACGAGACTGAGTACGACGCCGCCCGCGACTGCGCGCTGTCCCGCGCCGGCGGCGGGGCCGGCTTCGCCCTTGGCGGGGCCGCGGCGCTCGATCCGGTAGTCGCGGCTGACGAATCCGGGCTGCGTGGCGTCGTGCCGGGGCAGCGGACGGACACCGGAGAAGGTGTAGACGATCTGGTCCCGGTGCACCGCCACGTCCGGGAAGACGTGCCCGATGAGGTCGAAGAAGTAGTCGATTTCGGCGTCGGTGCAGACGGCGTCCTCGGCCATATCGGCGTCGACGTCTGTGGTCCCGACCAGCACGCGGTCCCCCATCGGGTAGATCAGCACAATCCGGCCGTCCGTGTGCTCGAAGAAGATCTCCCGTCCCTGGCAGGCCTCAAGCAGTTCCGGGTGGTCGAGCACGATGTGCGAGCCCTTGGTGCCGCCCATGAAGGCCGAGGCGGCGCCCATCGCCTCGTTGGTAAGGTCCACCCAGGCGCCGGTGGTGTTGACCACGACGTCGGCGCTGAAATCGAAGACCTCGCCGGTCAGTTCGTCGCGGAGCCGGACGGTGCCGGCCTTCGCGCCGTCAGCTGCCGGGCCGCCGCCCATCGAGACGAGCGAGAGGTAGTTGCTGGCGCGGGCACCGTTGCCGCCTGCTTCGCCGGCCTTCTCGCCGTCCTGGAGCACGTCCAGGGTGAGCCGTTCCGGGTTGTGGACGGAGGCGTCGAAGTAGGTCGCGGCGTACTTGATCCCTGGATGCAGCCGCGGCAGTTCTGCCAGGGCCCGCTTGCGCCCACGGAACTGGTGGCGCGGCACGGTGCCGCCGTCGCGGGAGAAGAAGTCATACATGCTCAGGCCCAGCTTGATGAGGAAGGCGCCGCGTTCGGTGGGGGCGCCCTGCTTGTGGGTGAGGAACCGCAGCGGTGCCGAGAGGATGCCGGAGAACGTGCTGAAGATCGGAATGGTGGTCTGCAACGGCTTCACGTAGTGCGGGGCGATACGAAGGAGCCGGTTGCGTTCAACCACGGATTCCCGTACGAGGCGGAATTCGCCGTTTTCGAGGTACCTGATGCCGCCGTGGATCATGTGCGAGGATGCGCCGCTGGCGCCTTGGCAGAAGTCGCCCCGTTCAACGAGTGCGACGTCCACGCCCTGCAGGGCCAGGTCGCGGAAGGTTCCGACTCCGTTGATGCCACCGCCGATGATGAGCACCTGGGCGTGCGGCCGGCTCCGCAACCGATGCACGGATGTGCGCGGTGTGCTCGATGCCGGTTGGCCGGATGAATCCTTGTTTCCCAAAACTGCTCCTTGGGGCTTGGTACTGCGCGGCGCGCCACCGGGCACGTCGCCGTTCAAGACTATTGTTTGGACTAATGGAAAATGGAGTCAAGGACTATGCACAAACGTGCAGATCGGAAATGGAATGTCGCCGACCCGCCCATCAGATACCCTCCGCGCCGCCCAGCTGTATTACCTTCAGGACCTGACCATGGACGCCATCGCAAGGGAGCTTCGGACCTCCCGTTCGACCGTCTCCCGGTTGCTCTCCGCGGCCCGGGAAACCGGCCTGGTTCAGATCCAGATCCGCAGCCCCCTTGACACCGGACCGGAACTCGCCAGCATGATCCGTGCCCAGTACAAGGTCGATGTACACGTCGTCCCGGTCGTGGACACGCTCAATGAGGCCGAGACGCTGGACCGCGTGGCGATGCAGGCAGCCCGGACGATCGGCCCGCTCGTCGATTCGAACGCGATCATTGGGGTGGCGTGGGGTTCCACGTTGAGTGCGGTGAGCAGGCACCTGACCCGGAAGCTCACGCACGACAGCATCATCGTCCAGCTCAACGGCGCCGGAAATATGCAAACCACGGGCATCACCTACGCCTCGGACATCATGCGGCGCTTCGGCAGCGCCTACGGCGCACGGGTGGAACAGTTCCCGGTGCCTGCGTTCTTTGACCACGCGGCGACCAAGAAGGCGATGTGGAATGAACGTAGCGTTCAACGCATCCTGCGGCTGCAGTCGCGGATGAGCATCGCCATCTTCGGCGTCGGATCGGTCGACGCCGACTATCCCAGCCACGTCTACGCCGGCGGCTACCTGGACGAGGATGACCTCGGCGTGCTGGCGGGTTCCGAGGTCGTGGGCGACGTCGCCACGGTCTTCTTCCGCGCCGACGGCTCATCCGACGGGATCACCCTCAATGAGCGCTCCACCGGGCCGGACCTCGCCCAGCTCCGGCAGGTCCGACGCCGGATCTGCGTGGTGTCCGGCGCGTCCAAGATCAACGGACTGCGTGGCGCGCTGGCCGCTGGCCTGGCCACCGACTTGATCCTCGATGAAGCCAGTGCCCGGCGCCTGGTCAGCACTGACGGCTTGTCCTGACGGCCGGGCTGCTCGGACTGGGTAGAGTCGTTGCTATGAGAATCTCCCCCCGGCTGACCTTGAACAACGGTGTGCTGATGGACCGTCTCGGGTTCGGGCTCTACAAGGTGCCCCCGGCCGACGCCGCCGGGCTCGTCACCACGGCGCTGGAAGCCGGCTACCGCCACTTCGATACGGCGGCCATGTACGGGAACGAGACGGGTGTGGGGAAAGCGATCGGGGCCTTGTCCGCCTTTGACGGCTCCGCGGGCGGCTCCGGCGAACTGCACCCTGCGCTCGCCCGGGAGGACCTGTTCGTAACCACCAAACTCTGGAACGACGACCAGGGCTACGACGCGACGCTGCGAGCCTTCGACGACTCCATCGCCAGGCTTGGCCTCGAATATGTGGACCTGTATCTGATCCACTGGCCGTGCGCGAAGCGCGGCTTGTTCACCGAAAGCTACCGCGCCCTCGAAACGTTGTACCGCGAGGGCAGGGTCCGCGGCATCGGCGTGTCCAACTTCCAGCCGGCACACCTCGAGCGTCTGCTCCAAAGCGCCGAAGTCGTGCCGGCGGTCAACCAGATCGAGCTGCACCCCTGGCTGCAGCAGGCCGAGCTGCGTGCCCTGCACGCCTCTCTGGGCATCACCACGGAGGCCTGGAGCCCGCTGGGCCGCGGCCAGGTGCTGGAAGACCCTGTCGTAATGGAGCTCGCCGCGGCGCACCGCCGGAGCGCGGCGCAGATCATCCTGCGCTGGCACCTGGAACTGGGCAACGTGGTCATCCCCAAGGCCAGCTCCTCCAGCCGGATCCGCGAGAACCACGACATCTTCGGTTTCAGCCTCAGCACCGCGGATCTGGATGCCCTGGCCGGCCTGGAGCGGGGATTCCGCACCGGCTCGAACCCCGACAACGTCAACTAGGATCCGACCGAATGGAACACGTGGCCACCGAGTCATCCCCCTTGCCTCCCCTGCTCAGCACGGAACTGGAAACCCGCAGCAGCTCCGCCACGGTGGAACTGGACGGTACTCCCGTCGCTTACTGGACCTACGCGCCGGTCCAGGAGACCGCGGCGACCCGAACCATACTGGTGATCCACGGCTTCCGCGGCGACCACCACGGGCTGCTGCGGGTCGTCGACCAGTTGCCGGAAATGCGCCTGATCATGCCGGACCTGCCCGGATTCGGCATCTCCGGCGCCTTCCCGCCAGGCGGCCACAGCGTCAGCGGCTACGGCCGGTTCGTCGGTGATTTCATGGCCGCCCTCGGGCTGGGGCCGGACACCGTGCTGCTGGGCCACTCCTTCGGTTCGATCATCGCCAGCCACTTCGTGGCGGAGCATCCGGGTGCAGTCAGCGAACTGATCCTGATCAATCCCATTGCCGCGCCCGCGCTCGAGGGGCCCAAGGGACTCATGACCAAGGCTGCGGTGCTCTACTACGAGGCGGCGGCTCGGCTTCCCCGCAGCATCGGCAATGCCCTGCTGCGGAACCAGCTGATTGTCCGGGTCATGAGCGAGACCATGGCCAAAACCAAGGACAAGGCGCTGCGGCAGTTCGTCCACGCCCAGCACAGCGCGTACTTCTCCGCCTTCGCCGACCGCGACAGCCTTCTCGAAGCGTTCAAGGCCTCGGTCAGCAGCAACGTCGCCGAGGTGGCGCCGATGCTCGCGCTGCCCGTCCTGCTCGTGGCCGGCGAGAAGGACGAGATCGCCACCCTGCCGGACCAGCACAAACTGCTTCCACTGCTGCCGGACGGAACCCTCGAAGTCATTCCCGGCGTCGGGCATCTGATCCACTATGAAACCCCGGAACCCGCCGCGGGCTTCATCCGACGCTTCCTGAAGGGCCACGCCGCGTGAAAATCCTGATTGACGCCCGCTTCACCAGGCTCGACCATCACGACGGGATCAGCCGCTACGGTTCCAGCCTCATCGCCGCCGCCGCCAAAATCGCGGATGTTTCGATGCTGATCAGCGATGTCCGCCAGCTGGCGCTGCTGCCCGACGTCCCCTACACGCTGATCAACAGCCCGCTTTCCCCGGCGGAGCTGTTTGTGGCGGCCAAAGTCAACCGTCTCGGCGCCGACGTCGTGGTGTGCCCGATGCAGACGATGGGCAGTTGGGGACGCAAATACGCCTTGGTCCTGACCCTGCACGACCTGATTTACTACGAGCACCCGGCCCCTCCCGGTTTCTTGCCGGCCCCGGTGCGGGTGCTGTGGCGGCTGTATCACAAGGCGTTCTGGCCGCAGCGGGTGTTGCTGAACCGCGCCGACGTCGTCGCCACCATCAGCTCCACCACCGAGGCGTTGATTGCGAAGTACCGGCTCACGAAGCGTCCGGTGCGGATCGTCGGCAACGCCCCGCAGCCGGGGCTAACGCCGCGGGATCCCGGTGCCGGCGCGGACAAGACGTTGCTCTACATGGGCTCCTTCATGCCGTACAAGAACGTGGAGACCATGGTCCGGGGCATGGCGGAACTGCCGGAGATGACCTTGCACCTGTTGAGCCGGATCACGCCCGAGCGCCGGGCGGAGCTCGCGGCGCTGGCCCCGGCCGGGGCTAACATCGTGTTCCACAACGGAGTGACGGATGCCGAATACGAAGAGCTGCTGGCCCGCACCACCGCGCTGGTGAGCCTCTCGAAGGCGGAGGGCTACGGCCTGCCGCTCGTGGAGGCGATGTCGCACGGCACTCCGGTGATCGCCAGCGACATTCCGATCTTCCGCGAGGTGGGCGGCGACGCGGTCAGCTACGTCGACCCGGACTCACCGTCGGCGTTTGCCGCGGCGGTGCACGCACTGGAGGACGCGGCACTGTGGAAGCAGCGTTCCAGCCGGGCCGTGCAGCGCGCGGCCGAGTTCAGTTGGGATCAGTCCGCCCTAAGGCTGCTGGACGCAGCCGAGGAGGCTGTGGCTTTGCGCGGTCGCAAACGCCGCTAAACCCCGCCGTTTCGCCGGTTCCGTGCCAATTCGACGCGCGCGGACGTCTAATGCGCAGGGAACCGTCGAAATGGCCCCGCTACAGCACGTCGACGCCGTCGAGCCGCAGCTGCACGGGGTCGTCCGTGCGCCTCGCTGCGGCGGCCGCCTTCACCGCCCGCATGGCTTTGGTGGCCTCGGTGGCCTGGGCGTAAGGGATGAACAGCAGGGTCCGGACGTCTTCGCCGCCGCGCCGATCGCTCGCGCCCGGCGACGCGGCGCTGGATCCGCCGTCCCTCGGCGACCCGGAGCCGGCCCCGCCGGCGCGCGGCAGCAGAGCGGGCCCGGCCGACCGCAGCACAATGGCCTGTTTGGCCAGCGCCGCTGCCACGGCCTGGCCGAAATGTGCGACGGCGGTCCGGCCGCCGGTCACGGACGCAATCCGAACTGCCGGCGGCAGTGACAGTTCCTGCCGCAGGGCGAGTTCGCGCCCGGCATAGCCGGCCGGGTCCCAGCGCAGCAGGGCACCGACCCCGGCCGTGTCCTCGGCGGTGATCACCACGAGGCCGCCGTCGGCCACAGGCCGGACCAGTGCGGCGGCGTTGAACCAGCGCCGCACCGCGTCCTCCCCCGCGCGCAGGTTTTCCCGGCGCAGCAGCGAGTCACCGTCTAGCAGCAGCGCTGCGGCATAGCCGCCCGCCGCGACCGGCTCGGCGCCGACTGTGGCAACAACCAGTGCCTTCGCGTCCGGAACTGTGGCCAGGACCCGGTCACCCGACGACGTAATCACAGGCTTGCCCGGAAATGCCCGGCCCAGTTCCTCGGCCGTCCGCAGTGCCCCCGTGGCCCCGCGGCGGAGCCGGTCTCCGTTGCAGTGCACGCAACGCCACCCGGGGGCCGCCACCGAGCACCAGCGGCAGAGCGGCACCGCGGAACTCCCGGCCGGTCCGGCGATGGCCAGCGGCCCGTTGCAGGTGGTGCAGCGGGCAGGTTCCCGGCAGCGTTCGCAGGCCAGCGATGGCGCGTAGCCTGCACGCGCCACCTGGACGAGGACGGGACCGCGTTCCAGGCCCTCTTTTGCGGCCCGCCACGCGGCGCCGGGCAGCCGGGCGACCCGGGCCAGCGGGTCGCGTTCCTGCTCGAAACTGTCGGCGGTGTTGAGCACGCGCGGCACGGTCCGGCGGAGCACGGCGCGCCCCGCTTCGACCGGGCTGGCCCAGCCGGACTCCACCAGCCGCTGCACCTCGGTACTGCGCGCGTGTCCGGCGAACAGGCAGGCGGCCCCTTCGTGCGCGGCCCGGAGCAGCAGCACTTCGCGTGCGTGGGCATACGGGGACCGTTGCTCGATGTGCAGGTCGTCGCCGTCGTCCCAGCAGACCACGAGGCCCAGGTTGTGCACCGGGGCGTAAGCGGCGGAGCGGGTGCCCACTGCGACGCCGGCCGCCCCGCTGAGCACCCGCAGGAAGCTGCGGTACCGCGGGGTCGGGCCGTCGTCGGCGGTGAGCCGGGCGACATCCCCGGCGGGAAGGAGCTCCAGGAGGGCCGCTTCGGCCCGGTCCAGGTCGCGGTAGTCAGGCACCACGACGACGGCGCCGCGCCCGGAGCGGCGCACGGCGGCGACCGCCTCGGCAACCAGCCGGGGCCAGCCACGGTCACCGAACCCCTGCAGGGCGCTCAGTACTGCGCGCGGCGACTCCCCCGCCGCCAGGTGCTGCAGGAACGCGGGGCCGTTGTGGTAGTCCACCCAGCAGGACGGCGGAGCCGCGGGCTGGGTGTCCGGGTCCTCGTTGGCGGCGTCGAAGAGCGCGGGGTCCAAGAGGCCGCCGGGCGCGAAGTCCTTTTCCAGCCTGGCCATCCGCGGCGGGACCGCGACGCGCAGCACGTCGCTGACGGTCCCGGCGTAGCGGGCGGCAACCCTTCCGGCCAGTTCGGCCACCGCGGGGGTGAGCACCGCGACCGGGGACACAACCTTGTACAGCGGCACCAGGGGGTGGCCCGCGTCGGAGTCCGCCGTGCGTTCGAGCAGGTAGCCGCCGAGTTCCTGGCCGCTGAATTTTACCTTGACCCGGACGCCGGGCCGGGCGGCCGAATCGAGCTCCGCCGGCACGCTGTAGTCGAACGGCCGGTCCAGGTGCGGGAGGGACGATTCCAGCAACACCCGGGCGACCGGAAGTTCCGCGGCCAGCGCCGGCCCAGCGGCAGCCGCGGAGGCCGGGAAGCCGTGCAGCAGCGAGAGCTGGAGTGGTTCCTCGGGCGCTGCCGGGCGGCCATGTGGTGGATTCATGGCGTCTGCCTCCCTTCAGCGGCTGGTCACGGAAACGTTGGCGATCGACTCAACGGGCAAGTTAAGACTGTAGCCAGGCCGCCGGTTGGCGGCCTGGCTACAGCACATCACAGGGCTGGGACATTTAAGAGCTGTGGTCGTTCAGAGCGGTGCTCGTTCAGATCCTGCACACTAAACGTCGCTGCCGAGGCCTATGCGTTGAAGAACGCCTTCAGCTCGTCGACCCGGTCAAGACGCTCCCAGGTGAAGTCCGGATCCTCGCGGCCGAAGTGGCCGTGGGCGGCCGTCTTGGCGTAGATCGGACGTTTGAGGTCCAGCGCGTCGATGATGGCGCGGGGGCGCAGGTCGAAGATCTCGGCGATCGCGGCGCTGATCCTGGCGGGGTCGACGGTTTCGGTGCCGAAGGTCTCCACGTAGGTGCCCACCGGGCGGGCCTGGCCGATCGCGTACGCAATCTGGATTTCGGCGCGCTTCGCGAGGCCGGCGGCCACCACGTTCTTGGCAACCCAGCGCATCGCGTACGCGGCCGAGCGGTCCACCTTCGACGGGTCCTTGCCGGAGAAGGCACCGCCGCCGTGCCGGGCCATGCCGCCGTAGGTGTCGACTATGATCTTGCGGCCGGTCAGTCCGGCGTCGCCCACCGGGCCGCCGATGACGAAGGCGCCGGCCGGGTTGAGGATGTTCCGGGACCGGGAGGTGTCCAGGTTGGACAGCGCCATGACCGGGTCGACCACGTGCTCGGCGAGGTCCGCCCGGAGCTGGTCGAGGCTGGCGCCTTCGGCATGCTGGCTGGAGATCACGATGGTCTCGACCGAGACCGGCCGGTCGCCGTCGTAACCCACGGTGACCTGCGTCTTGCCGTCGGGCCGGAGGTAGTCCAGCAGCCCGGATTTGCGGACCTCGGTCAGACGCTCGGACAGGCGGTGTGCGAGCCAGATCGGGACCGGCATGTAGGACGGGGTTTCATCGCTGGCGTAGCCGAACATCAGGCCCTGGTCGCCCGCACCCTGGAGGTCGTAGTCGTCTTCCTGGCGGCCTTCGCGGGCTTCGAGGGAATTGAAGACGCCGCCGGCAATGTCGTTGGACTGCTGGCCGATGGAGACGGAGACGCCGCAGCGGGCGCCGTCGAAGCCGTTCGCCGAGGAGTCGTAGCCGATTCCCAGGATGGTCTCGCGGACAATTTGCGGGATCTCGACGTAGGCGTCAGTGGTGACCTCGCCGGCCACGTGCACCAAGCCGGTGGTGGCAAGGGTTTCCACGGCAACGCGGGACTCCGGGTCCTTGGCCAACAGGGCGTCGAGGATCGAGTCGCTGATCTGGTCGCAGATCTTGTCGGGGTGTCCTTCCGTCACCGACTCGGACGTGAAGAGCCGGAGCGCGGCGGGCGTGGACCCGTGAAAGTCTGGAATGTGCAGCGGTAAAGTCACTCAACTACCTTACTGGTTGGAAAACGGACGTCCGGCGGCGTGTGTCCCCCTGCGAAGGAGACTTTGATTACGGCAACGCTCAGGCGGGCGGGACAAGCCTGCTCAACTCGGCGCTGATCCGGTCAATCACGGCGGCGGCGACGTCGGACTTGGAACCCGACGCCTGTTGGGGTTCGGAGCCGGAGCGCGCAAGGATGACTACGTCGTTGCTGTCCTGGCCGAAGACCCGGTCCTTCCCCACCTGGTTGACCACCAGCAGGTCGCAGGCCTTGCGGCGCAGCTTGGCCGCGGCGTATTCGAGGACGTCCCCGTCGGCGTCGCCGGTCTCGGCCGCGAACCCGACGATCAACTGGTTCCGGGAGGCCGCGTCCCGGACCTCGACGAGTTCACGCAGGATGTCCGGGTTGCGGACCAGCGAAATCACGGGGTCGGCGGCGTCGTCGCGTTTCTTGATCTTGGTGCCGGAGACGTCTGCCGGGCGGAAGTCCGCCACGGCGGCGGCCATGATGACGACGTCGGAATCCGCGGCGGCGTGCAGGGCGGCCTTGCGCAGTTCCAGCGCGGTCTCGACCTGCACCAGTTCGACGCCCTCAGGCGCCGGGACCTCCATGTGGGCTGCCAGCAGCCGGACCCGGGCGCCTGCCGCCCGGGCGGCAACAGCCAGCGCCACACCCTGCTTGCCGGAGGACCGGTTGCCCAGGAACCGGACCGGGTCCAGAGGTTCGCGGGTGCCGCCGGCGCTGACCGTCACGGTGAGCCCCGCCAGCGGCCCGGTCCCGGCGGCTGCCGGTGAACCGGACGCCGACGCCGGCAGGTCCGGCGCGTTGGGGACTTCGGCCGCACCGGCCAGGGCCAGCGCAGCGTCGAAAATCGCCGCCGGCTCGGGCAGCCGGCCAGGCCCGGAATCTGCCCCGGTGAGCCGGCCGGTGGCGGGCTCCAGCACGGTGATCCCCCTGCTGCGGAGGGTCTCGACGTTGGCCTGAGTTGCCGGGTGGCGCCACATTTCGGTGTGCATGGCCGGGGCCATCAGCACCGGGCCGCCCGCCATCAGCAGCGTGTTGGTCAGCAGGTCGTTGGCCTGTCCGGAGGCGGCGCGCGCCAGCAGGTCTGCCGTGGCCGGCGCAACGACAATCAGTTCCGCCTCGTGGCCGAGCCGGACATGGTTGACGGTGTGCACCTCGTCGAAGACGCTGTTGCTGACCGGATGCCCGGACAGGGCCTCCCAGGTGGCCACGCCGACGAACCGGGTGGCGGCGTCGGTGGGGATGACGGTGACGTCATGGCCGGCTTCAGTAAAAAGCCGGAGGAGCGACGCCACCTTGTAGGCGGCAATCCCTCCCCCGACTCCGAGGACTATGCGCACGTGACCTCCGTCAGGCAGCCGAGTTGTTACTCTGCTGCGGCTTCGATCGGAGTGGAAACGAGCTTGCCTTCGTTGATTTCGCGCAGCGCGATCGAAAGCGACTTTTCGTTCAGCTTGGTGTCGACCAGCGGGCCGACGTACTCGAACAGGCCCTCGTGCAGCTGGGCGTAGTAGGCGTTGATCTGACGGGCGCGCTTGGCACCGAAAATCACCAGGCCGTACTTCGAATCGGCAGCCTTCAGCAGCTCGTCGATCGGCGGGTTGATGATGCCTTCAAGGTTCGTGGACACGAATTCTCCAAATTCTAGCGGGCCGATCCGCCCCTGCGGTTAGTGCGGGTGCGGGGTCAGCCCCATGAGTGAAACAAGCTCGTCCGCTGCCCGACGAACGTCATCATTGATGACGGTGTGATCGAACTCCGGTTCAGCGGCTAGTTCTACTTTACCGGTTTCCAGTCGTCGCTGCTGTTCCTCGGCCGATTCCGTGCCGCGGCCCACCAGGCGGCGCACCAATTCCTCCCAGCTGGGCGGGGCCAGAAAGACGAACTGGGCATCGGGAACGGCTTGCTTTACTTGGCGGGCGCCCTGCAGGTCGATCTCCAGCAGCACCGAGCGGCCGTCGGCAATCGCCGCGTCCACGGTGCTTTTGAGGGTCCCGTACGTGTTCTGCCCGTGCACCACGGCCCATTCCAACAATTCCCCGGCCGCCACGAGGGCCTCAAACTCATCCTTGGACTTGAAGTAGTAATGCACCCCATCGATCTCACCGGGCCGCGGCGGGCGGGTCGTTGCCGATACTGAAAGCCAGACTTCGGGATAGTTGTCCCGGATATAGGTGGACACGGTGCCTTTGCCAACAGCCGTCGGACCGGCGAGGACTGTCAGTCCCGGTTTCTTGCTCACGTATTCCTTTGGGCGGTGGGGGAAGCTCGGCGGACCAAGCTATTTCTCGTCTATAAAATCTACCAGCGCCCGGCGCTGGTGGATTCCCAGGCCCCGCACTCGGCGTGAGGCGGCGATGCCGAGACGGTCCATGATGGCCGCTGCACGCACCTGGCCTATCCCCGGCAACGCCTCCAGCAGCTCTACCACCCGCATCCGGGCGATCGCCTCATCCGTCTCCCCCGCACTGAGCAGCTCCGCGACCGACAGTTCCCCGGACTTCAGCCGATCCTTGGCCGCCGCCCGGGCCGAGCGCGCCGCGGCGGCCTTGTGCAGGGCATCGGCACGCTCCTGCGGCGTGAGGGGTCGCAAGCTCACTGAGGTCCTCCCTGCGTAGCTGTCCCGAACCTACCCTCTGGAGGCGCAGAAAATCAATGGAACGACGCCGCCGTCAACCCGCCGCGGGCGGAGCGGCCTAGGCCCCGCGAAGTTCATCGAGCGTGCGCTGCGCCGCGGCCCGCAGGTCCGCGGTCTGCGGGCCGGCGCCGAGGATGTCCCGGCTGGAGGTGCCAAGGACCTGGCCGTAGGCGCTGCCGAAGGTGCGCCGCAGGTCGGCCGCCGTGGCGCCCTGCGCGCCGAGCCCCGGCGCGAGGATCGGCCCGCGGACCGCCGCGAGGTCCAGGTTCAGGTCCGTCAGCGCTGAGCCGACGGTCGCGCCGACGACCAGGCCCACGGATCCCAGCTCACCGGCGTACCTGAGGTTCTCGGCGGCCGCGGCCCGGGTAATGCGCCGGGCCACCGAGTCCGCCCCGCCGGCGTGCTGCACGGAGGCGCCCTCGGGGTTGGAGGTCAGGGCCAGGACGAAGACGCCGCGGCCGGTCTGCGCCGCGAGGTCCAGGGCCGGCCGGAGCGATTCGAAGCCGAGGTACGGGCTCAGCGTCACCGAGTCCGCGGCCAGAGCCGACCCGTCGCGCAGCCACGCGTCGGCGTAGGCGGCCATGGTGGAGCCGATGTCCCCGCGTTTGGCGTCGGCGATGCTGAGCACCCCGGCGTCGGCTGACGCGGCCAGGACGCGTTCCAACACGGCCATGCCGGCCGAGCCGTGGCGTTCGTACAGTGCCACCTGGGGCTTCACCGCGGCAGCGAGCGAAGCGACGGCGTCGAGTACGGTGAGCGAGAAGCGCTCCAGCGCGGCGGCGTCGTCGTTCAGGCCCCAGTGCTGCAGCAGCGCCGGGTGCGGGTCAATCCCGACGCAGAGCGGACCGCGCTCCGCCATGGCACGGCCCAGCCGGGAGCCAAAGGACTCCCGGCCGGCCGGTCCGGCACTGCCCGCCTCAGGCATGCTGGGGCACTGCGTCCGCGGCGGCGGTCCTGGCTGCCGCCTGGGAGGCGGCGAGGGCCGCTGCGTGCTCCTGCAGGCTTGTGACGGACCACTCGTAGGTCCGCATCGCCTCGATGGCCTGGACGGCGGCGTTGAACTCGGCCACCGTCGTGATGCACGGGATCCCGATCGACGTCGCGGCGGCGCGGATTTCGTACCCGTCACCGCGGGCTTCGCCGCCGGAGGGGGTGTTGAAGACCATATCGATCTCGCCGGCGATGATCAGGTCCGCGATGGTGCCTTCGCCCTCGGCGCTGGAGCCTTCGGCGACCTTGCGGACCGTCGTGGCCTGCAGTCCGTTGCGGCGCAGCACGTCGGCGGTGCCACCGGTGGAGACGATCTCAAAGCCGAGGTCGGAGAGGCGCTTGACGGCCATCAGGAAGGCGCGCTTGTCCCGGTTGGCAACGGACACGAAGACCTTGCCCTCGGTGGGCAGCGGGTTGTTGGCCGCCGCCTGGCTCTTCGCGAACGCGGTGTCGAAGTGCTTGTCGATGCCCATGACTTCGCCGGTTGAGCGCATTTCCGGGCCCAGCAGGGAGTCCACCACCTTGCCTTCAGGCGTGCGGAAGCGGCTGAACGGCAGGACCGCTTCCTTGACTGCCACCGGGGCATCCATCGGCAGCGTGGAGCCGTCGCCGGACTCCGGCAGCATCTTGTAGGCGCTGCGCAACTGGTGGATGGTGACGCCGGTGCCAATCAGGGCCGCCGCCTTGGCCATCTGCACGCCGGTGGCCTTGGACACGAACGGCACCGTGCGGGAGGCGCGCGGGTTGGCTTCGAGCACGTAGAGCACATCGGAGGCGAGGGCGAACTGGATGTTGATCAGGCCGCGGACCCCGACGCCGTCGGCGATGGCCCGCGTGGCGGTCCGGACCCGGTCGATCACGTTGTTGCCCAGGGTGATCGGCGGCAGCACGCAGGCGGAGTCGCCGGAGTGGATCCCGGCTTCCTCGATATGTTCCATGATGCCGCCAAGGTACAGGTCCTTGCCGTCGTAGAGGGCGTCGACGTCGATCTCCACGGCGTCCTCGAGGAAGCGGTCGATCAATACCGGGTGGTCCGGGGTGATCTCCGTGGCGTTGGCAATGTAGCGCGAGAGGTTCGGCTCGTCGTAGACGATCTCCATGCCGCGGCCCCCCAGGACGTACGAGGGGCGGACCAGGACCGGGTAGCCGATCTCGTCGGCGATCTTCTTGGCGTCCTCGAAGGAGACGGCGGTGCCGTTCTTCGGGGCGACCAGGCCGGCCTTGTCCAGCACCCGGGAAAAGGCGCCGCGGTGCTCGGCCAGGTCGATCGCCTCCGGTGAGGTGCCGAGGATCGGCACGCCGGCGTCGGCGAGCTGCTGCGCAAGCTTGAGCGGGGTCTGGCCGCCGAGCTGGACGAACACGCCCATCACGCCGCCGGTGCGCTCCTCGGCCGCGATGACCTCGAGCACGTCCTCGAGGGTGAGCGGTTCGAAGTACAGTCTGGTGGAGACGTCATAGTCGGTGGAGACGGTTTCCGGGTTGCAGTTGACCATGACGGTCTCGTAGCCGGCCTTGCGCAGCGCCATCGAGGCGTGCACGCAGGAGTAGTCGAATTCGATCCCCTGGCCGATCCGGTTCGGACCGGAGCCGAGGATGATGATGGACGGCTTGGCGTGCAGCGCCACCTCGTCCTCCTGGTCGTAGGAGGAGTAGTGGTACGGCGTGTAGGCCGCGAATTCTGCGGCGCAGGTATCCACGGTCTTGTAGACCGGGCGGATGCCGAGGGCCTGCCGGACGCCGCGGACGACGTCCTCCGAGTGGTGGGTAAGGGCGCCGATCTGCTCGTCGGAGAAACCGTGCCGCTTGGCGCGCTGCAGCATCTCCGTGCTCAGGGCACTGGAACGGCGGATCTCCTGGGAGATCTCGTTCAGCAGCTGCAGCTGGTCCAGGTACCACGGGTCGATCTTGGTGGCCTCAAACAGCTGCTCCACGGTGGCGCCCCCGAGCAGGGCACGCTGGACCTGGTGCAGTCGTTCGGTGGTGGGCCGCTTGGCCTTTTCGATCAGCTCCGGGACTTCCCATTCGGGGACCGGGCCGAAGTCCAGCTGGGAGCCCTTCTGCTCAAGGGAGCGCAGCGCCTTCTGCAGGGCCTCGGTAAAGTTGCGGCCGATCGCCATGGCCTCGCCCACCGACTTCATGGTGGTGGTCAGGGTGGGGTCCGCGGCCGGGAACTTCTCGAAGGCGAAGCGCGGAACCTTGACCACTACGTAGTCGAGGGTCGGTTCGAAGGAGGCCGGCGTCTTCTGCGTGATGTCGTTCGGGATCTCGTCCAGGGTGTAGCCGAGCGAGAGCTTGGTCGCGATCTTGGCGATCGCGAAGCCGGTGGCCTTGGAGGCCAGCGCCGAGGAGCGGGAGACGCGGGGGTTCATCTCGATCACGACGACGCGGCCGGTGTCGGGTTCGACGGCGAACTGGATGTTGCAGCCGCCGGTGTCGACGCCTACTTCGCGGATGACGGCGATCGAGATGTCACGCAGCCGCTGGTATTCACGGTCCGTCAGGGTCAGAGCCGGGGCGACCGTGATCGAGTCGCCGGTGTGCACGCCGACCGGGTCGAAGTTCTCGATCGAACAAACGACAACCACGTTATCGTTTTTGTCCCGCATCATCTCGAGCTCGTATTCCTTCCAGCCGAGGATGCTCTCTTCGAGCAGCACCTCGGTGGTGGGGCTGTACTGCAGGCCCTGGCCGACGATCCGGCGGAGGTCGTTCTCGTCGTAGGCGAGACCGGAGCCGAGGCCGCCCATGGTGAAGGAGGGCCGGACCACCATCGGGTAGCCGAGGTCAACGGCTGCGGTGAGGGCCTCGTCGATGGTGTGGATGATGTGGCTGCGGGCGGATTCGGCGCCGCAGCGTTCCACCACGCCCTTGAACTTCTCCCGGTCCTCGCCGAGTTCGATCGCGGCGATGTTGGCCCCGATGAGCTCCACGTTGTACTTCTCCAGTACGCCGTTCTTGTCCAGCGCGATCGCGGTGTTGAGCGCGGTCTGGCCGCCCAGGGTGGGCAGGAGCGCGTCGGGGCGTTCCTTGGCGATGATCTTCTCGACCACCTCGGGGGTGATCGGTTCGATGTAGGTGGCGTCGGCGAACTCGGGGTCGGTCATGATGGTGGCCGGGTTGGAGTTGACGAGGATCACGCGCAGGCCTTCGTCCTTGAGGACACGCAGTGCCTGGGTGCCGGAGTAGTCGAATTCGGCCGCCTGGCCGATCACGATCGGGCCGGAACCGATGACCAGGACGCTCTTAAGGTCAGTTCTCTTGGGCATTACTTCTTGTCCTCAGTCTTGGTCTCGGTGGCAGTCTTTGAAGAAGCGTCCGCCATCAACTCGATGAAGCGGTCGAAGAGGTACGCGGCGTCGTGCGGGCCGGCGGCGGCTTCCGGGTGGTACTGCACCGAGAAAGCGGGGATGTCCAGGCAGTACAGGCCCTCGACGACGTCGTCGTTGAGGCTGACGTGGCTGACCTCGACGCGGCCGAAGCGCCCCTCCGGCGCCTGCGTGGCGCCCTCAAGCGGGGCGTCGACGGCGAAGCCGTGGTTTTGCGAGGTGATTTCGACCTTGCCGGTGCGGCGGTCCATCACCGGCTGGTTGATCCCGCGGTGGCCGTAACGGAGCTTGTACGTCCCGAAACCCAGGGCCCGGCCCAGGATCTGGTTGCCGAAGCAGATGCCGAAGTAGGGCAGCTTGGCATCCAGCACCGAGCGCAGCAGGTTGACCTGGCTGTCGGCGGTGGCGGGGTCGCCGGGCCCGTTGGACATGAACACGCCGTCCGGGTTGACAGCCTTGACATCCTCGAGGGTGGCGGTGGCCGGCAGCACGTGGACCCGGACGCCGCGTTCGGCGAAACGGATCGGGGTCATCCGCTTGATGCCAAGATCGATCGCGGCGATGCTGAACCGCGGTTCGCCGTCCCAGCCCCAGTCGCCGGGCTCAACCGTGTACGCCTCATCGACGCTGACTTCCTCGGCGAGCCGGGAGCCTTCCATCGGCGCGCTGGCCAGCACTCTCGCCACGAGTTCCTTGTCCGTGGCGCCGGCGGCCTCGCCGGAGAAGATTCCGGCGCGCATGGTCTTGTGCTCACGCAGGTGACGGGTGATGGCCCGGGTGTCGACACCCTGGATACCCACAATGCCCTGGTCCACGAGTTCCTCGTCGAGGCTGCGTTCGGAGCGCCAGTTGGACGGCCGTCGGGCGGCGTCGCGGACGACGTAGCCGGCTACCCAGATGCGGCGGGATTCGGCGTCGTCCCGGTTCACGCCGGTGTTGCCGATGTGCGGGGCGGTCTGCACCACAAGCTGGCGGGCGTAGGAGGGGTCGGTGATGGTCTCCTGGTAGCCGGTCATGCCGGTCGCGAAAACCGCTTCGCCCAGCGCGGTGCCGGTGGCGCCGTAGCTGGTCCCGCGGAAGATCCGGCCGTCCTCGAGGACGAGCACGGCGGGGGTGGAGGCTGTTGCGGCGTTTGCTGTCACTGTCTTTTCAATCACTGTTTCTTCTGACACTTCTGTTGCAGTCACTTCGTTGGATTCCGTCACGTCTTTACTTTCCACTATCGGCTTCTGCCTGAGGGGCTGCGGAGATCAAATTTTCGAGGGCGGTCAGGAGCGCTGCCTTGTCCTCGGCCCGGCGGGTGCGGAAGCCAGTGTCCAGCTCCCGGCTGCCGAGCATCCAGCTGACCACGAGGAGCCCGTCCTTTTCGACGAACTTTCCGGCCATGCCGCTTTCCTGCCGGACACCGGTCAGCCGGCCGGCCGGAATGAAAACCGGGCCGGCCCCGGAGCGGTCGAAGAGCACACCTTCGGGATGGACGCTGAGCCCGGCGTTGGTACGCAGGCCCAGCCGGTGGACGGCGATCCGGTCCAGCCAGTCACCGGCGGTGGTCGAGGCGACATACTGGCCGTCGGCACCGGCCAGCGGCGCGCCCAGCTCCGCCGGCACCGCGGGCAGCGGCTCGACGTCGGCCTGGCGGCGCAGGCGGTTCCGCCAGCCGATCCCGATCAGGGCCAGCGCGACGACGACCAGGACCAGGGTGAGGATGAGGGAGAGTTCCTTGACCATCAGGGGCGGCCTGCCGCTGCTGTTCCTGTTGCGTTGTCTGCGGTCTCCGGGAGCCACCGGTACGGGGTGTTCAGCTGCCCGTCCAGGACGGTTGGATGACCCTTGAAGAAGGTGGCCACCACCTTGCCCGGGAGTTCCCGGCCGGCAAACGGAGAGTTACGGCCCATGGTTGCCATCTTAGAAGGGTCCACCGTCCAGCGCGCAGCCGGGTTCACGAGTATGACGTTGGCAGGTTCGCCGGGTTCCAGCGGCCGGCCCTGGTCTGTCAGCCGGCCGATCTCGGCCGGCGTGGTGGAAGTCACCCGGGCAAAACCGGCCCAGTCCATCAGCCCGGTGTCGATCATGGTGTGCTGCACCACTGAGAGGGCGGTTTCCAGTCCGGTCATGCCCATTGCCGCCTGAGCCCATTCGCATTCCTTGTGTTCGCTGGGATGCGGGGCGTGGTCGGTGCCGACGACGTCGATAGTGCCGTCCGCCAGCGCGGCACGGAGGGCCTGGACGTCCGTCTCGGTGCGCAGCGGCGGGTTGACCTTGTAGACGGGGTCGTAGCTGCGGACCAGATCGTCCGTCAGCAAAAGGTGATGCGGGGTGACCTCCGCCGTGACGTTGACGCCGCGCGACTTTGCCCAGCGCACAATCTCCACGGAGCCGGCCGTGGAGACGTGGCAGACGTGCAGCCGCGACCCGACATGCTGGGCGAGCAGCACGTCCCGGGCGATGATGCTTTCCTCGGCGACAGCTGGCCAGCCGGTGAGGCCGAGCACCGCGGAGACGACGCCCTCGTTCATTTGGGCCCCGGCGGTAAGGCGGGGTTCCTGCGCGTGCTGGGCGACCACGCCGTCGAACGCCTTGACGTATTCGAGCGCCCGGCGCATGAGGACCGGGTCGCTGACGCAGACACCGTCGTCGGAGAAGACCCGGACCCGGGCACGGGAGTCAGCCATGGCGCCGAGCTCGGCGAGCTGCTCCCCGGCGAGGCCCACGGTGACCGCACCGACCGGGCGGACATCCACCCAGCCGGCCGCGCGGCCCAGGCTCAGGACCTGCTCGACGACGCCGGCGGTGTCCGCCACCGGGGTGCTGTTGGCCATGGCGTGCACGGCAGTGTAGCCGCCCAAGGCCGCGGCGCGGGTGCCGGTCTCGACCGTTTCGGCGTCCTCGCGGCCGGGTTCGCGCAAGTGGGTGTGGATGTCCACCATGCCGGGGAGGGCGACGAGCCCGGCGGCGTCGATCACGGTGGCGCCCGCGGCGTCGAGTCCGGCGCCGCGGGCGGCGATCAGGCCGTCGCGGATCAGCAGGTCTTCAGCGGCGCCGCCGAGGATCGCGGCTCCCCGGATGAGGTAGGTACCGGTGCTGCCGGTCTCCAGTTGCTGTGATGCCATCAGTGGCTCTCCCTGTTCGAAGTGGCGGAGTGTGCGGCGGCGGCCGGGCCGGCAGGTCCACGGGTGTCCCCGGAGAGCAGCAGGTAGAGGGCTGCCATCCGGATGGAAACGCCGTTGCGCACCTGGGCCAGCACGGTGGAGCGGGGCGAATCGGCGGCGGCCGCGGAAATCTCCAGCCCGCGGTTCATCGGGCCCGGATGCATGATGATGGTGTCCTTGAGGCCCAGCCGGTCAAGGGAACGGAGGCGGTTGTCGTCGAAGCCCCAGCGCCGCGAGTACTCGCGGGTGCTCGGGAAGTAGGAGGCGTTCATGCGCTCGCCCTGGACACGGAGCATCATCATCGCATCGACGCCGCCGGCGAGGGTCTCGTCGAGGTCGTAGCTGACCTCGCAGGGCCATTGTTCGACGCCGACGGGGAGCAGCGTGGGCGGCGCCACGAGGGTCACCGTGGCGCCCAGGGTGCGCAGCAGCCAGACGTTGGAGCGGGCGACCCGGGAGTGCAGCACGTCCCCGGCGATCGCGACCCGCATGCCTTGCAGGTCCGCGCCGGCGGAGGGGGTGCCGGCGAGTTTCGACCAGTGCCGGCGCATGGTGAACGCGTCCAGCAGCGCCTGGGTGGGGTGCTCGTGGGTGCCGTCGCCGGCGTTGATGACGGCGGCGTCGATCCAGTCGGTCGCGGCCAGCCGGTGCGGGGCGCCGGACGCCCAGTGCCGGATGACGACGGCGTCGGCCCCCATCGCGGCGAGCGTCTGGGCCGTGTCCTTGAGCGATTCGCCCTTGGAGACGGAGGAACCCTTGGCGGCGAAGTTGATGACGTCCGCGGAGAGCCGCTTGGCGGCGGCTTCGAAGGAGATCCGGGTGCGGGTGGAGTCCTCGAAGAAGAGGTTCACTACCGTGCGGCCGCGCAACGCGGGGAGCTTCTTGACTTCGCGCTCCCCCACCGCTGCCATCTCTTCGGCGGTATCGAGGATGCGGATCGCGTCGGCGTAGCCGAGGTCTTCGGTGGCGAGCAGGTGTTTCATGCGGTGGCCTCGATGACCACTTCATTCACGGGTGTACCGTCGCGACCGTCGGCGGCCGAGTCGGTTTCTTCGAGCCGGACGCGGACTTTCTCCGCGGAAGAGGTGGGGAGGTTTTTCCCGACGTGGTCGGCGCGGATCGGCAGCTCGCGGTGGCCCCGGTCGATCAGGACTGCGAGGCGGACGATCCGGGGGCGGCCCAGGTCGATGAGCGCGTCCAGCGCGGCGCGGATGGTGCGGCCGGAGTAGAGGACGTCGTCGATCAGCACCACCACCTTGTTGTCGATCCCGGTGCGGGGCAACTGGGTGGGGTAGGGCGGCCGGGTGGCCTGGTGGGAGAGGTCATCGCGGAACATGGTGACATCCAGCTGGCCCACAATCGCGGCAGGATCCACGGTGGGATCGGCGGCGGCGATCTTGGCCGCGAGCCGGACAGCGAGCGGATAGCCGCGCCGCGGAATGCCAAGCAGGACCAGGTCCTGGGAGCCCTTGTTGGACTCGAGGATCTCATGGGCGATACGAGTGAGTGCACGGTCGATATCAGCCTGGTTGAGGACAACCCTGCTGAGCTGGACCTTGGCCGGAACCGGTGCTTCTGGGACAGAAGTCAACGCTCGTCTCCCCTTTCCCCGCCTCACGGGACGGAATTAAAAAAGGATTATTTGCGCCTCCAAATTACCACAGGGGCCGCCGCGACTCCCCGTCCGGATAGGGCGGCGTCCGTCACATCCGGCCCGGTCTGGGCGGTCAAGCGCAGGGGCCGGCGCCCGCCCGAAGGCGGCCACCGGCCCCGATGTTGCCTGTGGCGCGATCTGTCAGGCCAGCAGCGACGGCTTCAGCTGCTGCAGACGGCCCAGCAAGCCGTTGATGAATGACGGCGACTCGTCCGTGGAAAGCGTTTTGGCCAGCGCGACGGCCTCGCTCACGGCGACGCCGTCCGGGACGTCGTCGTTGTAGAGCAGCTCCCAGGTTCCGATCCGCAGGATGATGCGGTCCACCGAGGGCATGCGCTCCAGCGACCAGCCCTGCGAATAGGTTTCGAGGAACTCGTCGATCGCCGCCTGGTGGGAGACGACGCCCTCGACGATCTCCAGGGTGTAGGGGTTGATGATTTGATCCGTCTGTTCGCGACGGGAGCGCAGCACATCGAAGGCTGAAGCGGAGCGTTGCTCCGCCTCAAAGAGAACATCCAGGGCCCGGTTGCGGGCCTTACCGCGGGCGCTCACTAGTCGTTGACCCGGCCAAGGTAGCTGCCGTCGCGGGTGTCGACCTTGACCTTGGTGTTGTTCTCGACGAACAGCGGCACCTGGATCTCGTAGCCGGTCTCCAGGGTGGCGGGCTTGGTACCGGCAGAGGAGCGGTCACCCTGCAGGCCGGGTTCGGTGTAGGTGATTTCCAGCACGACGCTCGGCGGCAGTTCGATGTAAAGCGGGTTGCCCTCGTGGATGGCGATGTTCACCATCTGGTTCTCGAGCATGAAGTTGGTGGCGTCGCCGACGGTTGCGCCGGGGACGGTGAGCTGGTCGAAGTCCGAGGTGTCCATGAACACGAAGTCGGCGCCGTCCTGGTACAAGTACTGGTAATCGCGGCGGTCAACCGTGGCGGTCTCGATCTTGAGGCCGGCGTTGAAGGTCTTGTCGACGACCTTGCCCGACATCACGTTGCGCATCTTGGTGCGGACAAACGCACCACCCTTGCCGGGCTTCACGTGCTGGAACTCGATGATGTTCCAGAGCTGGCCCTCAAGCTTCAGCACGGTTCCATTCTTGATGTCGTTAGTCGTTGCCACAATATCCTCTGGTTTCTTTGTCCGCTGGTTTCAAGCCACCAGCCGCTTATGCCAGGCAGGCATGCCGGTCGGGCCTGCCAGCGCGTATTTATCAAAAATCCAAAAACTATTCTACCGGTTCCGCCGGCCTGCTGCCGGACGGGCCGCCGGACGGGGCAATCAGCAGGCGAGGTCGAGGACGTTCCGGGCGCGCTGCAGCGCCACGGTCGAGGAGTAGATCAGGGCGGCGTCAGCGGAGTCCGCGACGCGCAGATCCAGCGCCTTGGCGAAGGATTCGACGGCGGCGGCAATGTTGCCGGCGGCGAAATAGGACCGGCCGAGGTGCTGCCGGACCACGGCCTCAGCCGGGGTGCCGTGGGCTTCGGCCAGGAGCTGGCGGTAGAGCTCAACGGCGCGGTCGAAGCGGTGCGATACCCGCAGGACCTCCGCCTCGAACATCCGCAGCCGGAAGGAGTCCGGGTCCTTGTAGCGGGCCTCGGCCAGTAGGTCGGCAGCCTCGCCCGGGTGGCCCTGCACGAGGCGCACGAAGATCAGGTCGGTGGGGTCGGTCGAGGCGGCCAGTGCCGCCGCGCAGGCGTCCTCGTTGACCAGCTGCGGCATGAGGGTTTCGGGGTTGATCCGGATGCCGGGGAACCCGCCGTCCGGCCACTCGCTGGTGCCGCCGGAGTCGCTGATCATCAGGAGGCAATTTCCTGGTAGGCCGCGAAGAGCAGCGAGGTGTCCGGCACGTCCAGGATGCCGGGGCGGGCGACGCCGTCGAGGACCACGAAGCGGAGCAGGTCGCCGCGGGACTTCTTGTCCCGCCGCATGCCGTCCAGCAGTGCCTGCCAGCGGTCGCGCCGGTAGGTGATGGGCAGTCCGAGGCTTTCCAGGATGTTCCGGTGCCGGTCGGCGTCGGCGTCGCTGAGCCGGCCGACGCTGCGCGCCAGTTCGGCGGCGAACATCATGCCCACCGAAACGGCGGCGCCGTGCCGCCAGGAGTAGCGTTCGGCGAGTTCGATCGCATGGCCCAGGGTGTGGCCGTAATTGAGGATCTCGCGCTGTCCGGTTTCCAACAGGTCCTCGGAGACGACCCGGGCCTTGACCGTGATGGCGCGTTCGATGAGTTCGCGCAGCGTGTCCGCGCGGGGATCGGACACGGCGGAGGGGTCCTTTTCGATCAGGTCGAGGATGGCCGGGTCCGCGATGAAACCGCACTTGATGACCTCGGCCATGCCGGAGATGAGCTCGTTCTTCGGCAGCGTGTCGAGCGTGTCCAGGTCCGCGAGGACGCCGGCCGGCGGGTGGAAGACGCCCACCAGGTTCTTGCCCTCGGCGGTGTTGATGCCGGTCTTCCCGCCGACGGCGGCGTCCACCATGCCGAGCAGGCTGGTGGGCATGTGGATGACCTTGACGCCGCGCAGCCAGGTCGCGGCAACAAAGCCGGCCAGGTCGGTCACCGCTCCCCCGCCCACGGCGACTATTGCGTCGGAGCGGGTGAAGTCGTTCTGGCCCAGCACCTGCCAGCAGAACGAGGCCACCTCGATGTGCTTGCCCTCCTCGGCGTCCGGGATCTCGGCCGTCAGCGCGGTGAAGCCGGCGGTGGCCAGCTCTTCTCTGACCGCGTCACCGGTGAGCCGCAGAGCGCGCGGGTGGATGACGAGGACGCGCTTGACGCGCTCCCCCAGGAGGCCGGGAAGGCGGGCCAGCAGCCGGCGGCCGACGACGACGTCGTAGTTGTCACCCGCTGCCTGGCCGGTGACTTTGATGACGGTTGATTCGGTGCTCACATTTCAACTTTCTTTGTTGCCGCCGGGGTGGCGGCCGTCCCGGTGTGGGCCGCTGCCCGTTGCGCCAGCGCATCTTGGAGCCGGTCTGCGAGGTCCGGAACGGAACCGCTCCGGACATCGAGGGTCAGATTGGCGAGCCGTTCGTACACCGGCTGCCGGGTGGCGAACAGGACCCGCCAGCGTTCCATCGCGTCGCCAGCCAGGAGCGGGCGCCCGGAGTTCCGGGCGATCCGCTCCGAGACGGTATCCGCGTCGCATTCGAGGTAGACCACCGTGCAGTTGGCCAGCAGTTGCTGGGTGCCCGAGTCCAGCACGGCGCCGCCGCCGAGGGAGATCACCGTGGCGCTGTCGGCGGCGTCTTCCACGGCTTGGGCCACCGCCCGCGCCTCGAGTTCGCGGAACGCGGACTCGCCCCGACCGGCGAAGATCTCCGCGATGGTGCCGTGCCGGGCGACCACTTCGACGTCGGTATCGACGAAGCGGGCGCCGAGTTGCTGGGCAAGCTGATGACCGATCGCCGACTTGCCGACCGCCATCGGGCCGATCAGGGCGACCGGGCGTTTCAGCACTTCGCGCAGTCCTTCACTCAATCCTTTACGCAGTTCCTTGGGCGGCGTTTCACGCGGCGCGTTGCGGGCCGGCACTAGTGCCCGATCGAGTCCAGGGACGCCGGGATGTTGTCCAGGTAACCCTTGATGTTGCGGGCCGTCTCCTGCACGGAGTCGCCGCCGAACTTTTCCGTGACCGCTTCGGCCAGGACCAGGGCCACCATGGCCTCGGCCACGACGCCGGCTGCCGGGACCGCACAGACGTCCGAGCGTTGGTGGTGGGCCTTGGCCGCCTCACCGGTGCTGACGTCCACGGTCCTGAGTGCGCGCGGCACCGTCGCGATGGGCTTCATGGCGGCGCGGACCCGGAGTACGTCGCCGATGCTCATGCCGCCTTCGACGCCGCCGGCCCGGTTGGAGGTGCGGATGATCCGGCCGTCCGCGTCCTTGACGATTTCGTCGTGCGCGGCCGAGCCGCGGCGTGCGGCGGTGCGGAAGCCGTCGCCGACTTCGACGCCCTTGATCGCCTGGATGCCCATCAGGGCGGCGGCCAGGCGTGAGTCAAGGCGCCGGTCCCAGTGCACGTAACTGCCGAGTCCAGGGGGCAGCCCGTAGGCGAGGACTTCGACGACGCCGCCGAGGGTTTCGCCTTCTTTGTGCGCCGTGTCCACCTCGGCGACCATGGCGTCGGAGGTTTCGCGGTCGAAGCAGCGCAGCGGGTCCGCGTCGAGGGCCAGCACGTCGTCCGGGGACGGCAGGGGCCGGCCTTCCGGAACGGACACGCTGGCGATGGACACGGTGTGTGAGACCAGTTCGATGCCCAGCTGCTTGAGGAAGGCGGCCGCGACGGCGCCCAGGGCGACGCGGGTGGCGGTTTCCCTGGCACTGGCCCGTTCCAGGACCGGCCGGGCCTCGTCGAAGCCGTATTTCTGCATGCCGGTGAAATCCGCGTGGCCGGGCCGTGGCCGGGTCAGCGGCGCGTTCCGGGCCTGGTCGGCGAGGATGTCGGCGTCCACCGGATCAGCGGACATGATCTGTTCCCACTTGGGCCATTCGGTGTTGCCGACCTGGATGGCGACCGGGCCGCCTTGGGTCAATCCGTGGCGGACACCGCCGAGGACCGTCACCGTGTCTTGTTCAAACTTCATCCGGGCGCCGCGGCCGTAGCCGAGCCGGCGCCGGGCCAATGCCTCGACGATCCGGGCGCTGGTGAGCTCAACACCGGCGGGGACGCCTTCGATAATTCCGACCAGGGCCGGACCATGGGATTCTCCGGCAGTCAACCAACGCAACATAGATTCCATCCTGCCATGCATGGCACCTAGAACACCCGCCGAGGTGCCCCGACTGCGTCACACATCACATCTATGACTTCGGCCGGAACGGGACCCTCGAGGCCGGTGAAATACCGCACTTGCTCAACGGCCTGGTAGAGCAGCATTTCAAGGCCCGGGACCACGAGGCCGCCCGCCTCCGACCAGGCGGTGGCGATCCGGCTGGGCCACGGATCGTAGGCGACATCGAGGAGCACGCCGTGCGCCTTCGAGCCCGTCCCGGCCAGTTGCTCCGCCAGGCCGTCCGCAGCCCGCGGCGGCAGAGTGGAGATCACGACGTCGAGACCGGGGAGGGCCCGGGCCGCCTCGGCAAGCGGCCGCACCTGCAGGCTGAGGCCGACGGCGGCAGCGGCCGTGCGGACTTCCGCGGCGCGGTTGACGTCCCGGACGTAGACGGTGGCCGACGGCGCGCCGAGTTCCTTCAGGGCGGCCGCGGCCGCGGCCGCGGTTCCGCCGCCGCCAAGGACGGCCGCGGAAGGCTGGGCAGACGCTCCGGCGTACCGAAGTGCGTTGACGATCCCGGCGACGTCGGTGTTGTAACCCACCAGCCTGGCCCGGGCGTCCCCGGGCGCCGCCGGGTCGAAGGCGACGGTGTTGACGACGCCCAGTTCGCGGGCAACGCCGCGGACCTCATCGACCGCACCGGCCATGGCGGCCTTGAGCGGCATTGTCACCGACAGCCCCCGCCAGCTGCCGTCGCCGCGGACCCTGGCCAGGAAGGCCGGGAGTCCCTCGACGGTCACGTCAATTGCTTCGTAGGCGATGTTGACGCCGAGCCGGGCGTACGCGGCGCGGTGCAGCGCCGGGGACTGCGAGTGACTGATGGGATGCCCGAGGACGGCGGCCCGCAGGGTCACACGCAACGGTTCGGGTTGGCGTCGCACCAGGCGTTGTACTTGGCCACATTGACATTGTGCTCCGCCAGGGTCTTGGCGAACTTCGTCTCTTTGGTGTCCAGGTTGATGGTCACCCAGTAGAGGTAGTCGTTGGTCTTGGGCTTGGCGGCGGCGTCGATCGCCGTCTTGCCCGGGGATCCAATCGGACCGGCCGGCAGGCCAACATTCGCGTACGTGTTGTACGGGTTGGACTTATCCGCCTTCTGCGCCTCGTCGATGTGGAAGCTCCGGATTCCCAGCCCGTAGGTCACGGTGGCGTCCGACTGGATCAGGCCGTTCGTCTCGGTGTTGTTGGGCTTGAGCCGGTTGTAGATGGCGCCGGCCACGTCGCCGTAATCGGCCTGGCCGCCTTCGGCCTGCACGATGCTGGCGACCGTGACGACGTCGTACTGCTTCGCCGGATCGGTGACTCCCTGTGCCTTGAGCTCGTCAAGGGTGCTTCCGACGAGTTTGCTCAGGATGTCTTTGGCGGACGTGCCCACAGGGAACCGGTATTCGCCCGGGAAGAGGAAGCCTTCGAGGTTCTTGGCCTTGGCCGGCACGCCGAGCTGGGCCGGGGAGTCACTGAGCGCCTTGAGTTGCGGCACCGGGACGCCGGTGCCGTCGGAGATGGCCTGGAGGGAGTCGTTGATGCGCATGCCGGCGCTGAGGGCAAAGTACATCACCTTGGCTTGGTCCTTATTCAGGAGGATTGAGACCGCATCCGCGTTGTTCATCTCCTTGCGCATCGTGAAGGTTCCCGGGCTGAGGGCCCCGCCTGAGGCGGCGAAGGCCTTGATGAAGTTGTCCGGATTCGCAATCACCTGTTTGGCCTGCAAATCGGCGGCGACAGACTTGGGGCCTGCGCCGGCCGGCACCGTGATGGTCACTTCACCGGTGCCAGGGCCCGGGTAGTCTGCCACCGTGTTGCCGCCCAGCAGCGGCTTAATGAACTGCGCTCCGACGACGATCGCGGCCACAAAGACGGCCAGCGTCACGACCAGGGCGAGGACGCGGCGTCGTCGTCGGACCTTCTTGGACGGCCCCTTGGCGGTGGGAATGGCGGCGGCTCCGGTCATCAGGCCGTCGCCGGCTTCGTCGTCGTAAACATGGTGGGCCTCATCGTCGGCGTATGACGGGGGCAGGCCAGCGTGCTGGGAGTCGTAGCCGTGCGCGGAGGGGCTGCCGTACTGCAGTTCGTTCGCGCGGCGCAGGGTTTCCTCGCGCGACATGCCGGCGTATTCGTGGGGATCGCCGTCGTCGACGACGTGCTCTTCGTGGCCGCCGTCGAGAACATGCTCTTCGTGGTGGGGCTCCTCGACCACGGGCTCCTCGTGGACCGGCTCCTCGACCACGGGCTCCTCGTGGACCGGCTCCTCGACCACGGGCTCGTGGTGGACGGGTTGCTCGGGGACCGGCTGCTGGCCGACCTCAGGGGTGTCCGCAGCCGCCGCCGGAGTTTCGCGCCCGGTCTCGAAGGCCTGGGGCGGGATGATGTCGTGACCTTGGGTGGCCAGGTACTTTTCCTGGGCCCTAATCTCTTTGCGCGTCAGCGGGCGGCCGGCGCCGCTATTGGCAGCACCAGAGGAGTCGTCATTGTTGACCGGGCTCACTGTAGCCTTCCATTTTGTGCAGAATGCGTTCTGCAGAATGCGTGTGTACTACCGGGACGGCCTGAGCGCCGTCGCCGGGTGACCCCGGAGTGAAGTCTGCGCTGACGCGTCTTCCCACATCCGTTCCCCTGGCCTTTTGCATATCGATGGCATGCTGCAGGATACCTGCGGCCGCAACCTGATCCACTACTTTACGGTGGTCCCGGCTGCTCATGCCAGCTTGGTGCAGATCGCGGTGGGCTGTCACCGTGCTCAGCCGCTCATCAACCAACCTCACCGGCAATCCGGATCCGGCCTCCGAGAGTGTACCGACCAGTAGCTTGGCATACTCGGACGCCATTCGCGCAGAAGCGTGCTCCTCGCCCTTCATGGTGCGCGGCAGGCCCACGAAAATCTCCACCGCCTCCAGCTCCAGGGCGAGTTTCGCCAGGATCTGCACATCGGTGTTCTTCTTCACGTTCCGGGCCAGCGTCCGCAGCGGCGTGGCCAGGATACCGTCCCGGTCGCACACCGCGACGCCCACCCGCACGGTGCCGACGTCCACGCCGAGTTTCACACCGCGGGGATAGCCGTCGGGTCCTGCCGATTCACTCATTCGCGGTTCCTGGCTAACGCCTCGTGATGGCATCGACGACGGCGTCGAGGGCAGCGCCGACCTTGGATGCGTCGGTGCCGCCACCCTGGGCAACGTCGTCCTTGCCGCCGCCGCCGCCGCCGAGGATGCCGGCAGCGAGGCGCACGAGGGCACCCGCCTTGACACCGGCGGTCCGGGCCGCTTCGTTCGTGGCGATCAGGATCATGGGGCGGTCATTGCTGACCCCGGCCACCGCCACGGCGGCGGCGTCCGAGCCGAGCCGGGTGCGCAGGTCGAGAGCCAGGCCGCGCAGGTCGTCCGCGCCGCTGACCTGGCCGGCGTCGTGCGCAATGACCTTGATGCCGGCGGCGTCCTGGGCGGTGCCCACCAGCCGGGCGGCGGCAGCGGTGAGCTGCTCCTTGCGCAGCCGCTCGAGCTCTTTCTCCGCCGTCTTGAGCTTGGTCAGGGTGTTGGCGATCCGTTCGGTGAGCAGGCCGGAGGGGACCTTCAGCATTTCGGTGAGTTCCGTGACGAGGGCGCGCTCAGCGGCGAGGTGCCGGAACGCGTCCATGCCGACGAAGGCCTCAACGCGCCGGTTCCCCGAACCGACGGACTGCTCGCCGAGCAGGGACAAGCTGCCGATCAGCGAGGTGTTGGACACGTGGGTACCACCGCATAGCTCACGCGACCAGGCGCCGTCGATCTCCACGACGCGGACCTCGTTGCCGTAGTTCTCGCCGAACAGGGCCATGGCACCGAGCGCCTTGGCCTCCGCGAGGCCCATCACCTTGGTCTGCACCTGGAAGTTGTTCCGGATGGCGATGTTGGAGACTTCCTCGATTTCGGAGCGGGTGGCGGTGCTGAGGCCTTCGCCCCAGGCGAAGTCGAAGCGCAGGTAGCCGGCCTTGTTGAAGGAGCCACGCTGCAGCGCCTCCGGGCCAAGGATCTGGTGCAGCGCGGCGTGCACGATGTGCGTGCCGGTGTGCGCCTGCTCGGCGGCGTGCCGGCGTTCCCGGTCCACGGCGGCCAGGACCTGCGAGTCGGCACCGATTTCGCCTTCGCGGACGATTGCCTTGTGCACGCTCAGTCCCTTGATCGGGCGCTGCACGTCCAGGACCTCGACGACGAAGCCGTCACCGGTGATCAGCCCGGTGTCGGCTGCCTGGCCGCCGGCCTCGGCGTAGAACGGCGTCTCCGCCAGGACGAGTTCGATTTCATCGCCGGTGGACGCCTGGGAGACCTTCCGGCCAGCGGAGAGGATGCCCCGGACCTTGGATTCGCCGGCGAGTTCGGTGTAGCCGGTGAAGACAGTCTCCCCCGCGGCGAGCAGTTCCTGGAACGCGCTGAGGTCCGCGTGGCCGCCCTTTTTGCCTTTGGCGTCAGCCTGGGCCCGCTGGCGCTGCTCCAGCATGAGCTTGCGGAACTCGGGCTCGTCAACCTTGAGCCCGGCTTCCTCCGCCATTTCCAGCGTGAGGTCGATCGGGAAGCCATACGTGTCGTGCAGGGCGAAGGCGTCGGCGCCGGAGAGCGGCTGGCCGGCGGCCTTGGATTCCTTCACGGCGTCCTCGAGGCGCGCGGTGCCCGAAGCGATGGTGCGCAGGAATGCCTTCTCCTCCGCGTAAGCGATCCGGCTGATCCGGTCGAAGTCGGTCTCCACGATCGGGTAGACACCCTTCATGGCGTCCCGGGACGCGGGCAGCAGCTCGGGCAGGCAGGCCTGTTCGACGCCGAGCAGGCGCATCGAGCGCACGGCGCGGCGGATCAGGCGGCGCAGCACGTAACCGCGACCCTCATTGGAGGGCGTCACGCCATCGGCGATCAGCATCAGGGCGGAGCGGATGTGGTCTCCCACGACGCGCATCCGGACGTCGTCCGTGTGGTGCGGGTCCTCGGGGGTCTCGGCGGAGGTGTACTCCTTGCCGGACAGGGCCGCTGCCTTGTCGATGACGGGTCGGACCTGGTCGGTCTCGTACATGTTCTCGACGCCCTGCAGGATCATCGCGAGGCGCTCCATGCCGAGGCCGGTGTCGATGTTCTTCTTCGGCAGCTCGCCGGTGATGTCAAAGTCCACCTTGGAGCGGACATTGTCGATCTGGTACTGCATGAAAACGAGGTTCCAGATTTCGATGTACCGCGTCTCGTCGGCCAGCGGGCCGCCCTCGATGCCGTACGCCGGTCCGCGGTCGTAGTAGATCTCGGAGCAGGGGCCGGCAGGGCCGGGCTGGCCGGTGGACCAATAGTTGTCCGCCTTGCCCATCCGCTGGATCCGCTCGGCCGGCACGCCGGTGTTCTTCAGCCAGAGTTCCTTGGCTTCGTCGTCCTCTTCGTAGACCGTGACCCACAGCCGCTCGGGCGGCAGGCCGTAGCCGCCGTCGTCAACGCCGGTGGTGAGCAATTCCCAGGCGAACTTGATGGCGTCTTCCTTGAAGTAGTCGCCGAAGGAGAAGTTGCCGCACATCTGGAAGAAGGTGCCGTGCCGGGCGGTCTTGCCGACTTCCTCGATGTCGCCGGTGCGGATGCACTTCTGCACGCTGGTGGCCCGGGCGTACGGTGCTTCCTCACGCGCGGTCAGGTAAGGGATGAACGGCACCATGCCGGCCACCGTGAACAGCAGGGACGGGTCGCTGGAGACCAGGGAGGCGGAGGGCACCGCCGTGTGGCCCTTGCTGACAAAAAAGTCGATCCAGCGCTTGGTGATCTCCTGCGACTTCATAACGTGGTTACTTACCCTTCAATATGCACTGCTTGCGTCATTCACTGCGTTGTCAATCACTGCGTCGATATCCGCAGCGTCGTTGGTTCCGGGGCTGTACGGGGCGCGGGGCGCCGCTCTGTCAGCCTCGGGGGAATGCTTGACTGCGCCGGTCCGGTCCGGCAGGGGCGCCCGGAGGCGCCGTGCTTCTCATTGTCTCGCGGCTAGCGCCGGACCGCATCCCGGGCGGGCGCGCCGGCGCCGGCATCTGCGGCGGTGTCCACGCCAAGAGCGGAGCGGAGCTCGGTTTCGCGCTCGCGCATGCCAACGCGGACGGCGTCGGCGAAGTCGTAGACGCCGTCGGCGAGCCGGCCGACGGCCCGGTTCAGGCCCTCGGGGCCGAGTGCGGACTGTGCCGCGGTGATCTTGCGGAAGGCGATCACGCCGATTGCGACGCCAATGCCCATCCAGATGATTCTGTTCATGTCAGCTCCTGTCAGCCTGGTCAGCGGCTGCGACGGCCGGTGGCGGGCTTTTTGCGGGCGGAGAGCGCGGAGCGCACGCCGTAGCTGAACGCGGCAACCTTGATCAGCGGGGAGCCGACCGTCGCGGCGACCAGCGAGGACAACGCCGAGATGTTGGCCGACGCGTCGGAGACGTTGGCGGCGATCCCGTCGACCTTCTGCAGTTGCTGGTTGGTGGTGGAGACGGTGGCGGTGACTTCATCCATGAGCGGGGTGGCGCCGTCGCTGATCGAGCGGATGCTGCTGCGCACCTCATCGAACACGCCGCCCAGCTTGAGGATGGGTACGGCGAGCAGCAGGACCAGCAGTGCAAACACCCCGGCCGCGATCAGGCCGGCAATATCGCCACCAGACATAGACGTTCATCTCCTTGAAACTACGTGGATTCCTGCAGTGTCCTCCGGCCGCCGCGCACGGCATACGGAGAACTCCCCCAAGTACCTTACATACAAAGAAGCCCGCGGCGCTTGCCACGGGCTTCTTTGTAAGGTGTCGCGCTGGATCTAGCGTGCGTAGAATTCCACAACGAGCTGCTCTTCGCAGGTCACGGGGACCTCGGAGCGCTTCGGGCGACGGACCAGGCGGGCCTGCAGGGCGTCGAGCTTGACGTCCAGGTAGGCCGGAACCATCGGCAGGACGTCGCGGTGGGCGCCGGCTGCTGCGACCTGGAACGGAGGCATGGTCTCGCTGCGGCTGTGGACGTGGACCAGCTGGCCCTCACCGACGCGGAAAGACGGGCGGTCAACGCGGATGCCGTCAACGAGGATGTGGCGGTGCACAACCAGCTGGCGGGCCTGGGCGATGGTGCGGGCGAAACCGGCGCGCAGCACGAGGGCGTCGAGACGCATTTCGAGCAGTTCGATCAGGTTTTCACCGGTCAGGCCCTTGGTCCGGCGCGCTTCTTCGAAGGCGCGGGTCATCTGGGCTTCGCGGATGCCGTACTGGGCGCGCAGACGCTGCTTTTCACGCAGACGTACGGCGTAGTCGGAGTCCTGCTTCTTGCGGGCACGGCCATGCTCACCGGGGCCGTACGGGCGGCGCTCCATGTACTTGGCGGCCTTGGGGGTCAGAGCGATGCCGAGTGCACGCGAGAGGCGTGCGGTACGGCGAGCACGAGTGTTGTTAGCCACTTGTGTCCTTCCAATATCTGCGGTGTGTCAGTGTTACTGGCCTCCACGATGGAGAGCATCGGCCAACCGCTGCCTTTTGCTACTGGGCACAGGGCCAACCCACGATTCAGCAGAACCTGCCGATAATTTAAGGGATTGTGCGTCCGTGCCTTGCCAGACAACGAACCATCCTACCACGGACCATACCTGCGCTATTTGCCGCGGATGATTTTTCGCAGCCGCTCCAGCCGGGTGGTGATCTCGCGTTCGGCGCCGTTGGCGGTGGGCTGGTAGTAGTTCCGGCCCACGAGGTCGTCCGGCGGGTACTGCTGGCTGGCCACTGAATGCGGGGCGTCGTGGGCGTACTTGTAGCCCTTGCCGTGGCCGAGCTGCTTCGACCCCGGATAGTGGGCGTCCCGCAGGTGCGCGGGGATGCCGTTGCCGAGGCCGGCGCGGACGTCGGCGATCGCCTGGTTGATGCCCAGGTAGGCGGCGTTCGACTTCGGCGCGGTGGCCAGGTGGACCACCGCCTCGGCCAGGATGATGCGGCCCTCGGGCATGCCGATCAGCTGCACCGCCTGGGCTGCGGCCACCGCTGTCTGCAATGCGGTGGGGTCGGCCATGCCGACATCCTCGGCCGCCGAGATCACGATCCGCCGGGCCACGAACCGGGGGTCCTCTCCCGCTTCGAGCATCCTGGCCAGATAGTGCAGCGCGGCGTCGACGTCGGAGCCGCGGATGGACTTGATGAACGCGCTGGCGACGTCGTAGTGCTGGTCGCCGGCGCGGTCGTAGCGCACCGAGGCGACGTCCAGGGCCCGTTCGGTGTGCTTGAGTTCGATTTTTACCGGCGTCTCACCGTCTCCCCCGGCTGGCCCGTCGGCGTCGTCCGCGTCCCCGAACGCGACGCCGGCCGCGGCCTCCAACGCGGTCAAGGCCCGGCGTGCGTCCCCTCCGGAGAGCCGCACCAGGTGGGCCAGGGCTTCGTCGCCGAGCTCCACCGAGCCGTTCAGGCCGCGGTGGTCGGTGACGGCCTTCTGCAGCAGCCCTTCGACGTCGGCGTCGGTGAGCGGCTTGAGTGTCAGCAGCAGGGAGCGGGACAGCAACGGGGACACCACGGAGAACGAGGGGTTTTCCGTGGTGGCTGCGACCAGGACCACCCAGCGGTTCTCGACGCCCGGCAGCAGGGCGTCCTGCTGGGCCTTGTTGAAGCGGTGGATTTCGTCCAGGAACAGCACGGTGGTGGTCTTGAACAGGTCGCGCGCGGTGAGGGCCTCGTCCATGACGCGGCGGACGTCCTTGACCCCGGCGGTGATGGCGGAGAGCTCCACGAATTTGCGGCCAGGGCCCTTCGCGATCACGTGCGCGAGGGTGGTCTTGCCGGTGCCCGGCGGTCCCCAAAGAATCAGCGAGCTCGGACCGGCCGGCCCGGTGGCGTCGCTGCCGGCCGCGAGCTGGCGCAGCGGCGAGCCGTGACCCAGGAGATGCTGCTGGCCCACGACGTCGTCGAGGCTGCGCGGCCGCATCCGGACCGCGAGCGGGCTGCGCGGCGCGGCGCGGACGGGTGTGCCGCTTGGGGTGCCGTCGCCGCCGGGCTCTTGGGCGTCGACGTCGTCGTTTGCGGACGCGTTGTCCTGCCCTGCGCCAAAGAGATCATCCACATAGATAGGCTACTTCTAGTTCCTTACCCGGCCTGACACGGCCACCGCCCTGCAGTGACGACAACGGAGACCCGCGCCATGGCCAGCCCCGAGACCCGCGTGGCCTTTGTCACCGGCGCCCGGCTGCCCGGCTGGGTGGAGCGGTTCGCCGCGAGCCACGGCGAACCGCGGACGGAACGGCACGACGCCGGTGTGCAGCTGCTGGCGGCCGACGGCGCCGCCGCCCTGCTGCTCCCGCCGTGGCCGGACGGTGGCCGCCCTGGCCGTGGCGCAGATCCCGTCGCCCGGCTGGCATCCCTCGCCGCCCAGCCCCGGCACCTTGGCTTGGTCCTGGTGCGCCGCGGCGGGTACTCCGTGGCCGTCGTGTCCGAGGGGCGGGTGCTGGCCAGCAAAACCGGCACCCGGCACGTGCAGTCCCGCACCGCGGCCGGGGGCTGGTCACAGCAGCGCTTCGCCCGGCGCCGCGCCAACCAGGCCGACGCCCTGGTGGAGGCCGTCGCGGACCATGCCGCACGGATTTTCGCGGACCACAGCGTGGAGTACCTCGTCCCGGGCGGGGACCGCACCCTGGCCGAGCAGGTGCTGGCCGAACCCGCGCTGAAACGCTACGCCGCGCTGGTGCGGCTGGCGTTCCTCGACGTCCCTGATCCGCGGGCGGCGGTCCTGAAGAAGGCCGCCGCTGACGCCTGCGCCGTGCGGATTGTGGTCACTGACCCGCCGGCGTAGAGGAGGCGGCCAACGCCCGCTTCGACGGTTCCCTGCCGCTCCCACGTTGCGAAACGTCGAGGGGGCAGGGAACCGTCGAAACGGCGCGCAGGGTAGGGTCTCAGCAGCCCGTCAGGTGCCGCGTCGGGCGTTCCTGTCGGTAGACGTACCGGCCCGCAGTTTCGAAGCCGGCGCTGGCGTAGAGCTCCTGGGCACCGGTGTTGGCCACGGTGACCAGCAGCCAGTAGCCGGCCAGGCCAAGGCGTGTCCCCTCGCCGAGCAGGGACCGCAGGACAAGGCTGGCGTAGCCCCGGCGGCGTGCGTCCGTGCGGGTCGCCATGCAGTACAGGCCGCCCCGGCGCGGACTGCCGGGTTCTGTTTCGGGCAAGGCAAGGCGTCCGACGGCGGCGGGCACGCCGTCGTCATCCCCCAGGAGGGCGTACAGCGAGGGGCACCCTGCCAGGATGCCGCGGGCGATGGCGAGGGCCGTCTCGTCGCCACGGCCGTCCACACTCCACCAGAGCCGCAACCACTCCGGGGAGGGTTCGGCCGACACCTCAACCCGGACGTCGGCAGCCGGCAGGTCGATCCCGCCGTCCCGGACCAGCACCAAGGTCTCGGATTGGCGGGTGAAGCCCTCGGCGTCCAGAACGGCGTTGAGCGCCGCGTAGCGGGAGTCCTCGAAGACCTGAAAGATCAGCGGCTGGCGGCGGCCCCGGTACCAGAGCCGGGCGTCCCGGAGCGCTGCCACCAGCCGGTGCGGATCGTCACTGGGCACCGGCGCCCAGACCGAGTTCCCCCGCTGCGTCACGCCGGAGGATGCCCGCAGCACCCACCCGCCGGACTCCTCCCGCTCCGCCGCGGCCCACGCCACATCCATCAGCGCCTCGAGGCCGCGCACTGCTGCGCCCATAATCTGTCCTCCGCAAGAACCCTGCAAAACACCAGAGGCCCCCCGGTTTCCCGGGGAGCCTCTGACAGTGGGCTGCTAGTCGGCCTTCTTGGCTTCCGGCTTGAAGTCGACGCCGGCTTCCTTGCGCTGCTGCGCCGTGATCGGCGCAGGCGCCGCGGTCAGCGGGTCGTAGCCGTTGCCGGTTTTCGGGAAGGCGATAACGTCGCGGATCGACTCCACGCCGGCCAGCAGGGCGACAACGCGGTCCCAGCCGAAGGCAATGCCGCCGTGCGGGGGCGCACCGAACTTGAAGCCCTCGAGCAGGAAGCCGAACTTCGTCTGGGCGTCTTCCTTGGCCAGGCCCATCAGCTCGAAGACCCGTTCCTGGACATCGCTCTGGTGGATACGGATTGATCCGCCGCCGATCTCGTTGCCGTTGCAGACGATGTCGTAGGCGTAGGACAGGGCCGACTCCGGATCCTTGTCGAAGCTGTCCATGAACTCCGGCTTCGGCGAGGTGAAGGCGTGGTGCACGGCCGTCCACTGGCCGCCGCCGACGGCGACGTCACCGGACGCGACGGCTGCTGCGGCCGGTTCGAACATCGGCGCGTCGACTACCCAGCAGAAGGCCCAGTCGCTGGGGTTGATCAGGCCGGTGCGGTGGCCGATCTCGACGCGGGCCGCGCCGAGCAGGGCACGGGACGGCGACTTCTCGCCGGCTGCGAAGAAGATGCAGTCGCCCGGCTTGGCGCCGACGGCGTCGGCGAGGCCGGCGCGCTCGGTCTCGGTCAGGTTCTTGGCCACGGGGCCGGCAAGTTCGCCGTCTTCCTTGAACAGGACATAGGCGAGGCCCTTGGCGCCGCGCTGCTTGGCCCATTCCTGCCAGGCGTCCAGCGCGCGGCGGGCTTGCGAGGCGCCGCCGGGCATGACGACGGCACCGACGTAGGGAGCCTTGAAGACGCCGAAGTTGGTGTCCTTGAAGAATTCGGTGAGCTCGGTCAGCTCAAGGCCGAAGCGCAGGTCCGGCTTGTCGGAGCCGAACCGGGCCATCGCGTCGTGGTAGGTGATGCGCTGGATCGGGGTGGGGATCTCGACGTCGATCAGCTTCCACAGCGCCTTGACGATGTTTTCGCCGAGCCGGATGATGTCATCCTGTTCCACGAAGCTGGCTTCGATGTCGAGCTGGGTGAACTCCGGCTGGCGGTCCGCGCGGAAGTCCTCATCGCGGTAGCAGCGGGCGATCTGGTAGTACTTCTCGAAGCCGCCGACCTGCAGGAGCTGCTTGAACAGCTGCGGCGACTGCGGCAGCGCGTACCAGGAACCCGGCGCGAGGCGGGCGGGGACGACGAAGTCGCGGGCGCCTTCCGGCGTCGACCGCGTCAGCGTGGGGGTCTCGACCTCGACGAAACCGTCCTGGTGCAGCAGCTCGCGCGCCACCCGGTTGGCTTCGGAGCGCAGGCGCAGGTTGTGGGCCGGACCCGGCCGGCGCAGGTCCAGGTAGCGGTGCTTCAGGCGGGCCTCTTCGCCGACTTCGACGTGCTCGTCGATCTGGAACGGCAGGGCCTCCGAGGTGTTGAGGATGATGACCTTCTCGGCGATGACCTCGATCTCCCCGGTGGCCAGCGACGGGTTCTCGTTGCCCTCGGGTCGCTTGGACACGGTGCCGATCACCTGCAGCACATATTCGTTGCGGAGGCCGTGGAAGACCTCTTCCTCGCGGACGACCACCTGGGCGACGCCCGAAGCGTCGCGCAGGTCAACGAATGCGACACCACCGTGGTCACGACGCCGGCCGACCCAGCCGGCGAGGGTTACGGTTTGTCCAATGTGCTCGGAGCGAAGGGATCCGAGGTCATGTGTGCGCAGCACAGCACGCCTTTCTGAAGAAGACAGAGGGAAAATCAAAGTCAGGTCCAACAGGTACAGATATCAGGACCGCTACTGGAGCGGTCCCGTTCGAGTTTACCCGTTTGAAAGGCCGCAGCGGCCCGGACAGATCAGCCGGCGTCTACGGGGGTGGCCGGCATCCGGCCCCATTCGGCCCAGGAGCCGTCGTAGACCCGGACCTGCTCCCGCCCGGCGAGGTAGGTGAGCGCGAACCAGGCCGTGCACGCGCGCGCACCGACCGTGCAGTACGTGATGACTTCGCCGCCCGAATCCGCCACCGGCGCGAAGAGCCGGCGCACCTCTGCGCCGCTGCGGAAGGCGCCGTCGGGCGTGCGCAATCCGTCGATCTCCAGGTGCGTCGCCGAGGGGATGCGCCCGGCGCGGCCGCCGGGCTCGGCGCCCCCTGAAGGCCAGAACCGTTCGCCGCGGAATTCCGCCCCGGTGCGGACATCCAGCAGGGTGATTCCCGGCCGCCCGACGGCGTCCGCCACGTCCGGTTGTACGGCCCGGAGCCGCGGGTCCGGGCCGGGCAACGGGTATTCGGTCACGGCAGGCGCGGACGGCTCCGTCGTCCATGGCCGGCCCGCCTGCTGCCAGGAGGTCCTGGACGTGTCGAGGATGCGGGCCGCGGCGTGGCCGTAGAGCTTCATCAGCCAAAAGCCCATTGCCGGCGCGTAGCCGTAGAAGACCACCGTCGAGTCCGGCGTGATCCCGGACTTCGCCAGCAGGTCCCCGATGACCGCTTGGTCCATCAGCTTGTAGTCGGCGTCCTTCAGGTCCCGGTAGATGTTCCACAGGGTGGCGCCGGGAATATGCCCGGCGTCATAGGCGGCCGCATTGACGTCGACTTCGACAAGCCGAAGCAGCGGATCGCCGAGGTGGTCTTCCAGCCATTGGGGGTCCACGAGGACGTCATCAACGGCGTAGTTTCCGTCTTGCATTGCGAATCCTCCTCGGTGGATCCCGCTGCGCCAACCCCAGCCGCGCAAGGCAAATTCTACGCCGCAGCCACGGCGATGGACACCGTTAGCCCTTGAGGATCCTGACGTGGAGGTCCTCCGCTGCCGGCGCCCAAACGGCCGGATCGGCGTCGACCTGCTCGCCGGTGCGGATGTCCTTGACCTGGTGCTTGCCGTCGTCGTCGGTGAACCAGACGAAGGGGATGCCGCGGCGGTCCGCGAACTTGATCTGCTTGCCGAACTTCTCGGCCTTCGCCGCGACCTCCGTGGCGATCCCGCGGGAGCGCAGTTGCGCGGCCACGTCCTGCGCCGCTCCCCAGCTTTCGTCGTTGCTGAGCGCCACCAGCACGGCAGTGGGCACCGCACGGGACGCCTTGGCCAGGTCCTGGCTCAGGATCCGGGATACCAGCCGGGTCACGCCGATCGAGAGTCCGACGCCGGGGAAGGTCCTGCTGCCCTTGCTCGCCAGGGCGTCGTAGCGGCCGCCGGAGCAGATCGAGCCCAGCTGCTCGTGCCCCACCAGGACGGTTTCCACCACGGTGCCGGTGTAGTAGTCCAGGCCGCGGGCGATGCTGAGGTCCGCGACGACCTTGCCCGGGGCGCGCTGGACGGCGGCGGCAATGACCTGCTCCAGCTCGTTAAGGCCTTCCTCCAGCAGGTCGTTGCTGACGCCCAGCGCCCGGACCTGTTGCACGAAGGAGGTGTCCGGGGTGCGGATGCCGGCCAGGTGGAGCGCGGCCTGCGCCTGCTCCGCGGTGGCACCGAGCTCGGCCTGGAGCAGCTCGGCCACCTTGGCCGGTCCGATCTTCTCGAGTTTGTCGATGCTGCGCAGTACGCCGGCGGTGTCGGTAAGACCGATGCCGTTGTAGAAGCCTTCGGCGAGCTTGCGGTTGTTGATCCGGAGCAGGAAGTCCGGGATCGGCAGCGCCCCGAGCGCTTCGGCGATCACCAGCGCGATCTCGACGTCGTAGCGGAACGGCAGCGCGCCGTCGCCGACGATGTCGATGTCCGCCTGGGTGAATTCGCGGGCGCGGCCTTCCTGCGGACGCTCCCCGCGCCAGACTTTCTGGATCTGGTAGCGGCGGAACGGGAACGCAAGGTAACCGGCGTTCTCCACCACGTACCGCGCGAACGGCACGGTCAGGTCGAAGTGCAGGGCCAGCGCGTGCGGGTCGCCCTTGTGCGCGGCGGCAGTATCCGCGGTTGTCGCGTCGCCGGCGCCGTCGTCGTCTTGCAGCCGGCTCAGGCCGTAAACCTCTTTGTCGATTTCGCCCTTTCGGAGCAGCTGCCCGACCGTTTCCACCGCGCGCGTCTCGATCGAGGAAAAGCCGTGCAGTTCAAAGGTCCGCCGCAGGGTGTCCAGCACATGCAGTTCCACCAGCCGCTCCTCTGGAAGCCACTCGGGGAATCCGGACAGGGAGGCGGTGCGTGCCATGGTGGAATTTTCTCCTCTGATTACGACGGCGGGTCGAACAGCCGCGGCGTCGCGCGCCGACCGGCCGGTCGTGCATAAACTGTGTGCGGCAGTCAGTTTATGCTTTCGACGCGTGCATCTCTAATGCGAACGCGGCGGGCAGCGTTGCCAACAGCTTGCGCGCTGCACCCCGGATCTGTGCCCACGGCACGGCCCGGGATGCGGCCCTACACCCAGGAGGACTTTTGGCGGCCAGTTCACGGAGCGCCCGCGAAGCCAAGCGGCGCATCCAGCAGATGGAGGCAAAGCGTGAGCTGCGCCGGGCGCAGGACAAACGCCGGAGGCGGGACAATATCCTCGCCACGGCCGGCGGTGCCGCTGTCCTGGTCCTTGCCATCGTGCTGCAGCTGACCGTGTTTGCGGGTAATCCGACCGAGGACCAGTTCAAGGCCGCGGAGGCCGGGCTGGCCAGCCCGTCGGCGTCCGCGACGCCGACGGCCAGCGCGAGCAACGGCGCGAATATCCCGAAGCCGGACACCGCGGCGGGCAAGACCTTTTCCGGCGAGCTTGCCCTCAACCGCGGCACCCTGGGGATCGAACTGGACGGTACGAAGGCGCCCCAGGCAGCCGCCGTGTTCAAGTCGCTCGCGGACCAGAATTTCTACAAGGGCCTCAGTTGCCACCGGCTCACCACTGCCGACACCTTCGGTGTGCTGCAGTGTGGCTCCAAGACCGGCGACGGCAACAGCGATCCCGCCTACAGCTGGGGTCCGCTGGAGAACACCCCGGCCGATAACAAGTACCCGGCCGGCACCATCGCGGTCGCACGGACCGGCGGAAACGCGTACGGCAACGGAACGCAGTTCTTCATCGTCTACAAGGACACCGTGATCCCGGCCGACGCCGCCGGCGGCTACACCGTGGTGGGCAAGGTTACGTCCGGCTTGGATGTCGTCAGCAGCATCGCGGCAGCCGGCGTAAAACCGGGTGCCAGCGCCACGGACGGCGCCCCGGTGGAACCAGTCACGATAGACTCGTTCTCTCTGAAGTAGCCAGCCGGGGCCCTCGTGGCCGCGGTGCCGGTATTTCCCTCCAAGCGAAAGACTTCTAGCGGTGACACACAGTCAGCAATCCGACGAAACAGTGGCAGCAGCTGCCAACGAGACCGAAGCCAAGGCTACGGTGACCGAGCCGGTCAACGACCCCCGCCCGGCTGAGGCCCCGGCTGAGGCTCAGGCCGCCACGGCCGAGGCGAAGCCCGAGGCACCGGTCGCTGAGCCCGAGGCCGCCGAGGCGCCCGAGGCACCGGCCGCCGAGCCCGAGCCCGCCGAGGCCGAGGCGAAGCCCGAGGATGCGGCCAGCGCTGCTGCCGAGCCGGCCGCGGCGGCCGCCCAGGCTGCACCC
>NZ_JBFTMR010000010.1:0-160293 GCF_056397065.1 Arthrobacter sp. 05N428_2 | reverse complement strand
GCTCGGTCGCGCGGCCCGCGGCGGCGCCCCGCGGCGCGCGGCCCGCGGCGGCGCCCCGCGCTCAGTCCTCCGGGTCGCTGTCGATGCGCACGTAGTCCCGCGGCACCACCACCATGGGAACCGGCAGGGCGCGGAGCACCTTGTTGGCCGTACTCCCGAGGAAGAGCTTGTTCTTTTCCGCCAGCCGCGACGAGCCGACGATCATGACTTCCCCGTCGTTCCACTCGAGGTCATCGATGGCCTCCTCGATGGTCCGGCCGTGTGCCACCTCGACGCTGACGTGGTGTCCTTCGGGCAGGCGGCCGGCCGCGGCCTTGAGCACCGTGTTTGCGTGGATGTGCGCGGCATTGATGTTTTCGCCGCTGGCGCCCTCGGCGTCCAATTCGACCAGCGACACCAGCCGCAGCGGCACGCCGCGGCGTTCGGCGGCTCCGATCGCGACGTCGATTGCTGCTTCCGCTCCGGTGCGCTGCCCGACGGCGAGGGTCAGCCCGCTGACCGGTTCGGTCCGCCGGTAGCCGCGGGGCGCCAGGGCCACCGGCACCGGGGAGGCGTGCAGGAGCGCGTTGGCCACGCTGCCGACGCTGTAGCGCTTGAACAGCCCGTTGCGTGCCGCGCCCACCACGATCAGGCCGGCGCGGTATTCCTTCGCCGCGTCGATCAGGCCCCCGGCGAAGGAGTCCCCCTGGCGCACGTGGAACCTGGCTACGAGGCCCTCGGGAACCAGGGCAAGGCCCTGCCGTTCCGCGGTCAGCACGGACTGCTCCGCCACGCTGACGCGGTTTCCCTGCGGGTTGAGCGCGACGTATGGGGTCTTCCGGTCCACCACGTGGACCAGGTCCAGGTGGGCCCCCTGGGCGCGGGCCAGGGCCGAAGCCAGGGCGACGGCATCAGCGCCGCGGTCGTCGGGTGTGTAGCCAACTACGTATCGCATCGATGAACCCCTCATTGGGTCTGGGCAGAATCCAGCTTGGCTCCGGGGGCCCGGGCGACGTCGGCCGGCCTGCGTTCCTGCAGTGGTAGGAACGACTCTAGCCCAGCGACCCCCGGAATAGCGCCGTTTAGGCGTTGGCGCGGATAGCCGCGGCCAGCACCTCGAGTCCGTCCAGCAGCAGCTCGTCGGTGATGACCAGCGGCGGGAGCAGCCGGATTACGTTGCCGTACGTGCCGCAGGTGAGGATGATGACGCCCTCCTTGAGGCAGGCCGCGGCGACTGCCTTGGTCAGCTCCGGGTTCGGTTCCTTGGAACCGGCCTGGACCAGTTCGACGGCGAGCATGGCGCCGCGGCCGCGGACGTCACCGATCACGGGCTGTGCGCTGGCGAGTTCGCGCAGCGTGCCGAGGGCGAGTTCCTCGATATGGCGGGCCCGGGCGTTGAGGTCGTACTGTTCCATCGATCCGATCGCGGCCAGTGCCGCGGCGCAGGCCACCGGGTTGCCGCCGTAGGTGCCGCCGAGGCCGCCGGGGTGCACGGCGTCGAGCAGTTCGGCGCGGCCGGTGATTGCGGAGAGCGGCATGCCGCCGGCGATTCCCTTGGCCATGGTGATGATGTCCGGGATGACGCCCTCGTGGTTCACGGCGAACCATTCGCCGGTGCGGCAGAAGCCGGACTGGACCTCGTCGGCGATGAAGACGATGCCCTTCTCCTTCGCCCACGCCGCGAGCGCCGGCAGGAAGCCCTCGGCCGGGACAATGAAGCCGCCCTCGCCCTGGATGGGTTCGATGATGATCGCGGCAACCTGCTCACCGCCGATCTGCTTTTCGATCATGGTGATGGCGCGCTGGGCGGCCTCGGCGCCGGTGATCGCCGGGTTTTCCTCGCGGAACGGGTAGCTCATCGGCATCCGGTAGACCTCGGGCGCGAACGGACCAAAGTTGGTCTTGTACGGCATCGCCTTGGCGGTCAGGGCCATGGTGAGGTTGGTGCGGCCGTGGTAGGCGTGGTCGAAGGCGACGACGGCGTCCCGGCCGGTGGCCAGGCGCGCCACCTTGACGGCGTTTTCGACGGCTTCGGCGCCGGAGTTGAACAACACGGTGCGCTTCTCGTGGTCGCCCGGGGTGAGGCGGTTCAGCTGCTCGGCGACGGCCACATAGCCTTCGTAGGGCGTGACCATGAAGCAGGTGTGGGTGAAGTGCTCCACGGCTTCCTTCACAGCACCGACGACGGCGGGGTCCGAGGCACCCACGCTGGTGACGGCGATGCCGGCGCCGAGGTCGATGAAGGAGTTCCCGTCGACGTCCTGGATGATGCCGCCGTCGGCGTCGGCGACGTAGACCGGGACGCTGGAGGCGACACCGGACGCGACGACGGCCTTGCGGCGCTCGGTCAGTGCAAGAGACTTGGGGCCCGGGAAGTCGGCCTGGACGCGGCGCTTCTGCTCCAGCCGGAAGATGATGTCGTTTGCTGTGGTGGTCATGGAAGGGCCTTTCTAGGTGTGGAGGGGGACAGAGCCTGCGTTATGCGTCGAGTGCGGACATGACGTGCTTGATGCGGGTGTAATCCTCGACGCCGTACATCGAGAGATCCTTGCCGTAGCCGGACTGTTTGAAGCCTCCGTGCGGCATCTCGGCGGTCAGCAGGATGTGGGTGTTGATCCAGACCGCACCGAAATCGAGGTCGCGGCTGACCCGCATGGCCGTGCCGTGGTCAGTGGTCCAGACGCTGGAGGCGAGGGCGTAGTCGACGTCGTTGGCCAGTTCGATGGCCTCGGCCTCGGTGCTGAACTTCTGCACCGTGATGACGGGGCCGAAGGTTTCCTTCTGCACGATGTCATCGGTCTGCTTGGCGCCGGTGACAATGGTGGGCTCGAAGAAGAATCCCTTTTCCCCCGCGCGGTGGCCGCCGGTCTCGATCCTGCAGTTCGCCGGCAGGTGCTCGACGACGGAGGTGACTGCATTGAAGTGGTTGACGTTGTTCAGCGGGCCGAAGTAATTGTCTTCGTCGTTCTGCGAGCCCGTGTGCAGGGTCTTGGTGTGCTCCACCATGGCGGCAACGACGTCGTCGTGGACCTCGTCCTGGACCAGCACGCGGGTGATCGCGGTGCAGTCCTGGCCGGCGTTGAAGAAGGCGAATTCGGCGATGGCAGCGGCGCTCTTTTTGATGTCGGCGTCCTTGAAAACGATCGCGGGGGCCTTCCCGCCGAGTTCCAGGTGGGCGCGTTTGAGTCCCTTTGCGGCCCCGGAGGCGACGGCGATGCCTGCCCGCACGGAGCCGGTGATGGAGACCAGGCCGGGGACCTTGTGCTCCACCATAAGGGCGCCGGTCTCGCCGGTGCCGAGGACGACGTTGAGGACGCCGGCCGGGAAGATCGCTCCGGCGAGGCGGGCCAGGACGAGGGTGGATTCCGGGGTGGTGTCCGAGGGCTTGAGCACGACGGTGTTGCCTGCGGCGAGGGCGGGCCCGATCTTCCAGATCGCCATCAGGAACGGGTAGTTCCAGGGTGCAACCTGCGCGACGACGCCGATCGGTTCCCGCCGGACGTAGGAGGTGTGGCCCTCGAAGTATTCCCCGGCGGACTTGCCCTCCATGATGCGGGCGGCACCGGCGAAGAAGCGCAGCTGGTCCGCTCCCGCGGCGACTTCCTCGGAGGCGATCAGGGACCGGACCTGGCCGGTGTTCCGGTGCTGGGCCTCGACCAGTTCGTCGCTGTTGGCCTCGACGGCGTCCGCGAGCTTGAGCAGCATCAGCTGGCGCTGGCCGGGAGTCACGTGCTTCCAGTCGGCGAAAGCGTCCTTGGCGGCCGTCATGGCGGCGTCGACGTCGGCCTGGACCGAGATTGGCGACTTCGCCACGACGTCGCCGGTGGCGGGGTTGATGATGTCCAGCAATGCGGTGCCGGCGGGGGTGACGAACTCCCCGTTGATGAAGTTCTGCAAGGTTTGAACCACGGTGTACAACCTCTTTCGAGCTGGCCTGGCGATGGCAGGGATGGGGGATCTGCGGCTGCTCCGAGCCTATGCCAGCCCTGCACGACTGGGAATAGGCAGCTGCACACCGTAAACACGGAAGTTTAGTGCGGTTGACCAGCACCCGGTTATCCTGATTCCATGGCAATTTCCCTCGCGGCCCTGCTTGGGGTCCCGTCCCTGCGGCTGACAAAAACCGGCGTCGCGGAGACCACCTGGCACTCGGATATCCGCTGGGTTGCGGTCACCGAGCAGGAGGACCCGCAGCGCTTCCTCAATGGCGGGGAACTGGTCCTGACAACCGGTATGCGGCTCAAGACGGCCCCCGATCAGCGCCGATTTGTCCGCCAGGTCCAGCGCGCCGGAGCCGTGGGCATCGGTTTCGGCGTCGGTCTCACGCACGATGCGGTGCCCCCGGCGTTGGTCGCCGAGGCCAACCGCTGGGGCCTTCCGGTGGTGTCGGTGCCTTACGAAACCCCGTTCATCGCGATCGGCAAGCTCGTGGCCGATGCCCAGTCCGCGGACCACTACGCCAAGCTGGAGCGCCTGATCGCCGGGCACCAGGTCCTGGCCCGGGCTCTGTTGACCGGCGGGGGCCTGGCCGAACTGCTCAAGCACTTGGGCTCCATGCTGCGCACCGACATAGTGCTTACGCAGTTCACTGCGCAGCTCTACAACAGCGCCACCGGCAGCCCCTCCCCCACGGCGGACGGCTGGGCCTCGTACCCGGTCCCGACCGGCCGCCGCGATGCCTGCACGCTGTGGATCCGGCACCCGTTCGAAGACTCGGGGATAGTCGGCTACGCGCAGAACCTGATCAGCGTCGAGCTCAACAACATGGTCAAGCAGCGGCAGTCACAGCGGGCACTGGCCGGGCAGGTCCTCGAGGACGTCATCCATGGCACCCTGGAGCCCACCGAGGCCACCCGGCGGCTCGCCGGCATCGGCGTCAACAGCACCCGCAAAAACGTGGTCCTGCTGGCGGAATCGGCCGCCCACGCCGCCCAGTTGGCGAGTTCCTCGCTGCCGCAGCCGCTGAGGACGGCGGTGACCGCCGTCGTCGGCCGGGACCTGGTGGCGGTGGTGCACGACGACGGCAGCGGCGCCGCCGCCCTGGCCCGGGGCCTCAGCGACCACCTCGCCGAGGCCGGAATCCACGCCACGATCGGCATCGGCGGGGCGTACACAAAGCCGAATGGACTGCGCTGGAGCTACTTCGAGGCCCGCGATGCGGCGAGCCACGGTCTGCCGGTCAACGAGCCGGAACGGCTGAGCCTGACCTCGCTGCTGCTCGCCAGCGAGGACGTTCCGCTGGCGGACATGGCAAACGAGTCACTGAACCCGTTGCGCCAGTTCGACGCCGCGCATGGCGCCGGCCTGATGGCCACACTGGAGAGCTACCTGGGCAACAACGGCTCGGTCGCTGCCGTCGCCGAGGAGCTCACGCTGCACCGGAATACCGTCCGCTACCGGCTGGCGCAGATCACCGAACTGACCGGATACGACGCGGCGCAAACCGCGGACCGGGTGCAGCTGTGGCTGGCGCTGGCCGTGCAGCGGCTCGGCGCCCGCCACCCCCGCTGACACAGCACACCGACTGTCCGCGCGCTGCGTGCCGGGCGTTGTCTCTTTCGGAGATCTTCGCCACCGCAGTTTGGGTTCCAAACATCAAACGTCTAACCTTTGGAGATGGCCAGCAGCACGGCGCTTCCCGCCCTTCCCCAGACAGCCCCACCCGGCACCGGCCGCCCGCGCGGCGTAATCGTGGCGGGCGTCGTGGCGATCGTGCTGATCGGCCTCAACCTGCGCGCCGGCATCAGCGGGGCCTCCGCGCTGTTCCACGACCTGCAGCAGGTTCTTGGGTACGGGCCGTTTGTCGCTGCCATCGTTCCATCGATTCCCACGCTCTGCTTCGCCGTTGCCGGGGCCGCCACGTCCTGGCTGACCAGACGCCTCGGCGTGGAAAAGGCGATCCTGCTCTCCCTTGTCATGCTCGCCGGCGGCCTGCTGCTCCGCGGCGTGCCCTCGACCGGGATGCTGGTGGCGGGCACTGTGGTCGGGATGTCCGGGCTGGCCGTGTGCAACGTCGCCATGCCGTCCTTCATCCGCGAGTATTTCGCCGACCGGACCTCCCTCATGACGGGCCTTTACACGATGACCATGACCAGCGGAGCCACCGTCATTTCCGTCTTGATCGTTCCGATGGCACAGCAGCTCGGTTCGCCCTCCGCCGGACTGGGGGCGATCGGCATTCTGGCTCTCACCGCTTGCCTGGGCTTTTTGCCGATAGCGCTGCACGCGCACCGTCACGCGCCCGCGCGGAAGGCCACGCATGTCTCACCATGGCCGCTGCTGCGGACCCGCACGGGGATCATGATCACCGCCGGCTTCACCCTGCAGGCCCTCCTCGCCTACTCCGTGCTGAGCTGGTTTCCGTACATGCTGGCCACGGAGGGGGTCAGTGCCTCCCAAAGCGGGCTGATGTTCGGGCTGATGCAGCTCGTTTCGGTCCCGGCCGGAATGACGCTCATCGCGATCGGAGCCCGCCCCCGGATGTTGCGCCCTGCTTTTTACCTGGCCTCCGCGGCCACTTTGCTGGGCGTCGGCGGCATGCTGCTGCTGCCGGCCGGGATGGCACCCTTGACCGCGGTCCTCCTCGGCGTCGGACTGGGCATCTTCCCGCTGATCATGGTGATGATCAGCCGGGCCGGCCGGAACACCGCTGAGACCACCGCCCTGTCCACCGTCGCCCAGTCGGCGGGGTACCTGCTGGCGACCATCGGACCGTTCGGCATGGGTCTGCTGCACGGCGCCACAGGCAGCTGGACCCTGCCGCTGGTCCTGCTGCTGGCCGTGGCGGCGGGCCAGGTTGTCGTGGGGCACCTGCTGACGGTCCGGATAACCAAGCCGCGGGCCGCCGGCGGCCGGCCCGTGGGGCCGCCGCTGGGAGGGGTGCAGCGATGACGTTGACCCCTTCACCCCGGCCTCCCCTGGTGGAGGAGATCACCGCCAAACTCCGCGACTCCATCCACTCGGGCGAGTGGCAGCTGCAACAGCGCATTCCCGCCGAACCGGAACTAATGGCGGCACTGGGCGTCTCCCGTGGCACCTTGCGGGAGGCCATCAAGGCCCTGGCGCACAGCGGCATGCTGGAGGTCCGCCGCGGGGATGGCACCTACGTCCGCGCCACCAGCGAAATCTCTGGCGCCGCGCAGCGCATGTACCGTGACCACTCCCAGATGCACATTTTGGAGGTGCGCGTGGGGCTGGACACCCAGGCCGCCCGGCTCGCGGCCCGCCACGCCTCGGACGACGACGTCGCGGCGCTGCGGGAACTGCTCGAAGTCCGCCGCCGCACGTGGCTGGCAGGGGACTTCGCCGGCTGGGCGCAGGCTGACTGGAACTTCCATGTCATGGTCGCGCAGGCCTCAGGCAACCCGCTCCTGCACGAGCTGTACGTCAGCTTCGGCGGAGTGTTTCACAGCGACCTGCTCCGCCAGCAGCGCCGGGGCGGCTTCGATGGCCTTCCACACCCAGGCCACGGCGGGCTGGTGGACGCCATCGCTGCCCGCGACGCGGACGCCGCGGTCGAAAGCGTCCACCGCAACCTGAACTCCTGTGCGGAATGGATCGGGCGGGTCTAACGAGCGAGACCCTTGAAGACGTTCTTGGGCCGCTGCATTTCGCCGTGCTTGGCGCCCAGGACGATCACCCAACCGGCGAACATCGGGATGGTCCACTGCAGGATTTTCAACTGCTGCTGGGCGGACTGGAGCTCCTGCGAGGCACCGTGCCTGGGCTCGGTGGCTCCGGCAGCGCCCTCGTCGGCGAGCTTGTCCACCTTTGCGCCCTGCAGGCCCGCATAAAGTGTCACGGCCGCGCCGGCCAGGGTGACAACGGACTTGTAGATGCTCAGCCGGGTCACGCCGTCCTGCTTGGCCATCCGGTCCTTGTTCTCCCAGATGATGGCCAGGCCGGAGAGAAGGTGCGCGCCGAAGGCCGCCGTTTGGTACGGGGCCCACTTCTTCCAGCCGAGGCTGGAGAGCCGGGTCCGCTCGGCGGGATCTTTGGCCTCCGCCGTCGCACCGTTCAGCCCGATCGCGCCCATCAGCGAACCGCCGAACCACGCGCCCGCGGTCAAGTCGTGAATGGATCGGGCAACAAGATTTCCTGCCATGGTGAGCGTCCTATCGTGAGTTTGCGAATACGGAACGGCACAGCCCCACAGGGAGTCCGCACCCGGATATAGTAAGCACACTTAGCAACAGGATGGTAGCCCTGCTTTACGGGGGCCTCGTCCTGAAGGGGCCGCCCGGCATGCGGGTAGGCTCGTGGGCATGGAAGGACACCGTTGAGCGGAAACCCATCCGGCGGACGTGCGGGGGCGGCCCCTGAGACCATCCTCGGCGAGGCCGCCGATGCCGCGGAAGCCGCGTCCAACAGCAAGCCGCTCGACGTCGCCGCGCGTTGGGGATTCGCCGTGATGGCCCTGCTCCACGTCGTGATCGGGGCCATCGTCGTCGCACTGGTGCTGGGCGCACCGGGCAAGGCCGAGCCCACCGGTGCGATCGAGCAGCTCGCTGCCAACCCCTGGGGCCCGGCGGTGATGTGGTCGGGCTGCATCGGCTGCGCCGGGCTCGCGCTCTGGCAGCTGAGCGAGGCGACCTTGCGGGCCCGCCACCTGCCACGCAGCGAAGGGCTGGGCAAGCTGGTTTCCTCCGGCTTCCTGGCGGTTGCCTACGGCGGCGTCGGGTACACCTTCGGCAGCTTCGCCGTCGGGGTCCGCAGCGATTCGAGCGACTCCACCGCCGCGTTCAGCCGGTCACTGATGGACCGGCCGCTCGGCGCCCCGCTGTTGACCGCCTTGGGGCTGACAGTCGCCGGGATTGGCGTCTACTTCGTGGTGAAGGGACTGGGCAAGAAGTTCAAGGAGGAACTGCGGCACTTCGAGGGAACGCACCGCGGCCACCTCGTCAGCGCCCTGGGCGTGGCCGGCCATGTGGCCAAGGGGCTCGCACTGGTCCTCACCGGCTTGCTGTTCGTGGTGGCCGCGGCCACCAACGATCCCGGTTCGTCCACCGGGCTGGACGGCAGCCTCAAGGCGCTGCTGCACCACCCGTTTGGTCCGTACCTGCTTCTGCCCATCGGCGCAGGCTTCATCGCGTACGGCGTCTTCGCCCTGATCCGCGCGCGGTTCGGGCGGATGTAGCGCCGCCGTCGGTCCTTGTTGTCGAGCGGTCCGGGCGATATCGTGTGAGCTAGCTTCCGAACCGCGTTTCCTGCCTTTCAGGTAGATCAGTTCGACCCCCGGCGGGCGGGTTCTTCAAGGTAAGGCCATGAGCTACGTCCCAGTCAGCAGGCGCACAGTCCGGCGCCACCGCGAATCCGAACGGGCCACGAGGCGCCTGGTGATCGGTCTGTCCGCCGCGGCAGCGGTGGCTTGGCTCCTCTCGGTCACGATGTCCACCGCGGTCCACGTCGGCGGCACCCCGTACAACATTGCGGTTGTCCTGCATGTCCTCTCCCTCGTCGCAGCGTTCGGCGCCATTATCCTGGTCGACTGGCACGGATTCCTGTGGCTCATCGGCCGCCGCAAACTGGCAGAAATCATCAGGCTCGACGGCGCCGCCACCCCGCTGATCTGGGGCGGCCTCCTCGGGATGCTGGCCACCGGGGCCTTCCTCAGCCCGCATTTGTACAACCCGATGACGGACGTGAAGCTGGCCGCGGTTCTGGCGCTGAGCCTGAACGGCATCATGCTGATCCCGCTCATGCGCCGGCTCGCCCACCTGCCGCCGGATTCTTCGTTCGGGGCCCTCAGCGTCGGGCAGCGGACCCATCTGCTGTTGAGCCTGACCATCTCACAGGCGTGCTGGTGGACGGCGATCATCATCGGCTTCATCAATGCCGAGTTCTGAACCTTCCGCCTGCGGCCGCTCCGGCTACCCCAGCGGGACGACCGCGCCTTCCTGGTAGAGCAGCGCCCGGATCTCCGATTCGGCCGAGTCCAGCCGCTTCGGGTCGATTGTCTCCCCCGCCGCGAAGTGGTCCAGCAGCCGCGGATCCACGTAACTCTTGCGGGCGATCGACGGCGTGTTCCCCAGCACCGCCGCAGCGTCCACCATCGCGCGGCTCACCGCGCGCTTCCGGGCCGAGACCTTCGGCTGCGGCCCGCTCCGGGCCAGGCTCACGGCTGCCGCCACCGTCCCGCGCAGAGTGCGGAAATCCTTGGCGGTGAAGTCCCCGCCGGTGCGTTCTTTCACGTAGTCGTTAATCTCGGCGCTCGTGACCGGGTGCCAGCTGCGGCCGTTCTTGTAGGCGAGCAGGCGGGCGTTTCCACCGCGGCGCTTGAGTGAGCGGACGACGGCGGCGAGGTCGGCGTCGTCAATCCTGGAGTCCCAGGTCTTGCCGCTCTTGGCCGGGAAGCTGAGCCGGAGCTCGTCCTTGCGCACCTTCACGTGGGCGCAGAGCAGGGTGGCCAGGCCGTGGCTGCCGTTCTCGTTGGTGTACCGCTCGGAGCCGACGCGCAGCGAGCCGCTGTCCAGCATCCTGAAGGCGGCCGCCAGCACGCGCTCCCGGGTGAGCCCATCCGAGCGCAGGTCCATGGTTACCAGCCGGCGCGCGGCGGCCAGGGTTTCCGCGAGCTGAAGGGAACGGTCAAACTTCACCCGGTCCTTCCGCTCCCGCCAGCCCGGGTGGTAAATGTACTGGCGCCGGCCGACGGCGTCGAGCCCGGTGGCCTGGATGTGCCCGTTCTCGTAAGGCGCGATCCAGACGTCGGTCCACGCCGGCGGGATGCCGATGCCCTCCAGCCGGTCCCGGATCGGCCCGGGCGGCACGGTGGACCCGTCCAGGTCCTTGTAGCTGAACCCGGTCCCGGCGGGGACCCGGCGGTAACCGCGGCCGGACGCGTTGCTGTGGCGAAGCCTCATCGGCCGGTCCCTGGGTGTCTGGTGTCCATGACGGTAAGCCTACTGACTACGGATCATGGAAACACCGAACAACGCGGGGGCTCAGACCTCCGCGGCCACCCCGCCGCGGGAGATTTCCACCATGTCCTCGCGCGGGACAACCTTGATCCGTTCGCGCTGGACAGCGACGCCGTGCGACTCCCTTGCCGTGCTCGCCTTCTCGCCGAGCGATCGTTCGTGCGCGTCCAGGGCCAGCCAGCCCTCCCAGCTGGTGAACTTCACGCCGCGGTTCTCTAGCAGCTCGACGATCACCTCGGGGGCGGGTGCCGCTGCCGGCGGCAGAGCCTGACGGTCCTCCAGCAGGTAGGTCACGGTCTCCAGGGCGTCACCCTTGGTATGGCCGATCAGGCCGACGGGGCCGCGCTTGATCCAGCCGGTGGCGTAGAGGCCGGGCAGGTGGGCGCCGGAGGCATCCAGGACGCGGCCGCCGTCGTTCGGGACGACGCCCTTGCTGTGGTCGAACTCGACCTCGGGCAGGGCAGAGCCGAAGTAGCCGATGGCACGGTAAACGGCCTGGACCGGGTAGTCGACGAACTCGCCGGTGCCGCGGGCGTTCCCGTCGCCGTCCAGTTCGTTGCGCTCGAACTTGATGCCCGCGACCTTGCTGGGGTGGGCGGCGTCGTCGTAAATCTCGACCGGGCTGTGCAGGAAGTGCAGGTGCAGGCGGCGGGACGCCGTGAGCTCGGAGAGATCCTCGGGCTGCTCGGCGATCCAGTTGGTGAGCGTGCCCACCATCGTCTTGGTCTGGTTGTTGCTCTGGATCTGGCGGTCCGATTCGGCGTCGAACTCGAAGTCCTCGGGGTAGAGGACGATGTCGACGTCCTTGGAGTGCGACAGTTCGCGCAGTTCCAGCGGCGTGAACTTCACTTGGGCCGGGCCGCGGCGGCCGAAGACGTGGACGTCGGTGACCGGGGAATTCTTCAGGGCCCGGTAGACGTTGTCCGGAATCTCGGAGACGAGGAGGTCGTCGGCGTGCTTGGAGAGCATCCGGGCGACGTCGAGGGCGACGTTGCCGTTGCCGATCACCGCGACCTCTTTGGCCTCCAGCGGCCAGTCACGGGAAACGTCAGGGTGGCCGTCGTACCAGGAGACGAAGTCGGCGCCGCCGTAGGAGCCCTCGAGCTCGACGCCGGGGATGTTCAGGTCGGCGTCCTTGATGGCGCCGGTGGCAAAGATGACGGCGTCGTAGTGGGTGCGGAGGTCCGCGAGGGTGAGGTCGGTGCCGTAGTCCACGTTGCCGAAGAAGCGGATGTCGCCGCGGTCCAGGACCTTGTGCAGGGCGTTGACGATGCCTTTGATGCGGGGGTGGTCCGGGGCCACGCCGTAGCGGATCAGGCCGTAGGGCGCCGGGTAGCGGTCGAACAGGTCGATGCTGACGGTCAGTTCGCCGCTCTTGACGGCCTCGCTCTTGGTCAGGATGTCCGCGGCGTAGACGCCGGCGGGGCCGGATCCGACGACGGCGACGCGCAGCGGACGGGCGGCGGTTCCTACGGGGGTGTTCGTTGACACGGCTGTGTTCCTTTGGTTCGTTCCGTCCCAACTGACTCGCATTTGTTGTCGTTATGAGGGCTCAAAACGACAACAACTGCGAGCTAGTTGGGTAGTGCGGGTGAAACTAACGGGCGGCGACGCGCGGGGCGTTCGGGGAGGTGGTGCTGTAGTCCGCGGTCTTGAAGTGCGACGGCGCGAACGGGCTGACGCGGACCACGTCGCCGATCACGATCACGGCAGGATTCGCGACGCCTGCGGCCTCCGCCTGGTCCGCGATGGTCCCGAGCGTACCGATGGTCACCCGCTGGTTCGGCAGGTATCCATTCTCTACGATGCCAACAGGCGTCCCGGCTGGCAAACCGGCGCGTCCCAGCGAGGCCGCGGATTCGCGGAGTTGGCCCACGCCCATGAGCAGGATCACGGTATGGTCGGCGCGGGCCGGGACCTCGGATAGCTCTTCGTGCCCGGTGACCACGCTGAAGCCCTTGGCCAGGCCGCGGTGCGTGACCGGGATCCCGGCGGCGGCCGGGACGGAGATCGCCGACGTCACGCCGGGCACCACTTCGACCTCGATGCCGTTTTGCCGGCAGAACTCGGCTTCCTCGCCGCCGCGGCCGAGGACGTACGGGTCGCCGCCCTTGAGGCGGACCACGCGATGGCCGGCCAGTGCTTCCTCCACCAGGATCCGGTTGATCCCCTCCTGCGGCACGGGGTGGTGGCCTGGGGTTTTGCCCACCTCGATCACCCGGACATCGGCGGCCAGCTCGCCCAGCAGTTCACGCGGGCCGAGCCGGTCCGCGACGACGACGTCGGCTTGGCCCAGGAGCCGCCGACCGCGGACGGTGATGAGCCCGACAGCGCCGGGCCCGCCGCCCACGAGCGCCACGGAACCGGTCCCGGCGGGTGCCCCCGGGCCCGACACTCGGTGCCGGCGCAGCGGAAGGTCCCCGGTCTCCAGTGCGGTGGCGACGGCGTCGCGCAGGGCCATGGCGCGGCGCGGGTCTCCCCCGGCGTTGACGGCGATCTTGACGTCGTCCACGACGGCGACGGCGGGCGTCCAGGCGGCGGAGGCTTCGTGGTCGGAGGCGTTGACGCACCAGATGCGCTGCGCCTCGGCGTCGGCGGCGACCTGCGCGTCGACAGCAAAGTCACCGGTGGCGGTCTGGACGAACCAAACGCCGTCGACGTCGGTGCTGCGGTATTCGCGGGGCTGCCAGGCGAGGAGCCCGGCGCCGGCCAGTCCGTTCAGCGCAGGGCAGGCAAACGGGGCCACGACCGTGACGCGGGCGCCGGCGTCGAGCAGCCCCTTGGCGCGTCGTGCGGCAACGGGTCCACCGCCGACCACCAGCACGGGGCGGCCGAGCAGGCGCAGCGCCGTGGGATAAATGTCCTGAATTGCCATGCATCGACGATAGGGCTGCGTCCGAACGAGGAACAGCGTCGCGGAAACACCGGTTCACGCAGGGTAACGGGACGTAACTTTGGACCCGCCGCCCGGCACGCCAGCTGCCGCCTGCCCGCCGCCCCGGGGGAACTTTGACGGCTGCGGCATCCGCACCGGCCTCAAACGACGGCGTGTCCGTGTCGAAGCCGCCCCGGACGGCAGCCATCCACACCTCACCCCCGACTCCCGACTCCTTAAAGGCCCGCCGCCGGCAGGGCCGGCTACTTCACCGCAATGACTTCCACGAGTTTGATGTCGGGGTCCGTGGCGAGCAGCGCGGGGCCGTGTTCGCCCAGGGCCGCGGGGATGGCTCCGTTGAGGTGTGCCTGGCGGTCTTCCTCGGTGTCGAAAGTGTCGAAAATGCCGAAGGTGTTCGCGCTGACCCGGAACGCATACCAGGTCCGGGTGCCCGGTTCGCTGAGGACGATTTCGCGGCCGCCGTTGAGGAAGTCCCAGACGTCCTGTTCCTTTCCCGCTTTGGCTTCGACCAATGCCAGCACTCCGAATTTTGGTGCCACGGCTGTCTCCTTGGATTGGGACGGATGGGCCGCGTACCGGCCCATTGCCGTGAGTGTAGGCCTGCGGCTGACCCGTGGGAAGGAGCCGGGGAATTAGCGGGTGCTGCCGGCGAGGAGACCGCGGCGGCGCAGCAGTCGCTTTTCGACCGGGGCGAAAACGAGCAATTCGACCAGAATGCCGACGGCGAGGATCAGCAGGATGGCGGCCAGCACGATCGTCATGTCGGCGAGGTCGCGGCCCTGGTTGAGCATCGAACCCAGGCCGAAGCCGATGCTGCCGCCCACCGTAATGATTTCCGCGGCCATCAGGGACCGCCAGGAAAAGGCCCAGCCCTGTTTGAGACCGCTCAGGTAACCGGGCAGCGCGGCCGGGAGAACGATCTGCAGCGCCATTTGCAAGCGGGATGCGCCCAGGACGGTGCCTAAGCGGCGGTACTGCGGCGGGATCTGGTCGACGCCGGAGATCAACCCGTTGACGATCGAGGGGATGGCACCCATCAGCACAACGAAGTACACGGTCGCGTCGGTCAGGCCGAACCAGATGATGGCGGCTGGCACCCACGCCACAGACGGCAGGACCTGCAGCCCGGAAATCAGCGGCCCGAAGGCCCTCCGAAGCGGGGCAACCTGGGCCAGCAGCAGGCCTACCGGCGTCGCGATGACCACGCTGATCAGGAAGCCCGCGAAGCCGCGCTGCAGTGAGGTCCAGACGGCCTCCTGCAGCTTGGCCTCGCTCCAGAGGGTGCCGAGCTGGCCGATGACATCCAGCGGGCCGGGCACCAGGTCACGGCGTTTGATGCCCAACGAGACGTAGACCTGCCACGCGATGATGAGGATGGCGAGTGCGGCCACGGGCAGGAGGATTCGGCTCCAGTCGATCCGGGCCCCGCGGGCGGCGTCGGATTGGAGCGAATCAAGTCCGGCTTCCAGTTGCCGCAGATCCTCGGCCCCGGTGGAGGACCGGGTCAGGGCTGCATGCACCTTGCGGCTCTCGGCAGGCGCATCCGCCACATGGAGTTGGTTATTGGGCATGACGGCGGATCTCCTCGCGTAGCCGGGCGGTGATGACTCCGGTCAGCTGTCCGGCCAGGCCGGCGTCGGTGCGGTGTTCCTCGGAGACGTGCCATTCCTGCACCACGCGACCGGGCCGGGAGGAGAGCAGCAGTACGCGCTGGCCCAGCCGGACGGCTTCCCGGACGTTATGGGTGACAAAGACGATGGTGCGGCCGGTTTCCTTCCAGATCCGTTCCAGCTCGTCGTGCAGGAGGTCACGGGTAATCGCATCGAGCGCCGCGAACGGCTCGTCCATCAGCAGCAACTGCCGGTCCTGTGCCAGCGACCGGGCCAGGGCCACCCTCTGGCGCATGCCGCCGGACAGCTCGTGCGGGCGCTTGTCCCCGGCCCCGCCCAGGTGCACCAGCTCCAGCAGCTCTTCGGCCTGCCCCCGGCGTTCAGTCTTGCCGACGCCCCGCAGCTTGAGGGCAAGCTCCACGTTTTCCCTGGCGGTGAGCCAGGGGAACAGGGCCGCGTCCTGGAACATGAAGGCGGCACCGTCGCTGGGCACCTCCAGGGCGCCCGACGTCGGTGCCTCGAGTCCGGCGATAATGTTCAGCAGGGTGGACTTGCCGCAGCCGGACGCACCGAGCAGGGCGACGAATTCGCCCCGCTCGATGCTGGCGTTGACGCCGTCCAGCACCGGGGCGCCGTCGTCGAAGCGCTTGCCCAGGTTTTCCAGTACAACTGGCATGGTTACGTCCTTAGTGATGGTGGCAGCCGGAGTGGTGGTGGCGGCCGGGCGGCGGGACCCGGCTAGTCCTTGCCCAGTCCTTGCGCCGAGGTCTTCTTCGCCGCCACCGAGTTCAGGGCGGTCAAGTCGAAGATGCCGGTGATGTCCGCCTGTTTGGTGGTGCCGGCGTCGACGCCGTCCTGCAGCAGTTTTTGGTATGTCCCGGCGAGCGGGTCGACGGTGAAGGTGATGTTCTTGAGCGAGCGCTCGACGACGTCGGCGGGCAGCGCGGCGCCGCCGGATTCCTTCAGCGCGGCGTTGAGGACACTGGCTTTCTCGGCAGCCGGGGCGGCGGTGAGCCAGTTCACGGATTCGACGTGTCCCTTCAGGAGCGCCTTCACCGTTTCAGGGTGCTCGGCGGCGAATCTCTTGTTGACGATCAGAACGGTGGTGACGAACTCGCCCTTGTCCCACAGGTCCTTCTCGTCGACCAGGACCTTCGCTCCGGCCTGGAGCACCAGGCGGGAGGCCCACGGCTCCGGCAGCCATGCCCCGTCCAGCTTGCCGTCTTGGAACAGCTTCAGGGTCTGGGCGTTCTCGGTGGGATCGATCGTGACGTCACCGCCGCCGCCCGGGGAGGTCTTGTAGCCCTGTTTGCCGAGCCAGGCCCGCAGGGCCACATCCTGGGTGCCCCCGAGCTGCGGCGTCGCGAGCTTCTTCCCCTTCAGATCCGCCGACGTGATGTCCGGCCGCACTACGAGCTGCGCGCCGCCGGAGGCCGCCCCGGCGATGATGCTGATGGATTCGCCCTTGCTCTTGACATAGGAGTTGATGGCCGGGTTGGGGCCGATATAGGTGGCGTCGATTGCACCGGCGTTCAGCGCCTCGATCGCCGCCGGTCCGGCGTTGAACACCTGGGTGCTGAGCTTGGTCTGGCCGAGATCCTTGGCGATAAACCCTTTATTGACGCCGACAAGGGCGGGGCCGTGGGTGATGTTGCCGAAGTAGCCGAGCTTCAGTTCGGCTGCCGCGGTGGTGCCGCTGGCCGGCGCTGCCGCGGCGTCGTTGTTGCCGGACACCGTCGAGGCGACGGCGGCGCCGGCGCCGATCAGCAGGGCCAGTCCGACGGCGACGCTGATTTCGACGGTGCGCTTGCGCTTCGGCTTCGCCGTTTCGCCGGCAACGATCCGGGTCGTGCCGGGGGTGGGGTCTTCGGGGGTGGATGACATGGACGGATCCTGTTCGTGGGCGGTGCGGGTGGGCCGGGCGGGTGGTCAGCGCCGGCGACATCGCCCCTGGTGTGCCCTGCTGGAAGGCTTGGTGAACAGTTCCGGAGTAGTCATGGATTCACCCTAGGGAGGGTGGCTAACCCGGTTCAATGGTCCGGAAACCCGGGGTCACGCGAGTTCATGCAGCGTCATATGCGGGGCCGACGCGGGGCTGAACAGCTCAGTCCTGCATGCGCTCCAGCCGGTATGTCAGCTTCGCTTCCCGTTTGGGGTCGCCGCCCAGGGACCTGGTGCGCGCAATGTAGTCAACGCCCCACGTCTCCAACAGGAAGTCGTCGGCAATCCGGACGTGGCCGGGAGGAAAGTTGTAGTCCATCCGCTTGGCCACGCCGGACCAGTCGGCGCCGCCGAAGAGCTCTTCGGCGTCGGCCACGGTCCGCACGCCGTTGGCCGCCAGCACGTCCCCCAGCCAGCCGTACTGCCAGGCCTGGCTCCTGGGGTGTTCGGGCAGCAGCCGCGCGAGCATGTCGTGGAGGATGTCGCCCGTGAGCTCGGTGGCCGGGCTCGCCGCGAACTCGGCCGTACTTTCGGCCTGGCGGCGTTTGACGATGTCGTTGATCGCGGAGAACTGGGCGTCGGCGAGTTCAATCAAGGTCGACGCCATGGTGAACGCGCGGTCCACCTCCGCGTTGGCCTCCGCAAGGCCCTTGTAGCGGATGTCATGCTCGAAGGCTGCCCACGCATGCTGCAGCACGGTGCGGATCTGGACTTCGAAGCGCACTCCAATGAACGGTTGGCAGCCGATGGGAACGTTCTCGGCGGGGACCTCCAGAATGAGGTGCCGCCCTGCGTAGCCGATCTGGCCGTTCCGCCTTTGGGAGCTGGTCTTGTCGTCATCCTCGCTGCAGTTGAATTGCCCCTTCAGGGCTGTTGCAACGTCCGCGATGTCGGGTTCCAGGAACATGATGACCCGGACCCCGATGAGGTCATCGAGCTGCTCGAGGCCGCGCGCATATTTGAATTTGCCGTCAGCAGTGAGCCTTTCCAGTTTGTCCCTGACCGAGTCGAGCTCCTTGACCCGGGCCTGCACAGTGTGGTGGTTGAGGCCGTCGTCGCGGAGCCGGGCGCGGATGGCGTCCCCGATGGCTTCTGAAGCCGCATTTAGCCGGGGTAGCAGCGCACGGAATTGCTCCAAGGAGCTGACGACGACGGAATCATGATCTTCCACCCGGTCCCCCTTACAACACCGTGCAGCGGCTCTACTCAGCAGAGTATCGAAGGGCGCCGGTTTGAGCTATTGCAAGGCCAAAAAGGTTACCGGATTGACTCAAATCGAGTAGCGCTCGTCCTCGTGATCGCCCGGGTGGTCCCTGACGAGCCCGGCGGCCAGTGTGTTGCCGTCCTGCGGGTCGATGACCAGGAACGCTCCGGTCCGCCGGTGGTGCGGGTAATTCTCCAGCGGCAACGGCGCTGCGAGCCGGAGCTGCGCATGCCCGATGTCGTTGAGCTCCAGCGTGGACGCGGGTCCCAGCTGAAAACTGGCCAAGTCCAGCTTGCCGGTCACATTCCGGACCAAGCCCTGGACCGTGCGGGTGCCGTGTTTGACCAGCAGCTTCGAACCCTCGCGGAGCGGCTTGGGCGAGAGCCAGCACAGCGCGGCGTAAACGTCCGCGGTGGATTCCGGGAACGTTCCGGCCGCCGCGATCGTGTCCCCGCGTGCGACGTCGAACTCGTCCGCGAGGCGCAGAGCGACGGATTGGGGTGCCGCAGCCTCGGTGAGCTCGCGGCCGGCGAAGTCGATCCCGGTGATGGTGGTGCTGCGCGGATCCTGGCCCGGGGTCAGGATGCTGACCTGATCCCCCACCTTGACCGAGCCTTCGGTGATCTGCCCGGCGTAGGCCCGGTAGTCGCGGTACGTCTCCGGATCGAGGCCGCCGGCGACGGCGTCCGGAGCCAGCGCTCCCTGCGGCCGGATCACGAGCTGGACGGGGAAACGGAAGCTCTCCAGGTGGCTTTCGAGTTCGTCGGCAGCCGGCAGCGTCTCGAGGACTTCCAGCAGCGCCGGGCCGTCGTACCAGGGGGTACGGTCCGAGCGGTCCACGACGTTGTCGCCGTCGAGCGCGGACACCGGGATGACGAAGAGATCAGCGACGTCGACAGTATTTGATTCCTGGCGGCCGAGCCCAAGCTCGCGGCCCACTTTCTGGACGTCCGCCTCGATCTCACGGAACACGTCCTCGCTGAAGTCGACCAGGTCGATCTTGTTCACGGCCACGATCACGTGCGCCACGCGCAGCAGCTGCAGCACGGAAAGGTGCCGGCGGGTCTGCTCCAGCACGCCCTTGCGGGCGTCGATGAGCACGACGACGGCGTCCGCGGTGGACGCGCCGGTCACGGTGTTCTTGGTGTACTGGACGTGCCCGGGGCAGTCCGCAAGGATGAAGCTGCGCCGGTCAGTGGCGAAGTAGCGGTAGGCGACGTCGATGGTGATGCCCTGCTCCCGCTCCGCGCGCAGGCCATCCGTCAGCAGGGCAAGGTCGATCGCGCCAGCCGAACCGCCGAAGCCGCGGTCGGCGGAGGTGCGGGCGACGGCGTCGAGCTGGTCGGCGAGGATCGCCTTCGAGTCGTGCAGGAGCCGGCCCACGAGGGTGGACTTGCCGTCGTCGACCGAACCCGCGGTGGCGAAGCGGAACAGACTGGCGGGCAGCGCAGCGGACGCCAGGTCCGGGCTGGTGAGGAAAGTGTCTGTGCTCATTAGAAGTAGCCGTCCTTCTTGCGGTCTTCCATGGCGGCCTCGGAGATGCGGTCATCGGCCCGGGTGGCGCCACGTTCGGTGATGGTGGAGGCGGCGACTTCGATCACCACGTCGCGCACGGTGGCGGCGCCGGATTCGACGGCACCGGTGCAGGACATATCGCCGACGGTCCGGTAGCGGACGGTCTTGGTGATGACTTCCTCGTCGTCGCGCGGCTGGGACACGTCGCCCACGGCGCGCCACATGCCGTCTCGGGAGAAGACTTCGCGCTCGTGCGCGTAGTACAGGCCCGGCAGCTCGATGTTCTCGCGCTCAATGTAACGCCAGACGTCCAGCTCGGTCCAGTTGCTGATCGGGAACGCCCGGACGTGCTGGCCCACGGTGTGCCGGCCGTTGTAGAGGTTCCACAGTTCGGGGCGCTGGTTGCGCGGGTCCCACTGGCCGAATTCGTCGCGCAGGCTCAGGATGCGCTCCTTGGCCCGGGCTTTGTCCTCGTCCCGCCGGCCGCCGCCGAAGACGGCATCGAACTTGTTGCGCTGGATCGCGTCCAGCAACGGGACGGTCTGCAGCGGGTTGCGGGTGCCGTCGGCACGCTCTGCCAGCTCGCCCGAATCGAGGAACTCCTGGACCGACCCGACGACGAGTTTCAGTCCCAGCCGTTCCACGGTCCGGTCGCGGAACTCGAGGACCTCGGGGAAGTTGTGTCCGGTGTCCACGTGCAACACCGGGAACGGCACCTTCCCCGGCCAGAAGGCCTTGGTAGCCAGGTGCAGCATCACCACGGAATCCTTGCCGCCGGAAAACAGCAGCGCAGGCTTCTCAAACTCGGCAACAACCTCGCGGATGATATGGATAGCTTCGGACTCGAGCGTGTCCAGGCTGGAGAGGCGGGTCGGGGCTGCGACACCGATTGCCGCCCCCGCCCCTGCGCCGCGCGGCTGATCTTCGATCAGCCCAGCGCGCGGCTCCGACAGGCCCGATGCCACTCCCGGGGCGGCAATCGGCGTCCCAGCTGCATCGTGGTCCAGCCCGGACAGCTCCAGGTCCTCGTTGATGATCTTGATGCTCATACGTGTAGTCCGCATTCTGTCTTGTCGGTTCCTGCCCAGCGTCCGGCGCGGGGATCTTCGCCGGGCGCGACCTTGCGGGTGCAGGGCTGGCAGCCGATGGAGGGGTAGCCCTGTGAAAGCAGCGGGTTGACGGGCAGGAGGTTGTCCTCGGAATACTGCACCAGCTGGTCAAAGGTCCAGGCCGCGACCGGGTTGACCTTGACCAGGCCGTTCGCGTCGTCCCAGGTGACCAGCGGGGTGTTGGTGCGGGTGGGGGCTTCGTCGCGGCGGACTCCGGTGAACCAGAGTTCGTAGCCGGCCAGGGTCCGGCGCAGGGGCGCCACCTTGCGCAGCGCGCAGCACTGCGCGGGGTCGCGGGCGAAGAGGTCCTTGCCCAGGAGCCGGTCCTGCTGCTCCACGGTGGCCTCCGGCAGCACGTCGACGACGTTGACGCGCAGGTTCGCGGCGACCTCGTCGCGGGTGGCGTGGGTTTCCGGGAAGTGGTAGCCGGTTTCCAGGAAGAGGACGTCGACGCCGGGGAGCTGGTCCGCGACGAGTGCCGGGAGAACGGCGTCTGCCATGGAGCACGCGACGGCGACGGCGGGCACCTCGAAGTTGCGCGCCGCCCAGGCGATCACCTCTCCGGCCGGGGTGTCCCAGCCGAGCTCGGCGGCCCCGGCGTCGGCGAGCGCCTTGAGCTGGTCGTGGGTGCGGAGTGCAACGGTCACTGGAGATCACCTTCCTCCGCGGCGAACGCCCACTCGGCGAAGGTCTGGCCTTCGGAGCGGTCCGCGACGAACTTCCGAATTACGCGTTCCACGTAGTCGGGCAGGTCGTCGGCTGTGACCTTGAGTCCGCGGACGGTGCGGCCCAGGCCCGCCTCCTCGCGGCTCTCGGACGCCAGGCCGCCGCCGAGGTGGACCTGGAAACCCGGGGTGGGGTCGCCGTCGGGCGTGGGAAGCATCATGCCTTTGAGGCCGATGTCCGCGGTCTGGATCCGGGCGCAGGAGTTGGGGCAGCCGTTGATGTGCAGCGAGAGGGCCTGCGGCAGCTGCTGGCCCTCGGCAAGGTCGGCAAGGCGGCGTTCCAGTTCGGCGATGGCCGTGGCGGCCGTGACCTTGGTCTCGACGATGGCGAGTTTGCAATATTCGATTCCGGTGCAGGCGATGGTGCCGCGGCGGAACACGGAGGGCCGGGCGGAGAGGCCCAGCGCGTCGAGGTCGGCCACGAGGGGATCCACCTGCTCCTTCGGCACGTCGAGGACCACGAGCTTCTGGTGCGGGGTGGTCCGCAGCCGCTTCGAGCCGCGGGCCTCCAGAGTGTCCGCGAGCCGGACCAGCTGACCGCCGGAAAGCCGGCCGGCCACCGGAGTGGCCCCGATGAAGAACTTTCCGTCCTTCTGTTCGTGCACGCCGATGTGGTCGCCCGGGGTGGAGGGCTTGGGCGCTGCGGGGCCGTCGAAGAGTTTGTAGCCGAGGTATTCGTCCTCGAGGACCTGCCGGAACTTCACCGGGCCCCAGTCGGCCAGTAGGAACTTCAGCCGGGCCTTGGTGCGCATCCGACGGTAGCCGTAGTCGCGGAAGATGCTGGTGACGCCGAGCCAGACGTCGGCGGCCTGGTCCGGGCGAACGAAGGCGCCGAGCCGCTTGCCCAGCATGGGGTTGGTGGAGAGCGCACCGCCGACCCAGAGGTCGTAGCCGGGTCCGAGTTCGGGGTGGACCAGGCCCACCAGGGCGACGTCGTTGATCTCGTGGACGACGTCCTGGCTGGGGTGGCCGGTGATGGCCGTCTTGAACTTGCGCGGCAGGTTGGCGAGCTCCGGGTCGCCGATGAAGCGCTCGGCGAGCTCGTTGATCAGCGGAGTCGGGTCGATGATCTCGTCCTTGGCGATGCCGGCCACCGGGGAGCCGAGGATGACGCGGGGGACGTCGCCGCAAGCTTCGGTGGTGGACAGGCCCACTGCTTCGAGCCGGCGCCAGATCTCCGGCACGTCCTCGACCCGGATCCAGTGCAGCTGAATGTTTTGCCGGTCTGTGAGGTCGGCGGAGCCCCGGGCGAAGTCCACTGAGATCTGACCGATGACGCGCAGCTGTTCGGTGCTGAGGGCGCCGCCATCGATCCGGACGCGGAGCATGAAGTACTTGTCTTCGAGTTCGTGGGGCTCAAGGGTCGCGGTCTTGCCGCCGTCGATCCCGGGCTTGCGCTGGGTGTAGAGACCCCACCAGCGGAAGCGGCCGTGCAGGTCGGTGCCGTCGATCGAGTCGAAGCCGTGCTTGGAATAGACCGTCTCGATGCGTTCCCGGACGTTGAGGCCGTTGTCTTCCTGTTTCCAGGTTTCGTTGGCGTTCAGCGGCGCGGTGCCGTCCACCTTCCACTGCCCGTGTGGCTTGGCCGCGGGACGGGCGGGTCGTTTGGCGCGGCCTGCGGCAGCCTGGTCCGGGTACGCGCCGGCTAGAACTGTATCAGTCATGGATCGACTGTAGGGTGCCCGCAATGGCGTCACCAAGGGTCAGAAACGTGGGGTCACCTAGGGCAACATTTCGTCATGAAGTGCCGGCGGCGACTGCAGCGTCGTACCGCGCCAGCGCAATTTCGGCGAGCACCGGGGAGGGCAGCAGCGGCGCCGTGACCAGGTCCGCGCCCGCCTTGGCAAGCTGGTCGTGGAAGAAGCCGGGGGCCAGAAGGTAGGAGGCGATCACCACGCGGCCGCCCAGGTCCACGGCCCCGGCCGACCGTCCCGCGCCCGCGCCCCCAGCCGCCTCCGCGCGAAGCATGGCAACCGCTTCGGGCACCGACGGCTTCGCCGAGGCGCCGTAGGCGGCGACGATCCGGTTGGAACGGAGCGCGCGCAGCTGGCCCGCGAGTTCCTCGACGTTCTCCGCGGCGGTTGCGTCGGAGGAACCCGCCGCGGCGAGGATCACGGCGTCGTTGTCGGTCACGCCGGCTTTACGCAGCCGCTGGTCCAGCAGCGCCGCGAGCCGCGGATCGGGGCCCAGCGGTGCCGCGGCGAGGGTGCCCGGCCGGCCGTTCACGGCCCGGGCGATGTCCACCTTGACGTGGTACCCCACGCTCAGCAGCAGCGGCACGACGACGGCGGATTCCCCGGCCTGGAGCCCTGCCACGACGGCCGTCAGGTCCGGGTCCTGGACGTCGACGTAGGCCTCCCGGACGTCGAGGTCGGGACGCAGGGCGGCGAGTCCGGCACGCAGTGCGTTGACCTCCGCCGCCCCTTGGGAGCTGGATGTCCCGTGGGCGCAGGCGATCAGGATAGGGCTATTCATAGCTGTTAGCGTAGCGTTGGACCCGCCCCATCCGCCCTCCAGAAATCGACCGGGAAACCCATGACCTTCTCATTCAGCGCCGTGCTGGTCTGGCTGGACTTGTCTGGCGTCTTTTTCTTCGCGGTCTCCGGTTCGCTGCTCGCGGCGCGGAAGCAATTCGACGTCGTCGGTTCGCTGCTGCTCGCGGCGATGGTCGGCCTGGGCGGTGGCATCATGCGCGACATCATCATCAACGCCGGTCCGCCCGCGGCGTTTACCGACCCCGCCTATCTGGTCCCACCGCTGCTGGCCGCCGTCCTGGTGTTCTTCCTGTTCTCCAGCGTCCAGCGCTTCACCTCGTTGCTTTTCCTGTTCGACGCCGGGGGCCTTGCCCTCTTCTGCATCACGGGAAGCCTGAAGGCGCTCGCGGCGGGCATGAACGCGGCGGCCGCGATCCTGCTCGGCGCCGGCACTGCGGTGGGTGGCGGACTGCTGCGGGACATCACCGCCAACGAGATCCCACAACTTTTCGACCCCAAAGATCTCTATGCCGTGCCGGCCTTTGCCGGGGCCGCGGTGACGGTTGTGCTGTCCGTCACCGGCTCCTTCAACGCAGTAACGGGGGGCGCGGTGGCGGCTGCGGTTTTCGCGTTCCGGGTCACGTCCCGGCGGCGTCACTGGCATGTGCCGCTCGCGGTCCGCGGCTGGCACCGCCGGAGTGCGGACGCGGCCGAAAGCGGACCTCAGGATTAGCTAGGATGTGAACCATGACTGACATGTTCCTCGAGAAGTTCCGCGCGCTAGTTCCGAAGTATCTCGAAGACGAATGGCAGGAAGAAGACGGTCTGCCGGCGGACGAGTTGGATGCCGCCCTCGCCGAGCACCAATTCGAGATCCCGCTGGTGCTGCGGGAGTTTTACCTGGCTCTCGGCGGCTGCGAGGACCTCATGGAGGCCTACCACTACTTCTGGGATCCCGAGGAGCTCGAAGTCGACGACGAAGGCTTCCTGATGTTCCTTGAGGACGAGGAAGAGCAGCTCACTTGGGGCTTCCGCGTGGGCGACCTCAGCGTCCCGGACCCGATCGTGTACCGCCGCAACAACGCCAGGGCCCAGTGGAAGAGCGAGGAAGGCACCTTCTCCGAGTTCGTCTTCGACATGTTCGAGTGGGCCTTCAACGACGAGGACGAGGACTAGCAGCCTCTTCCGGGGCGACCCGCCGCGGCCGTGTTCCGGCTACCGGCTACCCGCCGCGGCCGTGCGCCGCGGAAGCTCCCCACCTTCGGCGGCGCGGGCCGGCGTGTCTGCGGGCCGGCGGTACCACGACACGTACCAGACCACACCTCGGAGGAATGGGGGCACTTTGACACAGACACGCCGCCATCCGGGACGGAGACTGGCGGCCCGACACTCATAGCCGCCCCCGACGGCGGTCTCCCCTTACAGTCGGAGGTCACCGCGACGCCACATCGCCAGCACGGCCTTCACCTCAGCCACCATCCGCTCCGGGTGATGGACGACGTCGTCGTAGCCGTACCGAAGCACCAGGTAGCCGCCAACCATGGCCGCGTTGTTGCGACGACGGTCCTTCTTCACCTGCTGCGGCTCCAGATGTGTGGCACCGTCGGTCTCCACCACGATGCAGTCCTCCACCAGGAAGTCCACTTCCCCAACGCCTGCGATCTCGACATGCCTGCGTAGCTGCAATCCGGCCCTGAGGAAGGCCACATTCGCAAGGACCTCGAGCACCGAATCCGCCCGCGGAACTAGTAGGTCAAGGATTCCTCTGGCCCGGCCGTTTCGGTTGCCGGCGAGCGCGCTTCGGAGGAAGTCCGCGCTGATCTCTCCCCTACCAACGGCGCACTGCAGCATCGCGATCGCCTCAAGTTCTGGCAGACAACGCGCGGCGTGGATCAGGACGTCGGCAAGTCCGGCGACAGGCAGGAATGGATGGCGGGGATGCCTGCAGCATCCGTGTGCCACCGAACCGGGCGGCGTCGGACGATGCCCGACCCACAAATGGAGGCGTTGTGCTGGCGCCAAAGTCCACAAGCCGTAGCTCGGGGCGGCCGAGAGGCAGGTCAGGAGTCCGCCTGCCTCCCGCGCTGCCCGATAAGGGCTGGAATCGTCCGGCAGCACGTAAAGCCCTCGGCGGATCCTCGCCAAGCTGCCCACGGCCACGGCCGCAGCTATTCGGTGGCGGCTAATTCCGGCACGGCCAAGTTCAACGGAAGTGGCAGTTCCACCCCGACTCGCCAGGAAATTGAGAACGGTCATTCCGCCACTATGCCTTGTCGTCGATCCACGCCACCCACGCCCTCCCCGCCATGTGGACAACGCCGTCCCGGGACCCTATGGCACGGACACGCCGCGGCGAAGCCTGTGGAGCACCCCGACGCAGCTCAAAACGCCCCTATACCGCGCGAACAACCCACGGCGGACACATGAATCCAACCCGGCTCTTCACTCCCGCGCCGGCCAAACAACGCCGTCCGGGGCACTATGGCTCAGACACGCCGCGGCGAAGCCTGTGGAGCACCCCGACACAGCTCAAAACGCCCCTATACCGCGCAAACAACCCACGGCGGACACATGAATCCAGCCCGGCTCTTCACTCCCGCGCCGAGCGCCAGACCGACCCGGCCGGTGCCGGTCTAAGCTGGGGAAACTCCGCCAGGGACAAGCCCCGCGCCGCCGTGACATCCAATTTACAAAATTGCTAGACAACATGACACAACTGTCATAGTCTTGTTACGGGTTCACTAAATGCCTCCGGTGAATCTGATGCGAACGGAGAAATGGCCCCGGTTCCGCACAACGGATGACTCGTTGCGTTGTGAGGAACCGGGGCCATTCCGTTTAACTTCAGACGGTAAGGACCGGTGCCGGCTACCGCGGACGGCGCCGAAGAGCCGACGGATACCCTAGCTGCTGCGGTCCACCACGGCGCGCGCGAAGCTGGTCAGCGAATCCTTGACGACGCCCTCGGGCAGCGGGGCGAGGGCTGCAATGGCTTCGTCGGCCCAGGCCCGCGCCACCGTCCAGGACTCTGCGGTGACAGGGTGTTCACGCAGCCCGGCGACGGCAGCGGCGAGGGCCTCATCCGAGCTGAGGTCGCCGTCGATCAGCTGCAGCAGCCCGACGGCGGACTCGTCGCCGTCGGCCGCGGCCTTGCGCAGCAACAGCACCGGCAGGGTAGGGACTCCCTCACGCAGGTCGGTGCCGGGCGACTTGCCGGACTTCACCTTGACGCCGGTGACGTCGATGACGTCGTCGGCGAGCTGGAAGGCGACGCCGACCTTCTCGCCGTACTCGACCAGCAGCGCCTCGTAGGCCGGGTCGGCGTTGGAGAAGATCGCGCCGAGCTGGCCGGATGCCGCCACGAGCGAGCCGGTCTTGTCCGCGATCACGGAGAGGTAGTGCTCCACCGGATCCTCGTCCGGACGGGGCCCCACCGTCTCGTGCAGCTGGCCCAGGCAGAGCCGCTCGAAGGTGCGCGCCTGGATGCCCAGGGCGCGGGCCCCTAGCTCGGAGACCAGGATCGAGGCTCGGGCGAAGATCAGGTCACCGGTCAAAACGGCCACCGAGTTGCCCCAGACCTCGTGCGCGGTGGGGGCGCCGCGGCGGAACGGCGCGGAGTCCATCACATCATCGTGGTACAGCGTGGCCAGGTGGGTCAGTTCGACGACGACGGCGGCCTGCACCACCGCCGGCAGCGAGGCGTCGCCGAGGTGGGCGCAGAGCAGGGCCAGCAGCGGCCGGATGCGCTTGCCGCCGGCTTCGACGAGGTGCCGCGACGTTGCGTCGGCCAGCGGATCGGAGTTGGCGATGGCCTCGCGCAGCTTCTTCTCCACGCGCGCCAGGTTGGTGGTGATTGCCGGGCCGAGATCGGGGTCCCCGGCGATGGCTGCGAATCCGGCCGGCAGCTGGAGGCCGGTAGCGATCGCGGTGGTGTTGAGGCTGGGTTCAGCGCTCGGCAGGCCGTGTCCGGCGTGCGTCCAGCTTTGGTCTGCAGAGTTGGTCACGGGTTAACCCTAACTTGTTGCGGAGTCCGCGGAATTGAGGCTGAAACGGGCCGGGTATTCGAGGTGGCAGGGACCAGGGCTTCCAGGACTCGGATCATCCGGTCCTCGATCCCCCTGGCCGAAGGATCGGTCAGGTTGGCCAGCAGCCGGACGACGAACTTCATCAGCACCGGAAGGGGCATCCCGGTCCGGAGCGCCAGTTTCATCACGGCGGGCCTGCCGATCACGGCGGCAAAGGCGCGCCCCAGGGTGAAGTGGGAGCCCCACTGCCCCCGGACAAAGTCCGCGTAGCCGGCCAAATGCGCGTCGGCGTCGGCCCCGGTCCAGCCGGCCGAGGCAGAGCGCGCCGCCGTGTCGATGATGAACTCGGCCGCGAAGCGGGCGGACTCCATGGCGTAGGAGATGCCCTCGCCGTTGAACGGGGACACCATGCCGCCGGCGTCGCCGAGCAGCAACAGCCCCGGCGAATAGTGCGGGGTCCGGTTGAAGCCCATGGGCAGCGCCGCGCCGCGGATGTCGCCGACTTGGTTCGCCGGGGTGAAGCCCCACTCGGCGGGCATCGCGGCGGTCCATTCGCGCAGGACCTGCTTGTAGTCCAGCTTGCCGAATTCCTTAGAGGAGTTCAGGATGCCGAGGCCCACGTTGGAGGTGCCGTCGCCGACGCCGAAGACCCAGCCGTAGCCGGGCAGCAGCTTGCCGTCCCGGCCGGGGAGCTCCAGCCAGCCTTCCATCCAGTCGTCATCGTGCCGCGGGCTGGTGAAGTAGGTGCGCACGGCCACGCCCAGTGGACGGTCATCGCGCTTCTGGATCCCGAGCGAGACGGCGGTGCGGCTGGAGTTGCCGTCGGCGGCGAGGACGACGTCGGCGGCAAAGTCGCGCGTCTCCCCCGTCTTGCGGCCGGACCCGTCCAGGAGCGCTGCGCGGACACCGGTCACGCGGCCGTCTTCGGACCGCAGGGCTTCAGTGACGCTGTGGCGTTCAAGCACGACGGCGCCCGCCGACTGGGCGTGCCGGGCCAGTTCCTCGTCGAACCCCAGGCGGGTCCGGATCAGCCCGTATTGCGGGAAGTCGGAGACCTCGGGCCAGGGAAGTTCGACCGTGCGGCCGCCGGCGATGAGCCGCAGGCCCTTGTTCCGCCGCCAGCCGTCGGCTTCGGGGTGCGGCAGCCCGAGTTTTTGGATCTCGCGGACCGCGCGCGGAGTGAGCCCGTCGCCGCAGACCTTCTCCCGCGGAAAACTCGTCTTTTCCAGCACAGTGACATCAAGGCCGGCCTGGGCAAGGTAAAACGCGGCGGTGGATCCGGCCGGCCCCGCCCCGACGATCAGTACTTTCACGGCAGCTGTCAGCTAGCGCTCGGGCCGGGTGATGTTGCGGCGCAGCTTGGCCACGGGACCGGTGTGGTTCGCCAGTGCTGCAGCGCCCGCGGTGTGGCCGGCGGCCGGGGCAGCGGGTTTCTGGGCGCGGTGGACCGCGACGATGCCGCCGCTGAGGTTGCGGTAGCTGACGGACTCCCAGCCGGCTTCCTGCAGCCAGGCGGCGAGGTGGTCCTGGTCGGGCCAGGCGCGGATGGATTCGGCGAGGTAGACATAGGCGTCCGGGTTGGAGGAGACCTTGACGGCGATCGCGGGCAGCGCACGCATCAGGTACTCGGTGTACATGGTGCGCCAGAGCGGCACCACGGGCTGGGAGAACTCCGCGATGACCAGCCGGCCGCCGGGTTTGGTGACCCGGAGCATCTCGGCAAGCGCCTTCTTGGGCTCGTTGACGTTGCGCAGGCCGAAGGAGATGGTGCTGGCATCGAAGGTATTGTCCGCGAAGGGCAGCCGGGTGGCGTCCCCAGCGACGAAGTCGATGTCCGGGCGCCGGCGCTTGCCTACCTTGAGCATGCCGAGGGAGAAGTCGCAGGCAATCACGTCGATCCCGGCGTCGGCATACGGCTCGCTGGAGGTGCCGGTTCCCGCGGCGAGGTCGAGCACGCGCTGGCCGGCCTTTACATCCATGGCTTCGACGACAATCCGGCGCCAGCGGCGCGTCTGTCCCATGGACAGGACGTCGTTGACGACGTCGTATTTCGGGGCGACGTCGTCAAACATCGTGGCCACTTCGTCCGGACGCTTATCCAAGGATGCTCGGTTCACCCCGTTATTGTCTCAAATCTTCGACGCACCCCCTAACCGCGGGCGCGTCCGGGGCGCGGCGGACGTCGGGAGTAGTGTTGTCTCATCATGACGAGCACGTTCCCTACCAGAATTATCAGGACCCTGACAGTCCCCCTCGATGCAGATTCGTTCCCCGGGGGGCTGCCGTCGTTTCTGGTCCGCGACGACGTACTCTGCTGGACCCGCCGCGAGGCCGGCCTCGTCGGCTTCGGCGAGGTGGCCCGGTTCACCGCCACAGGTCCCGAGCGGTTCCTTGAGGCGGACATCTGGTGGCGGCACCTGGTCCTGGAAGCGGACGTCACGGACGCCGTCGGCTGCCCGGGCACCGGCCCCGTGGCTTTCGGCTCCTTCGCCTTCTCCAAGGTCTCCGCACACTCCTCCCGGCTGATCGTCCCCGAAATCGTCGTCGGGCTGCGTGACGGAACCGCCTGGCTGACCCAGCTCACGTTCGACGACGGCGAGCTCACCGAGGCCGGCGCCCGCGCCGCCCTTCGGCGCTGGCTGGGCGCGCCCGAGACCGTGCAGGGCCTCCCGGCGTCGGACGCCCCTTGGGACGCCGCGGCCGCGGTCCCGGCGGCGCAGGCCGCTGCCACCGGAACGATGTCCTCCGATCAGCCGGCCGGTGCGCGGGAAGCCAAACTAAGCACCGGCTCGCTCAGCGAGGCGGACTGGATGGCCGCCGTCGCCGAGGGCGTCGCCGAAATCCGGACCGGAGCGCTGGAGAAGCTGGTGCTGGCGAGGGACATCGTCGCCACCGTGCCGGATGGCGTGAACGCCGCCGAGATCCTGCGCCAGCTGGCGGTGCGGTACCGCGAATGCTGGACCTATGGCGTCGACGGGCTGGTGGGCTCCACCCCCGAGATGCTGATCCAGGTGGAAGGCCGGACCGCGCAGGCACGCGTCCTGGCCGGCACCCTGGACCGCCGCGATGCCGAGGGCATGGCCGGCTCGCCGATGGAATTTGCCGAGCGCGTACTCGCCGGGTCCGAGAAGCAACGGCACGAACACGACATCGCGATCCAGTCGCTCACGACGCAGCTGGCGCCGTTCTCCGAGGCGATGAACGCGCACAGCGAGCCCTTCATCCTGGAGCTGCCGAACGTCTGGCACCTGGCGTCGGATGTCAAGGCCGAGCTGGCCGAGGTGGAAGGCCATGTGCCCACCTGCCTGGCCCTGATCAATGCGCTGCACCCCACCGCTGCGGTGTGCGGAACGCCCACCAGCGTGGCTGGTGCGCTGATCCGCAAACTGGAGCACCTGGACCGCGGCCCGTATGCCGGACCGGTCGGCTGGCTCGACGCCGCTGGCAACGGCGAATGGGGCATCGCACTCCGCGGCGCCGTCATCGAAGGGCCGGACACCGTCCGGCTTTACGCCGGCTGCGGGGTCGTGGAGGGTTCCGTGCCCGAGGCCGAGCTGGCGGAAACCTGGGCGAAGTTCCGGCCGATGCTGGAATCCCTCGGCATCAGCAGCTGACCTTGGCGGGGTGTCGGGTCCCCGGCCGCGGACCGCGCGGGCCGGGGAATCCGTAATCCCAGACAACTCGCGGCGGGGCCACTTGAAATCCGCCTGCCTATAGTTATCCAATAGTGAAACTAAGTTTTCTGTGACGTACATCTCTTGTTCGGCGATATACTATGCGCGACTTAGTTTTCGCATGCCCCTGCAAAAAAAGGTAAGAAAAATGCAGATCTCCCGTTCGTTCTTGGGCAACTCCAAGTTCAAGGCCGCTGCCGTGCTCGCGGTCGGCGCCCTGGCCCTCACTGGCTGCACCAACGCCTCCGAGTCGGGCACCGGCGGCGCGGCTGCTCCGTCCGGCAGCGCCAACGCCAGCGCCAGCTTTGACCCGACCACGGTCCAGAAAGACGATTCGCTTGCGGCCATGGTGCCGGCAGCGATCAAGTCCAAGGGGATCCTGACCGTGGGCGCGGACACCAGCTACGCCCCGGCGGAATTCCTCGGCACCGACGGCCAGACCCCGGTGGGCTACGACGTCGACATCGCCAAGGCGATCGGCGCGACCCTGGGACTCAAGGTCCAGGTGCAGACGGCCGAATTCACCGGCATTCTTCCGGCGCTGGGCCCGAAGTACGACCTGGGCATCTCATCCTTCACCATTAACAAGGAACGCCTCGGTGCGGTAAACATGGTCAGCTACTTCAACGCCGGCACCGCCTGGGCCGTGCAGAAGGGCAACCCGAAGAAGTTCTCCCTCGACGACGTCTGCGGCAAGTCGATCGGCGTTCAGACCGGCACCGTCCAGGAAGACCCGGATCTCTCCGACCGCAATAAGAAGTGCACGGCCGAAGGCAAGAAGCCCATCGACATTGTTACGCTCAAGAACCAGACGGACGTGACCACCCGGCTGGTCAACGGCAGCATCGATGCCATGGCGGCGGACTCCCCCATCATCGGCTACGCGCTGACCCAGACCAACGGGCAGCTTGAGAAGCTCGGCGACGTCTACGATGCCGCCCCGCAGGGCATCGCCGTCGCCAAATCGGACACCGCCCTCGCCGACGTCATCCAGAAGACCATGACGAAGCTGATCGAAAACGGCTCCTACAAGAAGATCCTGCAGGGCTGGGGTAACGCTGAAGGTGCCATCACCAAGTCCGAGGTCAACCCGACGGCCGGCTCTTGAGTCTTCCCGCCACCGACCACTCAGCAGGTGAAGCGATGAAAAGCCAGCAGGATAGCGCCGCGCCGGTACTGAACAAACCAGTACCGGTCCGGCACCCCGGTCGCTGGCTCAGCGCGGTGATCATCCTCGGCTTGCTCGCGGTGTTCCTGCAGTCGCTCGTAACCAACAGCAACTTCCGTTGGGACATTGTCGGCACCTACATCCTGGACGTCAAGGTCGTTCAGGGCGTTGGCTGGACTCTGCTGCTGACCGTGGCTTCGATGGTCCTGGCCATTGTCCTGGCGATCCTGCTGGCCTTCATGCGGCAATCCGACAACCCTGTGTTCCGCTGGTCCAGCTGGGCCTGGGTCTGGTTCTTCCGCGGCACCCCGGTATACACGCAGCTGGTGTTCTGGGGTTTGATCTCGGTGCTCTACCCGAAGATCAGCGCCGGTGTCCCGTTCGGACCGGAGCTGTTCAGCGTGGATACCAGCACGATTGTCACCACCACGATAGCGGCCATCCTCGGCCTGGGGCTTAATGAATCCGCTTACCTTGCCGAGATCTTCCGTGCCGGCCTCAAGTCCGTGGACCGCGGCCAGATGGAAGCGGCCGAAGCGCTGGGCATGGGCAAGACCAAGATCATGTGGAGGATCATTCTGCCGCAGGCCATGCGCGTCATTGTCCCGCCTACCGGCAATGAAACCATCGGGATGCTGAAGACCACCTCGCTGGTGTTGGCGGTGCCGTTCACCCTGGACCTCACCTTCGCCACGAATACCCTGGCCAACCGGACCTACCTGCCGGTTCCCCTGCTCATCGTGGCGGCCATCTGGTATCTGCTCATCACCAGCATCTTGATGGTCGGCCAGCACTACATCGAGGCGTACTACGGCAAGGGCGTGGACAACCTGGCGCCCGCGGCGGTGGCTCCGGGCGCCGCCAAGGCTGCCGGTGGCGGCGCAGACGTCCAGCGCTCAATGAAGACGGACTTCCCCGAGGAGAGTGCGCGATGACGATCACCGCAGAAAAGCCGCTGGTCAAGATCGAGGGCCTTCACAAGTTCTACGGCCAGCACCATGTCCTGCGCGGCATCGACATGACCGTCAATCAGGGCGAAGTTTCGGTGGTGATCGGGCCGTCGGGTTCCGGAAAGTCCACCATGCTGCGCTGCGTGAACCTGCTCGAAACGATCAGCGCCGGGCGGATCTCCGTCGGCGGCCAACTGATCGGCTACCGCGAGGTCAAGGGCCGGCTGCACGATCTGAAGACCAAGGAAATCGCCGCCCAGCGCCGCGAGATCGGCATGGTCTTCCAGCGCTTCAACCTGTTCCCGCACAAGACGGCGCTGCAGAACGTCATGGAAGCGCCGGTCCAGGTCAAGGGCCAGTCGCGCGACGCCGCCCGGAAGCGCGCGCTGGAACTGCTGGACCGGGTGGGCCTGGCGGACCGGGCCGGCCACTACCCCTCGCAGCTCTCCGGCGGACAGCAGCAACGCGTGGCCATCGCCCGTGCCCTCGCCATGGACCCGGAACTGATGCTCTTTGATGAGCCCACGTCCGCGCTGGACCCGGAACTCGTGGGCGACGTCCTGAACGTGATGAAGGACCTCGCCAAGTCCGGCATGACCATGATCGTGGTGACCCACGAGATTGGCTTCGCCCGGGAGGTCGGCGACCGGCTGACCTTCATGGACGGCGGCGTCGTCGTGGAATCCGGGGACCCGCGGGAGGTGCTCGCGAACCCGCAGCACGCCCGCACCAAGGAATTCCTGAGCCGGGTGCTGTAGGCCGGCTCACACAGTACCTGTCGACCCGCTAATGCCCTGTCGCTGCCGGAATATCCGCAGCGGCAGGGCATTTGCGCCTCAACGGTGCGTCAGTCCGTGACGGGGACCCCGGTCACGGCCGCGGCCACCGCGGCCCGGATCCGCCCGTGCAACTCCCGGAGTCCATGCCGGTCCGTCCGGACCTCGATGATGCTGCGGCCCTCGACCGGTTCGGCCAGTGCCGCGGCAAGCTCCGCCGTCGTGCTCACTGCCCGGTGCGCGACGCCGTAGGCGGCGGCGAGGGCGGCGATGTCCACGGTGTGGGGGGTGCCGAACAGTCGCTCGACGGCGGTGCCGTAACGGCCGGACCGCTCGACGGCGCCGTGCTCCAGGAGCCCGAAGATGGCCCCGCCGGCGTCGTTGAGGACCACGATCCGCAGTGCCGGCACGGCCTCCCCGGCGCCCAGCAGGAGGCCGCCCGCGTCGTGCAGGAAGGTCACGTCGCCCAGCAGCACGGTGGTTTCCTGCCTGCCGCCGAGGGCGATGCCGGTGGCAGTGGCGATGGTGCCGTCGATCCCGGCGAGCCCCCGGTTGGCGAAGACAGTGGCCCGCGGTTCCTGGGCCGGGGTACCCGCGAGGTCGACGTCGCGGATTCCGTTGGAGGAGCCCAGCACGAGCTGTCCGCGGGTATGGGCCCACACCAGGGCCCCAACTTCGGGGCCGGAAATTGCGGGGTCCGACGCGGGACCGGATCCCGCAGGGGCGGGCGTCACCCCCGCGGATCCAGAAAGCACCAGGTCAACGGCATGCTGGGCGGCGGCGCCGGCCAGCAGCCACGCATCGAGCCACGCCGGCGCACCCCGGCCGGCGAAATCGGCAAGGTCGGCCAGGGTCTCGAGCGGCAGTTCGGTCCGGCGGCCGGGCTGGTACCACGCCACCGGAACGGGCTGATAGAGGGCGGACGGGACGTCTGCGCGGGCGAGTAGTTCGGACACCGGGCGGGAGAGGGTCGGCCGGCCGAAGAGCACGACGCGTTCGATCGGCTGGCGCGATTCCGGGCCGAAGTGTTCCACCAGGAGCCGGTAGGGGCCCACCGCGTTCGGGCCGAAGCGGGCGTTGGAGGATGGCTCGGCGAGCAGCGGCAGTCCGTGGGCGCGGGCGAACGCCTCGGCGACGGGGCCGGCGTCGTGCCCGGCCAAAACCACGGTGCGCCGCTCGGGCAGGGCCCGGGAGGCCGCCGGGAAGTCCAGCGCCAGCGGAGGCCGCGGGGCATGGTGGACCCGGTGCCCGGACGCTTCGCCCAGGCCGTCACCGGCGGCCGGGACGAGCGGGTCACGGAAGGCGAGATTCAGCTGCACGGGCCCCGGCGGAATGTCCTCCAAGGCGCCGGTGGCGGCGCTGAGCGCAGTCTCGACGGCCCGGAGCGGGTTTTGGCCGGCGGGCACGTCGGCGGCGAAGCGGACGTGCTCGCCGAACAGGTCCGGCTGCACGGTGGTCTGGTTGGCTCCGGTGCCGCGGAGTTCCTCCGGCCGGTCCGCTGAGAGGACCACCAGGGGGACGGCGGCGTGGTTGGCCTCCATCACGGCCGGCAGCAGGTTCCCGACCGCGGTTCCCGACGTGGTGAGCACGGCTGCCGGGGCCCCTGTGGCCAGGGCGAGGCCCAGCGCAGTGAAGCCGGCGTCGCGTTCGTCGATGCGGACCAGGAGCTCCACCCGGCCGGCGGCGTCGGCTTCGGCAAGCGCGTAGGCCATCGGCGCCGAACGGGAGCCCGGGGCCACCACGACGTAGCGCACTCCGGCGCCGATCAGGGCCGCCACGGCCACCCGCGCGGCCTCGACCGCGCCCAGCCCGTCGCCGCCCGCAGCGGGAACGGCTTCCCCGCCGTCGGGGCTCACATGTTCTCCGGCGTCTCGATGCCCAGCAGGTCCAGGCCGCCGGAGAGCCGCCGCAGGACGAGTCCGCAGAGTGCCAGCCGCGAATCCCGGACCGTGTCTTCGGCCTTGAGGACGGGGCACTGCTCGTAGAAGGCGGTGAAGAGCTGCGCGAGTTCGAACAGGTACGCGCAGAGCCGGTGCGGTTCGAGCAGCTCGCCGACTTTCTGCAGGGTGGCGCCGTATTCGAGCAGGTGCAGCGCCAGCGCGCGTTCGGCGGGTTCGACGACGGCGATGGTCGCCGCGGGTGCCGCCCCGGCGGCGGCGCCGAGGTGCCGGTCCAGTTCCCCGGCTTTGCGCAGGATGGAACGGATCCGGGCGGCCGCGTACTGGACGTACGGTCCGGTGTTGCCGGTCAAGGCGAGCATCCGGTCGAAGTCGAAGACGTATTCCGTGTCGTGCCCGGTGGAGAGGTCCGCGTACTTGACCGCGCCGATGCCGACCTGCCGGGCCGCGACGGCCCGCTCGGCGTCACTGAGCTCGGGCCGGCTGGCGTCGATGACTGCCCGGGCCCGGTCCACGGCCTCCTGCAGCAGCGCCATCAGCTTGACCGGATTGCCGGCGCGTGACTTGAGGATCTTGCCGTCGTCGCCGAGCACGTTGCCGATCTGGACGTGGGTCGCCTCCACGGTGTCCGGCAACCAGCCGGCGTCGCGGGCCGTGGCCATCACCATCCGCAGGTGCACATTCTGCGGCGCGCCCACCACGTAGAGCACGCGGTCTGCTTCGAGTTCGCGGACCCGGTAACGGATCGTGGCGAGGTCGGTGGTCCCGTAGCCGTAGCCGCCGTCGGACTTCCGGATGATGAGCGGCAGCGGGTCGCCGTCCCGCCCGGTGAAGCCGGCCGGGAAGGTGCAGAGCGCGCCTTCGCTGATCCGGGCGATGCCGCGCTCCTGGAGTTCCTGGCACAGCTGTGCCAGGTGAGCGTCGTAGGAGCTCTCGCCGGCGATGTGGTCGTCGGTGAGGCTGATCCCGAGCATCTTGTAGATCGCGTTGAAATAGCGCTTCGACTGCGCCACGAGCCGCTCCCAGACGGCGAACGTCTCCGGATCCCCCGCCTGCAGCGCCACGACGCGCAGCCGGGCCCGGGTGGCGAACCCGTCCGTCTCGGCCGCGGAAGCATCGAACTTCGCCCGAGCGGCCTGGTAAAAGGCGCTAGGGTCATCGATCAGCAGGGCGGCCTCGGGCGATTCCTCCCCCACCTCGAGCCAGTGTTCGATCAGCATGCCGAACGGGGTGCCCCAGTCGCCGATGTGGTTCTGCCGGATGACGGTGTGGCCCAGCGCCTCGAGCACCCGCACGATGCTGTCCCCCACCACGGTGGTGCGCAGGTGACCGACGTGCATTTCCTTGGCGACGTTCGGGGAGGAGTAGTCGACGACAACGCGGTGCAGCGGCGCGGACTGCGCACCGCCGGCGGGTTCGGGCGCGTTGAGCAGTTCCTGGATCCAGCTGCCGTCGAAGGTGAGGTTGATGAAGCCCGGCCCGGAGACCTCCACGAGGCTGCAGACGCCGTCGAGGTCCAGGGCTTCGACGATCCGGGCCGCCGCGTCGCGCGGCGGCAGGCCGACGTTCCTGGCCAGCGCCATGGCGGCGTTGACCTGGATGTCGGCGAACTGCGAAGGCCTGATGACCGGATCAGTGTCGCGGAACTCCTCGCCGAACGCGTGGGCAATAGCTGCCTGGACTCTGGGGACAACTAATTCGGCCGGATTATTCACACTGTTCAAATTATCAGTTCCGCCCCGCCGCAGACGCTCCCGCACATCCGGCAGCCCACCAGCAGACGCTCCCGCACATCCGGCAGTCCGTGCCGAAACGCTCCCTCACGTCCGGCGGACAACCCGCCAAACGTGAGGGAGCGTCGGACCGGAAGGCGCCAAACGTGAGGGAGCGTCGGGAAATGCCAGGAGTCGCCTCGGAAGACCCGGACCACGGACGGCCGGGGCAGGCGTGCCTGGCCCGGTTTGGCCGCCGCACCCGCGCCGACGTAATCCGGGAAGGCCGAGTGTTGGGCTTCGAACGAGCCTTCCTCGCCCGGGTGCTGCACAGCGACGAACACGGTCCGTTCCTCGTCGTGGATGATCGGCGCACTTCGGCGCGCAAGTCACAGGGCTGCGCTTGTCCCTGTGGCTGATGCGAGCACGGCGTAGGTGCGCCGTAGCCGGTCCAGCCACCAGTCAGTGCGTTCCGGCGGCGCGGCGTACCCCTCCAATAGCTCCGGGTCGGCCGCCACATCGCGGAGCCGGATGGCGCCGTCGTCGGGAACGAGGGGGTCCCGGGTGATGTCGGCGGCTAGCAGTGACACGGTCCCGAGCCCGCAGGCGTACGGCAGCTCGGGCAGGGCTGCGGCGAGGGCCAGCCCGGCGCGGATGCCCACCGAGGTGTCAAGCGCGGAGCTGACGACGGCGGGCAGCCCGGCCTGCGCCACGATCCGGAGGGCACGTCGCACGCCGCCCAGGGGCGCGACCTTGACCACAATCAGGTCCGCGGCACCGGCCCGCGCCACCTTGAGCGGGTCCTCTTCCTTGCGTACGCTCTCGTCCGCGGCGATCAGCACCGGGACCCCCGCGGACCGGAGCCGACGCCGAACCTCGGCCAGGCCAGCGATCTCCGGAACCGGTTGTTCGGCGTACTCCAGCCCGACGGCTGCCAGCCGGGTGAGTGCCTCGACGGCCTCCGGGATGTCCCAGCCGCCGTTGGCGTCGACCCTGATCGCAGCGTCCGGGAGCGCTGCCCGGACGGCGGCCACCCGGGCAGCGTCGTCGGCAAGCGTCTGGCCCGGCTCGGCGACCTTGACTTTTACGGCATCCACCCGGCCGAAGCGGGCCAAAATGTCCGGCACCCGCGCTGCCTCGACGGCGGGAACGGTGGCATTGACCGGGATGCTGGTCCGACGGGCCTCCGGAAAGCCCTGCCAGCCGGCTTCGACGGCCGCGGCCAGCCAGCGTGCGGCCTCGGCGTCGCCATACTCGAGAAAAGGGCAGAACTCGCCCCAGCCGAGCGGGCCGGGGAGCAGTAGGGCTTCGCGCTGCGTGATGCCGCGGAACTTCACGCGCATCGGCAGGCTGACCACCCGGGCGACGTCGAGGAGTTCTTCCACGCCGCCGGGGTTCAGGCCGGAGGATGGCGTGGTCTCGGCAGGGCTGGGCATGTGTGTACTCTACCGGGGAAGCGCGCACAGGGGTTGTGACCGCAACACCGTCCCGGAGCCCTGGGCGGGCCGGCATCGACTGGGGGTGAGATCCCGGTTTGGGACACTCGTCTGCATCGGCCCGCCCAAGTTACGCCCGGGGACTAGCCGCTCGGGTTCTGGAAGTCTATGGATACGGCACCGAACCGCACACGAGTAGTCGCTACTCGTCCTGGGGCGGGCTCTACGTGATTCACTTGCTGCCGAGCCAGGGCCGTCAGGCCCGGCCGGACTGGCCGGCCCCGGCGTCGGCACAGGGTTCTGTGGGACCCTAGATAACGATGAATTTTGGGCAAGAAGATAACAGCGTGCAGACGGGAGCCCGGCCCCGTGCTGTCCGTTTCTGGAACCGTGCCGGAGCGCATCCGACCCCGGAGCCGGCCGGCGCAGGACCGGCCGTCGGATTCTTTTTCCTGCTGGGCACCCTCGCGTGCGCAGCCGCTCTTGCCGCCACGTATTACTTCTTCGTGCGCACCGCCACCGGGCAGTTCATTGACGAATCCGCGCTGGTCGAGGCCGTGGACATCCATGGGGCCGCCGGAAAGGCGAGTACCCAACTCCTGGACTGGCTGCCAACGCTCTCGGTGGTAGTCGCATCGGTGGTGCTCCTTTTCGTGACGGTGAGGCGCCGCAGGTGGGCCGCCGCCGGCATCGCCGTCACGGCCGCCGCGGGGGCCAACATCGCCACGCAGCTTCTGAAGGACCTGGTTCCGGTCCGGCCTTTCCGCGGGATCGAGACCCTGGAGCTCAACTCCCTCCCGTCCGGCCACACGACCATGGCGGCTTCGGCAGCGGCCGTGGTGTTCCTCATGGTCTCGCCGCGCTGGCGGCCGTTAGCCGGTTTCCTGGGCGGCAGCTTCGCCGTCGCCACCGGAGTGTCCACGCTCATCAATCAGTGGCACCGGCCTGCCGACGTGGTGGCAGCGTTTCTGGTGGTAGGAGGGTTTACCCTGCCGGCAGGCTGGTTGATCATGCGCACGGGTCGACTGTGGAATGTCTGGGACGGCTACAACGGCCACTGGGCCTCCGCCCGGCTGTGGCTCGTCCTCCCGGTACTGGGAGGGCTCGCCTCAGCCGCGGTATCCGCCTATTCGCTGCTGAAGATCGCGCCGGGGCCGGGCCAGGAAGCCAGTACCACGAACTATTTTTGGGCCGGAACGTCGCTGATCGTCATCGCCGGCTACCTCGCCACCGTCGCCGCTGTGTGGTTGTTTGGGCAGGCCGCACGACCCCGGCAGACCGCCAGCTTCTGACCTCGCCCCTCAGGTCCCAGCGGGGAGCTGTCAGTAGTTGCGGCGGTGCCTGAGCCGGGGAATGGTGATCGCAAAGACGGCAGCAGCGGCGAACCCGAGCACGCCGGTGGCGCCTACCCCGGCCCCTAGTGAAACCGCGGCCGTAACGCCGGACAGGAGCACCGGGCCGCCGGTGGCGCCGGCGTCGGCCATGAACCTCCAGATCCCGAGAAACTGGCCGCGTCCGTTGTCCGGCGAGAAGTCGGCGCCGAGGGTCATGTTCAGCCCGGAGCTGATGCCGTTGCCGAAGCCGATCAGCAGCCCGGCCAGCATGAGGCCGACGAACCCGGTGCTGAGCGGGATCAGCAGCATCGCCGTGCCCATGATCAGCGTGGATGGCACCGCCACCCACTGGCGGCCCTTGCGGTCCATCAGCTTCCCGGCCGGGTAGAAGACCAGCATGTCGATTGCCCCGGAAATGCCGTAAATGAGCGACGCGTGGGTGGCGTCCAGGCCCAGGTGATCGGCCCAGAGCGGGATCACCACCTGTCTGGAGGCGCGCAGTGCACTGAGCAGCAGGACGCCGAGTCCGACGCTGAGAAACACGCCCGCGTGCGAGGCCGCGACGCTCCGCAGCGTGGGCTGACTGGCAGCGGTGCCGTCGGCCGGGCCGGGCGCCGCAACGAGATCAGGGATGGTCACGGACAGGCCCGCGGCTGCCGCCATTGCCACCACGCCGGTCCAGTAGGCGGCGGTGATACCGCCGAACTGCATCACCGCGGCGCCTATGAACGGGCCGATAAAGATGCCGATCCGGTTGACGCCGCCCAAGGTGGACAGCGCCCGGGCCCGGAGGGTGACGGGGACGGCCTCGGTCAAGTACTTCTGCCGGGCGAGGCTGAATACGCTGGCGGCCATGCCGACAACCACCATGGATGCGGCCAGAAGCCAGATTCCGTTTTGTGCCAGCGGAGCCAGTGCGGCTGCAACCAGGGCGGCGGCGCTCGCGGCGGCCGCACCGACGATCGCCCAGCGCTCGCCGAATTTAAGGGTGATGACCGACGCCGGCAGGTTGAAGAACCATGAACCGAGCCCGATCAGTGTCACGATCAGGGCCGCAACGGGCACTGACGCGCCGAGCTCGCGGGCGGAGAGCGCCACGACCGGCAGGATCGCGCCTTCTCCGATGCTGAACAACAGTGCCGGACCGAAGGCAGGGACGGCGATGCTGCGGAGGCTGAAGGCTGCGGGGCGCGTGGTGGTCATCCCCTTCATCCTATGGCCGCCAGCTGTTCACACAGCCGTTGCCACCTGGTGGAGCTGGCGGGAGGGTCAGCCGTCGAAGTGGGTACGGATGTCCTGGCCGGTGAGGTTCTTCAGCACGTCCGCGGCGACGTCGCGGAGTTTCTGGTTCCGGTTGCTGGAGACCCTGGTCAGGATGCTCATCGCTTCGTCCTGCGAGCACCGGTTCTGCGCCATCACGACGCCGCAGGCCAAGTCGATGGTGGTGCGGTGTTCCATCGCTGCCTGAAGGTCTTCGGCGCGGGACTGGGCGGTGCCGATTCGCACGGCGAGGCGCAGCGCGCGCCCGGCCAGGTCGGCGAATCCGGCCGCCTCGGCCACGATGGGCGCCGTGAAGACGCCGGTAGCGGAGGCGAAAAAGTTCAGCGCGGCCGCCGACTCCTCGCCAATTTCCAGCGGGACGCCGAGGGTGCTGCGGCAGCCGTGGACGGCGAGCTGTTGCTGGTATTCGGGCCAGCGCGGATCAGTGTCGACGTTGGCGAGGAGCACAATCCCGCGGGTCCGCAACGCCTCGATGCAGGGGCCCTCGCCTAAACTCTGCTCGATCCGGTCCAGCATCACCGCGTTGTTGCTGCTGCCGGCAACGGTCATGGTCTTCTTCCGGCGCTGAAGCGTCACGCCGCATTCGATGTCCGCGCCGACGGAATGGCTCAGCGTCGCCGCGGAGAATTCCGAGAGGCGTTGAAGGAAGTCTTCGACGTTTTCGGTGTCTGCAATTAGGTCCTGCAGCTGGACAGCGGCGTCGTCTCCGGCGTACTTGCTCATGGCCTAAATGTAGTCCCTAGACGTATCCGTCGACGATCGCGGCGGCGATCTCCCGGTACGCCCGGCGGGTTTCGGGCCGCAGCGCATCGAGCGTGACCAAATCGCCGTCGGCTACTCCCCGGTCGTGCGGAACGGCGATCAGTTGGCGGCAGATGCCGGAGAGGTGGTCCTCGATGGCGTCCTTGTCCACGCGTGAGGAGACTTCGTCCTTGTCCGTGATGACCACGACGGCGTTGCGCGCCAGGTCCTCGTAGCCGTGGCCGGCGAGCCAGTGCAGGGTGCTCCGGGCCCGCTTTGCGCCGCTTACGGCGTAGCCGGCCGCGATGATCAGGTTGTCGGCGGACTGCAGGATCCCGCTCATGGCGTTGTGCGTGACGCCGGTGCCGCAGTCGGTCAGGGCCACTGAGTAGTACCCGGAGATGAGCTTGCGGATGCGCAGGTATTCCTCCGCGGTGAGCGAATCGGACACCTCCGGATCCTGTTCCCCGGCGATCAGGTGCAGCCGTCCGGCGTGGTGCATGTAGCGGGCCAGACCGGTCAACGACTCGATGGAGTCGACGTTGCGGAGCAGGTCGCTGATGGTCCGCGGCGCCTGCCGCTGGTAGATACCCTCGCCGAGGGCACGCTCCACGAGGTCGCCCGAGTCGGGGTTGGCGTCGATGGCGCAGGGCGGGTCGCCGCGGTATTCGGCCAGGGTCAATCCGACGCCGACGGTGGTGGAAGTCTTCCCGATGCCGCCCTTGAGGCTCAGCACAGCCGTGTTATAGCTGCCCTGGAGCTGGCGGGAGATCCGGCGCGCCAGCTCGTCCTCTTCGCGTTGCCGGGCGCTCGGGCCCAGGTTCAGGCCGCCGCCCGTCATCTTGTAGAGGGCCCCCCGGAATCCGCCAACGGGCCGCGGCTTTTGTTCCCGGACAAAGAGGCCCGGCGAGCTGATGAAGTCCGGGACCGGAGCGTTCGCCAGGGCGGCGGACCGGCTCGCTGAGCGGGTGGCGCGGGTGGGCAGCGGGGGAACGACGGCGGGTGCGGAGTCGGGCAGGTGCGCTTCCTCCGGCGCCACCGGGGCAGACGTCGGCGGGGCGGCAGGCGGCCGCGGGGCGGCAGGCTGCTGAGGGGCGGGCGGCGCCTGGACGATCACCGGGGTGGTTCCGGTGGCCGGGTTCCCAAAGCGCTCATCGGCGGCCTCCGCGGCCTGGGCCCAGGAGCTGCTGCGCGGTGGCGCCGGGCGGGAAGGGGGTTCAGTGGTTTCCGCGGTGGCGCTGCGGGGGTTGACGACCGGCATGGTTCCTGTCCGGACAGCCTCATCTGGACCGTCGGCGCGACGCAAATCGCGGCGACGGCGAAGTTCAGGCTGTCCTGAGTTTTCAGCAGTGGCGGCTGAGTTGTCTTCCACCGGTTCGGGCATGTTTTGGTTTCTCCCCCAGGACTCACAGCGGAGCACGCTGCGGCGCTTGTTGTGACTTCTTTCAAAGGGCAAGTCTAGGCGAAGTAGTGAGCACCCTTATCTTCGGGTCTTTCGGTTCCCGGTTCAGTGGTGGGCGCCGGTCTCCTTGAGCCGCTTGATGAACCAGCGCGATTGCTCCGGGCCGTAAGGCAGGATCGGGATGGCCTTGGTGGCGTCGTTCGGCGTCTCCCGGGTAGCCTGCGTTGCCTGCCGGACGGCCGTGCTCATGGTGTTGGCCATGGTCTTGACGAACTCGTCGCTGCAGGGTTCGCCGTGGCCGGGGATCAGGAATTCGTAGCGGTGCCGCAGCGCGGAAATATGCCGCAGGGCGTCGGCCCATTCTTCCGGGAAGGAGTCTTCGAAGGACGGGTGGGATCCTTGTTCCACGAGATCGCCCGCATACAGCGTGGTTGCCGTGCCCACCAGGAGGTCGCCGTCGGTGTGCCCGCGTCCAAGGTAGAACAGGGTTGCGGTTTGGCTGCCCAGATCCACCAGCACCGGCTGGTCCCGGACGATTGCGTTCGGCACCACGAGCTCCACGGCGTCGCCGTCGCCCGCGGCCATTTCCGGTTCCGCGGCCGCCACGAGGTGGCGTTGGGCGTCGCCGTTGCCCTCGATGTCCGCGGCGCAGTTTTGGTGCCCCCAGAACTCGGTCACGCCGTCGTCGGCGAAAACGGCGTTGCCGAAGAAGTGGTCATAGTGGGCGTGCGAGTTGACCACCACCAGCGGCAGTTGCGTCTTTTCCCGCACGGCGTCCAGGATCTCACGGCCCTGCCGGGGCCCGCCGCCGGTGTCGATCACCATGGCCCGTTCGGTGCCGACAACCAGCCCGGTGTTGAGCAGGGATCCTTGGGTGGTCAGCACGTAGTTGTCCTGGCCGACCTCGAGCCATCGTGACATGAAATCTCCGTAGTCCGGCACGGCGCCGGCATGGTTGGTGCGATGTTCAGGCCTCGATTCTACCCAGCGGGCCTTAGAGATCCGCCAGCACCGACCCCGGGTTTTCGATCGCGTCGGCGACAAAGCGCAGGAATCCGCCGGCGGTTCCGCCGTCGCAGACACGGTGGTCGAAGGTGAGGGTTAGCTCGGTGACCTTGCGGACGGCGAGCTCGCCGTGGACCACCCACGGCTTGTCGATGATGCGGCCGACACCGAGGATGCCCACCTCGGGGTGGTTGATGATGGCCGCGGAACCGTCGACGCCGAAGACGCCATAGTTGTTCAGCGTGAAGGTGCCGCTGCCCAGTTCCGCGGGCGTCGCCTTGCCCTCGCGGACGACGGCGGTGAGCCGCCGGATCTCAGCGTCCAGTTCCCGGGCGCTGAGTTTGTCCGCGTTGCGCACCGAGGGGACCATGAGTCCCCGGCCGGTCTGGGCGGCGAAGCCGAGGTTGACCCCGTCGAAGGCCACGATCTCCTGGCTGGCGCCGCCGGTGGTGTCCTCGGTGGTGACGATCCGGGAGTTCAGTTCGGGGAATTTCTTGAGCCCTGCGGTGACAAACCGGGCGATGAACGCCAGCAGTCCCGGGGTGTGCTGCGGATCGGATTTTTTCAGCGCGGAGCGCAGTTCCACGAGCGCCGTGGCGTCCACGTCCACCCACACGGTGGCTTCGGGAATCTCCGACCGGCTGCGGCTCATGTTGGCGGCAACGGCCTTGCGCACACCCCGCACCGGGGTCCGCGCGGAGATACCGAGGCCTGTCCGTGCGTCCGTGCCGCCAGCCTGGGCCGGAGCCGCAACGGGGGCGGCAGCTGGTGTCTCCGGGCGCTCAACCTCCGAGGGCTTGATGGCGGCCTCGACGTCGCGCCGCATGATCAGCCCGCTGGTGCCCGACCCCTGAAGTTCCCCCAGATCCACCCCATGGTCCCGGGCCATCCGCCGGACCAACGGAGAAATCACAGCCCCCAGCTTCCCCGGAACCCGTGTCCGCATCAGCAAAAGATCGTCGGCAGCCTTCTCCGCCTCCGAAACCTGCACCGACCCCCGCTTCGGAGCCCGACTCCGCCGAGCAACCCCGTGCCCGCCCGGAGTCCCATACCCAATCAACACATTCCCGGACCCAGCCTTCTCCTCCTCCCGGTAAACCTCGGCGGCAACAGCGGCCGGCGACTCAGCATCAGGCGACACGCCCGCGGACGCCGCCGACGCAGGCAATGCCGCCCCGGGAGTGGCTTCGGGCCTGCCTGAGCCGGCAGCATCGTCCGAAGGACGAATGCTGTCCGGCGAGGGGGCGGGGGCGGCATTGCCTGTGGGGGCGCCACCAGCGCCGGCGGCGGCGCCAAGCGGAGTAACAGAGATCAGCGGCTTGCCGACGTCGAGCGTCTGCCCGGGCTCGCCGTGCAGCACGGCAACGGTGCCGGCGTACGGGGAGGGGACTTCGACCATGGACTTGGCGGTCTCCACCTCGGCGATCGGCTGGTCGACCCGGATCTCATCGCCCACGGCGACGAGCCAGTTGACCAGTTCGGCCTCGGTCAGGCCTTCGCCGAGGTCCGGGAGGCGGAATACTTTCGGTTCGCTCATGGTCAGTCTTCCCACTGGAGGTCGTCGACGGCGTCGAGGATGCGGTCCACGCCGGGGAGGTAGTAGTGCTCAAGTTTCGGGGCCGGATACGGCACGTCGAAGCCGGTGACGCGGCGGATCGGGGCGGCGAGGTGGTGGAAGCAGCGTTCCTGGACCCGGGCGACGATTTCCGAGGCCACCGACGCGAAGCCGTGGGCCTCGGCGATGACGACGGCGCGGCCGGTCTTGCGGACCGAAGCGCAGACCGTTTCGTCGTCGAACGGCACGATCGAGCGGACATCGATCACTTCGAGCGAGCGGCCTTCCTCGGCGGCCGCAGCAGCGGCGGCGAGCGCCGTCGGAACCGACGGGCCGTAGGCGATCAGCGTGGCGTCGGTGCCGGGCCGGGCGACGGCGGCGCGGCCTTCGGAGGATGTGCCGCGTGCGGTGTTGGCCGCGTGTTCGGCCCGGAGTGCCTCGAGGTCCACCTGGTCCTTGGACCAGTAGAGCTTCTTGGGCTCCATGAACATCACCGGGTCATCCGAGTCAATGGCCTCGCGCAGCATCCGGTAACCGTCGGCCACGGTGGCGGGGGTGAAGACCTTGAGCCCTGCGGTGTGGGCGTAGTAGGCCTCGGAGGAGTCACAGTGGTGTTCCACTCCCCCGATGCCGCCGGCATAGGGGACGCGGATGACGATGGGCAGCTTCACGGTGCCCTTGGTGCGGTTGTGCATCTTGGCGACGTGGCTGACAATCTGCTCGAACGCGGGGTAGGCAAAGGCGTCGAACTGCATCTCGATGACCGGTCGCATGCCGTTCATGGCCATGCCCACGGCCATGCCCACAATGCCGGACTCGGCCAGCGGGGTGTCGAAGCAGCGGCTGGTTCCGAAGGTCCGGGTCAGCCCGTCGGTGATCCGGAAGACCCCGCCGAGCATGCCGACGTCCTCGCCGAAGACCAGGACCGACTCATCGGCGTGCATGGCGTCGGCCAGTGCGGTGTTGAGTGCCTTGGCCAGCGTGACGGACTGCGGGCCGGTCTTCTCGGCCGCAACTGCGGCCTGGGCAGCCGCTCGGGCCGTGGCAGCGCTGACGTTGCCGTTCGCCTCGGAGGAGGTGGTGATGGTGGGGCTCATTTCGCGGCCTCTTCCCGGGAGAGCTCGTCGGCGAGCATGTCGGACTGTTCCTTCAACTGTGGCGTCGGGGTGGAGAAGACGTACTGGAAGAGGTCCTGCGGGTCGACCGGGACGTCCTCGCCCAGGCCCTCGCGCAGCTGAGTGGCCACGGTTTCCGCCTTTTCGGCGATCCGGGCGGCGCCGTCGTCGTCGAGCAGGCCGCGTTCCGTCAGGTAGGTCTTCACCCTGCTCAGCGGATCCTTGGCCACCCATTCGGCGACTTCGCTGTCCTGACGGTAGCGGGTGGCGTCGTCGGCGTTGGTGTGGGCCTGCATCCGGTAGGTGTGGGCTTCCACCAGGAGCGGGCCGGAGCCCTCCCGTGCCAGCTTCACAGCCCGACCGAGGACGGCGAGCAGCGCGACGATGTCGTTGCCGTCGACGCGCTCACCGGCCATGCCGTAGCCGACGGCTTTGTGTGCGAGCGACGGCGCGACCGACTGGTGCGCGAGCGGCACGGAGATGGCGTATTGGTTGTTCTGGACGAAGAAGACCACGGGGAGGTGGAACACGGCGGCGAAGTTGAGCGCCTCGTGGAAGTCGCCTTCGCTGGTCGCACCATCGCCGCACATGGCCAGGACCACGGTGTCCTCGCCGCGCAGTTTGGCCGCATGCGCGACGCCGACGGCGTGGAGCAGCTGGGTGGTCAGCGGCGTGCACTGGATGCCGACTTTGTGCTTGGCCGGGTCGTACCCGCCGTGCCAGTCGCCGCGGAACAGCGTCATGGTCTGGACCGGATCCACGCCGCGGGCCATCACGGCCACCGAATCACGGTAGGTGGGGAACATCCAGTCGCCGTCGGACAAGCAGAGCGCTGCTGCGACCTGGCAGGCCTCCTGGCCGTGGCTGGACGGGTAGACGGCCATCCGGCCCTGCCGCACCAGGGCGGAGTTCTGGTCGTTGACGCGGCGCCCGATGACGAGCTGCTCGTAGGCGGCCATCAGTTCGGCGTCGTCCGGGAGGTTGTACTCGTGGCCGGGCTGGGCGCCCTGCTCGGTATGCGGGTTCAGGGCGCCGTCCGGGCCGACGATCTGGATGGGGTGCCGGGCCGGCAGCATGTAGTCCTCGACCGTGATGCCGAACTTGCGCACGGCGTCGCCGGCGGCGTTTTCGGCGGGGGCGGTGTTTTCCGCCGCCGCGGGCTGCTGCGCAGTGTGGTCTGCGGAGATCGTCATTGGTCCGTCCTTCATTAGCCACTATTCGCTCCCAGTATGGGCCCGGACGTTGTTTCGTATCCAGCCCCGCCCGCAATCATGGAGAAGCCACGGATATTGCCCTAATCTGGAAGACGAAATGTAAACGTGAGCTGGATTACCGGCGGGGGTTGTAGACAAATGGCAGAGGACGACGCCGGACAGGCGGTGCCGCTGGACGACGTGGACCGGAATATCATCGCGGAGTTGACCCGGGACGGGCGCATGTCGGTGACCCAGGTGGCCGAGAACGTGCACATTTCCCGCGCGCATGCCTACACACGGATTGCCCGACTGACCGGCGAGGGGGTCCTGACCAAGTTCACGGCGCTTGTGGATCCGATCAAGGCCGGGTTGAAGTCGTCCGCCTACGTCACCCTCAAGGTGCGCCAGCAGTCCTGGCGGGAACTGCGGGAGCTGCTCCGCGCGATTCCCGAGGTGCACCACATCGCCCTGGTGGGCGGGGACTTTGACGTCATTCTGCTGGTCCGTGCGGTGGACAATATTGACCTGCGCCGGGTGATCTTCGACCAGTTGCAGTCGATGCCGGGCGTCCTGGACACCCAGACGTTCCTGGTCTTCGAAGACGTGGATACGCGCTAGCAGGACCGGCCAGGTGACGAACAACCTCAGCCTGACCTCGAGTGCGTTACCCCTTAAAAACCGGGCTGCGCTTTTCCTGGAAGGCCAGGAACCCCTCTGCGTAGTCCTCGCTCTTGCAGAGTCGGGCCTGCTCGGCGTTTTCCTGCTCCATGGACTCCCAGAGGCCAAGCCGCTGGTCGCGGATGTGGGCCACCAGCTCCTTGCTGGCGTTGAACGCGCCGGTGGCGCCGGTGGCAACCTTGGCGACGATGCCGCGCGTCGTCGCGAGTAGGTCCTCCGCGGGCATGGCCCGGCTGAACAGCCCCTGCGCCACGGCCTCCGTGCCGCTCATCAGCTCGGCCGTGTAAATCAGGTCGAGGGTGCGGTGCATTCCGAGCCGTTCGGTGAAGTACCAGTGGCCGCCGGAATCCAGGGTGGCGCCCAGCTTGGCGAAGGGCGAACCGAACTTGGCCGTGTCCGCCACGTACACGACGTCGGTGGCCAGGAGGAGTCCCAGACCCACCCCGAGGCACGCGCCCTGCGCCGCGGCGAAGGTGGGTGCGGGAAAGGAGCTCATCTTCTGCAGCAGCGGCTGGACCAGCCCGCCCAGGTAGCCCTGGACGTCGTCGTTCGCCGGGGTCACGCCGGCGATGTCCCGGCCGGCGCAGAACGCGCGGCCCTCACCGCGGAGCAGCAGTGCGCGCACCTCGCCGCGGGAGGCGGCGTCCGCCGCGTCGTCGTACGCCTGTGCCAAATCCCGCAGCGCCTGCTCGTCGAGCGAGTTCAGTTTTTGCGGTGCGTCCAGGACGATCTCGGCGACGCCGTCGGCGATGGTCAGGGAAATCATGCGGCTCCTAGGGTTGGTGCGGGCGGGCGTCGAAAAGCTTAGACGTCGAAGTCGACGGTGACTTCGGGCGTGGTGGGGTGGGACTGGCAGGTCAGCACGTAGCCCTTGTCCAGTTCGTCCTGCTCCAGCGCGTAGTTCTCGTCCATGGTGACCGAGCCGGTGACCACCTTGGCGCGGCAGGTGCCGCAGACGCCGCCGGCGCAGGCGAAGGGCACGTCCGGGCGGACCCGCAGGGCGGCGTTGAGGATCGATTCGCGAGCATGCGTGGGGCTGGCTACTTCACCCTGCAGGCCGTCGAGCTTGAAGGTGATCTTGTACGTTTCCTTCGACTCGTCCGCGACCACGGGCCGGCCGATGTTGCCCTCGGGACGGTCAGGCTTGCCGGAGGTGAACAGTTCGAAGCGGATGTGTTCCGGCTTGACGCCGCGCGCCGCGAGGGTGTCCCGGCACAGCTGGACCAGTTCGAACGGCCCGCACAGGAACCACTCGTCGACGTCGTCGCTGTGGATCGCGGTGCCCAGCAGCGCCTGCAGCTTCTCGGCGTCGATCCGGCCGCTCAGCAGCGGTGCGATCCGCTGCTCGCGGGAGAGCACGTGGTGCAGGGCGAGCCGGGACGGGTACTTGTCTTTGAGGTCCGCGAGTTCTTCGAGGAACATCACGTCCATCGCGGCCTTGTTCGCGTAGACCAGGTCGAAGCGGGTCTCGGGGTGGGCCGCGAGCAGCGTCCGGGCGATCGCGATCACCGGGGTGATGCCGGATCCGGCCGCGATGGCGACGAAGTTGCCGGCCGTGCCCGCCAGGGCTTCCGGGTCGTTCATGGACGTCATCACGTTCTGCTCGACGTCCTGGCCGTCCCGCCCGTGCTTGGACACGAACGCACCCATCGGGCTCATCACGTCCAGCACATCGCCGGCCTTGAGCTCGGCGTTGGCCCAGGTGGAGAAGAGGCCGCCCAGGTCCTTCTTGATGGCGACGCGGATTTCGCTGCTGCCATCGGCGAAGCTGCGGGGTTCGGCGCAAATGGAGTAGCTGCGCCGGATTTCCTTCGGCTCGCCGTTCTCGTCCGGCAGGGTGGTGCGCAGGGCGACGTACTGTCCCGGCAGGTAGTCGAACTGACCCGCCAGCGCGGTGGGAACGCCGAAGGTGACCTCGATCGCGTCGTCGGTGAGGCGGCGGACCTCGTCCACCGCCAAGGGGTGGAAGGACGCACGACGGCGGCCGGTCGCGGTGGCCGCCTCGGCGGCGGTCTGGCGGACAACAGTCATGGGAGCACCTGTTCCTTACAAAACTTTGAAATAGTCGAACGGTTCCTTGCAGTCCTGGCAGACGTAGAGCGCCTTGCAGGAGGTGGAGCCGAAGCGGGTGAGTTCCTTGGTGTTCAGCGAGGAACACTGCGGGCATTTGACGGCGAGGGACAGCCGGACCGGACCGGAATGGCCGCCGGCCGCGGACCTGCCCGACGGCGGCGCAATCCCGTACTCCTGCAGCTTGGCCTTGCCGGCCTCGCTCATCCAGTCCGTGGTCCAGGCCGGGGAGAGGACCAGTTCGACGTCGACGCGGGGGTAGCCTTCACGGGCGAACGCCGTCGTCAGGTCGTCGCGGATGGCGTCCATGGCCGGGCAGCCCGAGTAGGTCGGCGTGATGGTGATCTGCACGGCGGGAACCATGCCGCCGTCGTCGGCACCCGGTTCCTTGGTGACCCTGACTTCGCGCAGGATTCCGAGGTCCTCGATGGTGAGGACCGGAATCTCCGGGTCGCAGACCGTGGCGGCGAGTTCCCAGGCCTTCTGTTCCGCAGTCCTCTGCTCCCCGGCCGCCGTGGCGGTGGGGTGGCTGACATACATCTCCGGCATGGTTACCAGCTCGCGCCGGGGAATTCGCGGGCCAGGACCTGCATCTCGGCGAGGAGGTAGCCCAAGTGCTCGGAGTGGAGTCCGCGGCGGCCGCCTCCCGGGGCGGCCCGGACCTGCGGAACGTCCAGTTCCGCCTCGGCCAGGACCTCGCCGGTGAGCCGGTCGAAGTCGGCCCGCAGGCTGGACGGCTCGACGGCGGCGCCAGCTTCCGTGAGGCGGCCGGTGAGCTCGTCGTCGCGGAACAGTTCGTCGACGTAGGGCCAAATGACCTTGAAGCCATGGATCATTTTCTCGCGGGACTCGTCCGTGCCGAGCGCCAGGCGCAGCACCCACTGGGCGCTGTGGTCGCGGTGGTAGTCCACTTCCTTGACGGCCTTGGCGGCGATGCCGGCCAGGGTGGCGTCGGTGGACTCGGCCAGCCGGCGGTACAGCTCGAACTGGTAGTAGCTCACGACAAACTGGCGGGCGATGGTGACCGCGAAATCGCCGTTGGGCTGTTCGAAGATCTGGACGGAGCGGAACTCCGGTTCGCGGCGGAAGTAGGCCAGCTCGTCTTCGGTCCTGCCGTCAACGCCGCCGGCGTAGCTCAGGAAGGAGCGGGCGTGGCCCAGCTGGTCCAGCGCGATGTTGCCCAGCGCGATGTCCTCTTCGAGCTCCGGTGCGCGGGAAATCCAGTGGCCCAGGCGCTGCGCCAGGATCAGGGCGTCATCGCCCAGGCGCAGGGCGAACTCGGCGACGTCCGCGCTCGGCTTGGCGGTGCCGCGGCTGACGGCCAGGGCGATGTCCTCCGGGCGGAGCGCGTTGCCGGGGGTGATGCGGGTGGCGCTGGCCGTGGCTTCGCCGCTGTTGCCGGCCCCGGCGACGCCGACGGAGATGTCCCCGTGGCCGCCGTCGTGGGTGCTTGTATCGGTTTCGGGGGTGCTCACAGGTGCTTCACGCCCTCGCTCTTGGTGTAATAGGTCGCGTGCCGGTAGTCCTTGCCCTGCGGCGATTCAAAGAACGCGCCCTTGGAATCCGGGTCGGACGAGGCGATCGCGTCCGCGGGGACCACCCAGATGGAGACGCCTTCGTTGCGGCGGGTGTAAAGGTCACGGGCGTTGCGCAGGGCCATGGCGGCATCCGGAGCGTGCAGGGACCCGGCGTGAACGTGGGAAAGGCCGCGGCTGGAGCGGACGAAGACTTCCCAGATGGGCCAGACGTTACCTGCGTGCGGTTCGGGGGTGGTCATGCTGCAACTTCCTTGTCTGCTTGCTTCTTGGCCTGCTTTTCGGCGTAGGCCGCTGCGGCCTCACGTACCCAGGCGCCGTTCTGGTGGGCTTCGCGGCGGCGCTCCAGGCGCTGCGCGTTGCAGGGGCCGCGGCCGGCCAGGACCTCGTGGAACTCATCCCAGTCGAGCGGACCGTGCTCCCACTTCTTCGTTTCCTCGTTGAAGCGGATGTCCTTGTCCGGCAGGGTGAGTTCCAGGACCTTGACCTGTTCCATCATCATGCCGACGAAGCGGTTGCGGAGCTCGTCGTTGCTGAAGCGCTTGATGTTCCAGGCCATGGACTGCTTGGAGTTGGGTGAGTCGTCATCCGGCGGGCCGAACATCATCAGGGCCGGGGCGTACCAGCGGTTCACGGCGTCCTGGGCCATCTGCTTCTGCTCCGGCGTGCCGTGCGAGAGTTCCAGCAGGATTTCGAAGCCCTGGCGCTGGTGGAAGGATTCTTCCTTGCAGACGCGGACCATGGCACGGCCGTACGGGCCGAACGAGGCGCGGCAGAGCGGCACCTGGTTGGCGATCGCGGCGCCGTCGACCATCCAGCCGATGGCGCCCATGTCCGCCCAGGTCCGGGCCGGGTAGTTGAAGATGGAGGAGTACTTGGCCTTGCCGTCCATCAGGTCCTGCATCATGGCATCGCGCGGCTGGCCGAGGGTCTCGGCGGCGGAGTAAAGGTAGAGCCCGTGCCCGGCCTCGTCCTGGACCTTGGCCATCAGGATGGCTTTGCGCTTCAGACTCGGCGCGCGGGAAATCCAGTTGGCCTCCGGCTGCATGCCGATGATCTCCGAGTGCGCGTGCTGTGAGACCTGGCGCAGCAGGGTCTTGCGGTAGGCCGGGGGCATCCAGTCACGGGGCTCGATCCGGGAATCCTCCGCCATGACCTTGTCGAAGTAGGCCTGTCCCTCGGCGTCACGGCGGGCCGCGTCCTCGGGGCTCATTTCGTGCCTGTTCTCGTGCCGGGCCGGCGATGGCTCGGCGGGCACTGACTGCAGGGTCTGCGATGCCATGGTTGCTCCTATGCGTTTCCGATAAATAATTACCGACCGTTCGTTCAGGATATGCGGAAGGCCGGAAAAGAGTCAAGCACTCGCGGCTCTCGGTCGGCTCGGATTCCCGAACTATCTGGACGTGCCCTCCGCCCTGGATGGCAATTGGGCACAATGCCCATTGGCCCACCCATCGCCGTGAAGATGGAGCATGCCCCGTCGTCGTGCGACCCATACCGCATCCTGGGGCGCAGGCGCCTTCGGAGTCGGCCGGCAGCCGTGGGTCGCCCCAGCCCCCCACCCCCACCTTGCGGGCCTAGTGCGGCGGTTGCCGTCCGCTAGGTAGAATCCGGACACTGCCCACTCAATTCGAGGAAACTATGACCCGTCCCCAGGACACCGCGCCCGCTGATGCCGAGGCAACCCAGCCTGGGCCAGCACCCAAAAAACATCGGGGCCGTAAGTTGCTGCTCGGCGTAGGTGTCCTGGTGATCGTGGCGGCTGTCATTGCAGGTGGCTACCTCTTCAACCTGGCGCGGACGTTCGACACCAACAGCACCAAGATCGAGCAGGCGTTCCCGGCCGAGTCCACCCGGCCCGAGAAAGCGCCGACCGCTCAGGGGGCTGGCGGTAAGGCGCCCGTTAATATCCTGCTGATGGGCAGCGACAGCCGCGGCGCTACCGAGGCCGATGCGGAACAGGGCGTCGCGACTGACCAGCGTGCAGACACCCTCATGCTGGTACACATCCCGGCCGACCGGAAGAACATCTACACCATGTCCGTAATGCGCGACCTCTGGGTAGATATCCCCGGCCACGGCCAAGCCAAGATCAACGCGGCACTGGCCCTCGGCGGGACGCCCCTGATGGTGCAAACCATCGAATCCATCTTTAAGCAGCGCATTGATCATGTAGCCATGGTGGACTTCCAGGGCTTCAAAGGCCTCACAGATGCCCTGGGCGGCGTCTCCGTGGACATCAAGGTGCCCTTCGCGTCGAGCCACCTCAAGGGACATTACTTCCAGGCCGGCCCGAACACCCTCAACGGTGACGAGGCGCTGGCCTTCGTCAGGGAACGCTACGCCTATGCGGATGGCGACTACCAGCGGGTCCGGAACCAGCAGGACTACCTCAAGTCCGTCATTAAGAAGTCAACCGATGGTCAGACGCTGTCCAACCCGGTCACCATCAATAACCTGGTGGGCGCACTATCTCCGTATGTCAGCGTGGACAAGTCCCTGGATGCGGCAACGTTGGCTGGACTCGCGCTGGAGCTGAAGGACGTCAGGGCACAGAACACCGTCATGTTCACGCTTCCCACGGCGGGTACCGGAACCTCCGGCGACGGACAATCGATTGTGTTGCCCCTCCAAGCCGCCATCGGGCACATTTCGGAAGCCCTTAGCTCAGACTCGCTGGGCACCTACGTGAACCAGAACAACTTCCAAAACGGCAACTGATCCGGCGACGGGGACCTGAACGGGACAGAAACCTCTATCACCGGCAAGCACCGCGTGCTAGCTTCCGCGGATGGGGAACGCGCCGGAGCCTGAAGAACACGCCGACACTGCGAGCCGGAGCCGGCGGCGCAAGCTGGCCACGGCGGTGGCAGCCGCCCTGCTGGTCCTCGCCGTCGCCGCTGCCGTATTCCTGCTGAACCGGCCGCGTCCCGAAACCCCGGCCCCGGCAGCTCCCCCTACCGTTCCCAGCACGGCCCCTACACCGAACGCCACGCCCACCCCCACGCCGGAACCGCCGCCGGCGGACCTGAACATCCTGCTGATCGGCAGCGACAGCCGCGTCAACGCACGGGCCGAGGCCGCTGCCGGCGATGCCTCCGACCAGCGCGGGGACACCCTCGTCTTCATCCACCTGCCGGCCGACAGGCAAAGGGTCTACGGCATTTCGATCATGCGCGACCTCTGGGTGGATATCCCAGGCTACGGCGGGGCGAAGGTCAACGCTGCCCTGGAAATCGGCGGGGTCCCGCTGGAAACCCGGACGGTGGAGTCGCTGCTCGGCACGCACATTGACCACACCGTCACGGTCGATTTCGAGGGCTTCGCCGCGCTGACGGACGCCGTTGGCGGGATCGACGTCGACGTGCAACTGCCGTTCACTTCCACGCTTGAGTCCGGACACTACTTTCCACCAGGCGTGAACCGGCTCAACGGCGCCCTGGCGCTCGATTTCGTCCGCGAGCGCAAGGCCTTCGCCGATGGTGACTACCAGCGGGTCCGGGACCAGCAGACTTTCCTCAAGGCCGTGCTGGCCAAGGCCGTGGGCGGCGGCGTCCTGGCCGACCGCGCCTCCGCCCGCGCCTTCGTCACCGGGGTGCTTCCGCATGTGTCGGTCACCCCGGGACTGACCTTGGAGACCCTGGAGCGGCTTGCCTTCAGCCTGCGGGCCGTGCCGCCCGGGAACGGCACGTTCTTCACCCTTCCGACGGCGGGAACCGGCACCAGCACCGACGGGCAGTCGATTGTCCTGCAGGACCAGGCCGCCACCGCCGAGGTGGCCGCCGCGTTGTCCGCCGGCACCCTGGCCGATTACATCGCCTCCCATAACCTGCAGAATGGGAACTGAGGCGCGCCCGTCATCGTCCCGCCCTCGGTGACTGCGCTCCCCGGTAGATTGGGTCCATGACGCAGACTCCCGTGCAGCCCTCCCCGCAGCCCCCCGTCGCCAAGAAGGTTCCCGCCCTCCGGACCCACCACGGCGACGTCTTCGAGGACAACTACGAGTGGCTGCGGGACAAGGAATCCGCCGAGGTCGTGGACCTGCTGAAAGCCGAGAACGCCTACCAGGAGGCCGTCACGGCCCACCAGGAACCGCTGCGCGAGGCCATCTTCCAGGAAATCAAGGGCCGCACCCAGGAAACAGACCTCTCCGTACCGCACCGCAAGGACGGCTGGTGGTACTACACCCGCTCGGTCGAGGGCAAGGAATACGGCATCCAGTGCCGCGTCCGCGCCCAGGACAGCGAGGACCGCGTGGCCGACTGGACACCCCCCGCCGTCGAGGTCGGCGTGGACATCCCCGGCGAGGAGGTGCTCCTGGACGGCAACGTCGAAGCCGAAGGCCAGCCCTTCTTCGCCGTCGGCGGCTCCGCGGTGACCATCGACGGGAACCTGTACGCCTACGCCGTGGACAACGCCGGCGACGAACGGTTCACGCTCCACATCAAGGACCTCCGCACCGGCGAGCTGCTGCCGGATGTGATCGAGAACGTCTTCTACGGCATCTCCTTCTCGCCCGACGGCGGCCGCATCTTCTACACCGTGGTGGACGCGTCCTGGCGCCCGTACCAGGTGAAGGCGCACGTACTGGGCACACCGGTCACCGAGGATGAGGTGATTTACCAGGAGGACGACGTCGCCATGTGGCTGGGCTTCGAGCTCTCCGCGGACCGCCGCCACCTCGTGCTGGGCATTGGCTGCTCCGAGTTCAGCGAGACCCGGCTGCTGCGCTTCGACGCCCCCGACGCCGGGCTGGCCACCGTGATACCCCGCTCCGAGCGACTCCTCTACGAGGCCGAACCGTTCCTGCTGACCGACGCTTCGGGGCAGCCGAGGGAGACCCTCCTGCTGACCCACAACAAGGACGCCATCAACTCGATGGTCTCGCTCGTGGACCCGGCTGAGCTGGCCAAACCCGTCGCCGAGCAGCACTGGCGGACCGTCGTCGAGCATTCCGAGCAGGTGCGGGTGAACGGCGCCGGCGTCACAGCCACGCACCTGGTGCTGTCCATCCGCAAGGACACGATCGAACGCGTGCAGGTCCTCCCCCTGGGCGGCCTGGGCACGCCCGAGCAGGGGGCCGCCGTGGAGCCCGCGTTTGACGAGGAGCTGTACACGTCCGGCGTTGCCGGTTCCGACTACGAAGCGCCCGTGATCCGGATGGGTTACACCTCCTATTTCACGCCGTCACGGGTCTACGATTTTGTCCTGCCGACGGCGGAGCTGCCCGCCGGCGAGCTGCTGCTGCGCAAGGAAAGCCCCGTACTGGGCGGCTACTCGCCGTCCGACTACGTCGCCACCCGGGAATGGGCGGTGGCCGACGACGGGACCCGCGTCCCGCTGTCGGTGCTCCGGCACGCCTCGGTGCGGCAGGATTCGACGGCAGCGGGCCTGGTCTACGGCTACGGCTCCTACGAGATGAGCATGGACCCCGGCTTCGGCATTCCCCGGCTGTCCCTGTTGGACCGCGGCGTCGTGTTCGTGATCGCCCATATCCGCGGCGGCGGCGAACTGGGCCGGCACTGGTACGACGACGGTAAGAAACTGCACAAGAAGAACACCTTCACGGACTTCATCGCCGCCACCGACTGGCTCGCCGGATCCGGCTGGGTGGCCCCGGACCGGATCGCGGCCATGGGCGGCTCCGCCGGCGGCCTGCTGATGGGCGCCGTGGCCAACCTGGCACCGGAAAAGTACGCAGCGATCGTCGCGGCGGTCCCGTTCGTGGACGCCCTGACTACAATCCTGGATCCTGAACTGCCGCTCTCGGCGCTGGAGTGGGAGGAGTGGGGCAACCCGATCACCGACCCGGAGGTGTACGCCTACATGAAGTCGTACACCCCGTATGAAAACGTCCGGGCGGCGGCCTACCCGAAGATCGCGGCGGTCACCTCGTTCAATGACACCCGCGTCCTCTATGTGGAGCCCGCCAAGTGGGTGCAGCGGCTGCGCGAGCTGAACACCGGCAGCGAGCCAATCGTCATGAAGATCGAAATGGAGGGCGGCCACGGCGGCGCGTCCGGCCGCTACGTGCAGTGGAAGGAACGCGCCTGGGACTACGCGTTCGTCGCCGACTCCCTCGGCGCCACGGAGCTGCTGCCGGGCGCCGGGCTGAAGTAGCCCGCCGGTCCGCTGCTCCGTAACGGCCCTTTTGGAGTCCCATAAGGGCCGTTACGGAGCAACCGGCGAGCAGGGGGTGCCAATTAATGATCATCATGCTTACTATTGACCGTCACTAGGCACATTCAGGTGGAGACTGCTCACTGGGGGCAGCAGAAACCGTGCCGGAATTGGAGTCTATTGTGAGCAGCGAACAGGAACTGGCCCCGCTCAGCGACGATGAACTGATGGCCGAGGGTGCCACGGCCCTCCCCGACAAGGAAGTTGCCTCTGTCCTGGACCTGAACGCCGATCTGAACCTCGGCATCAGCGCCGCAGCACCGATCGATCTCGGCGTCGCAGCCAACGCCAACGTCGCGGCACCGATTGACGCGGGTGCGTCGGCCAACGTCCTCTCCTTCGGATCCGAATCCCAGGCGCTCGCCGACCAGGGCACCCTCATCAACCAGGGCATCACCGGTGACGCCACCGCACATTCCGTGCAGGACAGCGGCATCGACCAGGGGACCGCGGCCCCCGCCACGGACACCACGACCCCGGCCGCCGCCGCTCCCGCGACGACGGACCCGGCCACCGCAGGCGCTGCGGCGACCATCCCGGCCGGCACCACCGGCGGCTCGGCCCTCCCCGGCAGCGTGCTGCCGGCCGGTAGCACCCCGGACCTCGGCGCGGCCACCGCCGGCGCCGCGGGCGCCCTCAACGGCAACCTGCTCAACGTCAACGTCAACCTGGATGCCAACGCCGGCATCGCCGCACCCATCAATGGTGCTGTGGCTGCCAACGCCAACGTCGCCGCGCCGATCGATGCCGCCGTCGGCGCCAACATCGGCTCCATCGACAGCAACGCCTACGCTGTCGCCCACCAGGACGCCATCATCAACCAGGACATCCACGGCAACGCCACCTCCGGCGCCGAGCAGCAGTCCACCCTGAAGCAGTAGCCAGTCAATGACTAATGTGCAAGGCGGGCCGTCCAGGCAGGACGGCCCGCCTTCGGCCCCTGCCCCGGACGCTGCGGCTACAGCTCCCTCCACCTTGCCGCCGCCGGCGCTCGCCGACGGCGTCCAGCTGATCGGCGAGACCAAGGGGTCAGGCTACAAGCAGGCCCCCTCCCTGGTCCGGCGTGCCGACGGCCAGACCATCCAGCTGACCCGGCTGCTGTACTTGGTGCTTGAAGCCGTGGACGGTCGCCGCGGTTTGGAGGAAATCGCGGACCACGCCGGCAGCGCTTTCGGCAAGCGGGTCAGTGCGGAGAACGTCCGGACGTTGATCGACACCCAGCTCCTCCCGCTGGGCCTGCTGCGGCTGGCCGACGGCTCTCAGCCCGAGGTCCGCAAGGCCAATCCGCTCCTTGGCATGCGGTTCCGCTACTCCGTCACGGACCCGGGACGCACCCGGAAAATCACCGCGCCGTTCGCCACGCTGTTCAACCCGCTGATCGTCGTCTTGGTCACGGCCGCGTTCCTCGCCACCTGCTGGTGGGTGCTGATGGTCAAGGGCCTCGCCTCGGCGACGCATGAGGCGTTCGCCAACCCCGGTCTGGTGCTGCTGATCTTCCTGGTCACCGTCCTGTCGGCCGGCTTCCACGAGTTCGGCCATGCCGCCGCCGCCCGCCGCGGGGGCGCGACCCCGGGCGCCATGGGCACCGGCCTTTACCTGATGTGGCCGGCGTTTTACACGGACGTCACGGATTCCTACCGGCTGGGCCGGGGCGGCCGGATCCGCACCGATCTGGGCGGCCTCTACTTCAACGCGATCGTCGCCGTGGCCATCATGGGCATCTGGTGGGTCACCGGGTTCGACGCGCTCCTGCTGGTGGTGGTCACCCAGATCCTGCAGATGGTCCGGCAGCTGATGCCGATGGTCCGCTTCGACGGGTACCACATCCTCGCGGACGCCACCGGCGTGCCCGACCTGTTCCAGCGCATCAAGCCGACCCTGCTGGCCCTGATCCCCTGGCGCAAGGCGGACCCGCAGGCGCAGCTGCTCAAGCCCTGGGCCCGCGCCGTCGTCACGGCTTGGGTCCTGGTCACCGTGCCCCTGCTGGTCTTCAGCCTGGCCACCATGGTCCTCACCCTCCCGCGCGTCGTCGGCACCGCCTGGGACAACGGCCAAAAGCAGCAGGCCATGCTCTCCCACAGCGTGGCCACAGGCGATTTTGCCGATGCTGCCGTGCGGCTGCTCGCGCTGATCTGCATCGCCCTGCCGGTAGCCGGCATCTTCTACATCCTGGTCCGTCTGGGGCGGCAGTTCGCGACCGGGCTGTGGCAGAAGACCAAGGGCAAGGCCTGGCAGCGCGGCGTCGCCATGGCTGCCATCGCGGCGGTCACCGCCGGCCTCGCGTGGGCCTGGTGGCCCGGAGCCGAGACCTACCGGCCGGTCCAGCCCTACGAACGCGGGACGCTGGCCGACGCCACCACCACGATTTTCCCGACGGCAGCAGGGCACGACCTGAAGCAGGGCCAGGCCGGGCGGACCGTGGCGCTGTGGCCGCAGGGGGCCCGCAAGCCCACCCGGGAAGAGCCGCAGCTGAGCATGGTCCTGGTCCCGCGGGCCTCCTCGGCGACGCCCGCGGCGTCCGGCACCGCGACCGCCGCGCCGTCGTGGGTGTTTCCCTTCGACAAACCGGCCGCGCCCGAGGATGGCGGCAACCAGTCGCTCGCGGTCAACACCACGGACGGCTCCGTGGTCTACGACGTCGCCTTCGCCTTGGTCTGGGCCGAGGACGGGCAGGATGTCCGCAACCGTAACGAGGCTTACGCCTTCGCCAGCTGCAAGGACTGCGCCGCCGTCGCGGTGGGGTTCCAGGTGGTCCTGATTGTGGGACAGGCCAATGTGGTGGTCCCGGAGAACCTCTCCGCAGCCGCTAACTACAACTGCGTCCGCTGCCTCACCTATGCCCTGGCCCGCCAGCTGGTCCTCACGCTGGACGGGCCGCTGAGCCCGGAGGGGATGTCCAGGCTCAACGCGTTGTGGCAGCAGATCGCGGACTACGGCCGGAACCTGCAAAACGTCCCGCTCTCGGAGATCGAGGGCAAACTGAACGGATTCAGGGACCAGATCATGGAGATCGTCCGAACCGATCCCAGCGCCACCCCCGGCGGGCCCGGCGCTGCTCCCGCCACGACGGGCAGCTCGCCGGGAGCCAGTCCGACTGCTACCCAGGGTGCGACGGGCTCTGCGCCGCAACCCACTCAGGGCGGGACCGCTGCGACCGTCCCCGCGGGTCCTGCACCGGATGCCCCGTCCGCCCCGCCCGCCACGTCCCCCGGGACGGCACCGTCCGAATCGCCGCCCGCCGCACCCCCGGGTCCTGCCACCGCGCCGGCCCCCGGACCGACGTCGGCCGCTCCCACGGCCACGGCCCCGCCGGCGCCGTAAGCCGAGGTCGGGCGGGTGCGCCCCGCCGGGCAAGATAACGTCCGACCTACCGTTCGCCGAAGATGGCCGCTATCGGAGTACCGTAGCGGCCATCGTCGTCATTCCGGCGAGTCCTTGGCGGACATCCGCGCCTTCCATTCGTCGGCGAGGATCGCGTAGACCACTTCGGTGGCCCACTGGCCCTTGTAATGCCATTTGTCCAGCTGGGTGGACTCCAGCCGCATGCCGAGGCGCTCGCACAGCGCGGCGGAGGGGGTGTTGAGGGCGTCGAGTTTGGCGTCGATCCGGTGGAATCCCAGGTCTTCGAAGCCGAGCTTCAGCATCGCAGCGGCCGCCTCGCTCGCGATCCCCTTCCCGCGGGCCCCCGGTGCCAGGCTCCAGCCGATCTCGGCCTGGCCGCAGCCGGGCAGCCACTTGAGCACCACTTCGCCGAGCAGCCCGGGCGAGTCCGCGGCCTCGATGGCCAGACAGATCCAGTCCCCCTCCTTCTCGAACGCGAAGTTGGCGTACTTCCCGACGGACTCCATGGACTGGGTGTAGCTTTTGGCTTCCCGGGGCAGGAACCGGGCGGTTTCCGGAAGCGAGTGGTAGCCGTGGAAGGCGTCCAGGTCCGCGGCCTCGAAGCGGCGCAGCACCAAACGCCGGGTGCGGAGCGGCAGGTTCAGTTCGGTCATGTCCCCAGCCTAGGACCCGCTTCCGGGTCGGTTGCTCCCCACCGGCCCCCTCCCCTCGCAAGCTCGGTCAGGGAACCCTGCCGGCGTGGGCCCAGCAACGCCGTTATGAGCCGCGAAAAGGGCCGTTACGGAGCAACCGATGAGCGGGCGACGACGGCGGCTGTCGCCTCCGCGATCGCGCGCTCCTCGTCGGTCGGGACCACCAGCACCGGCAGGGCCGATTCCGGCGTCGAGATCATCCGGGGTTCCTTGGACCGTTCACGGTTCAGCCCGGCGTCGAGCTCCACGCCGAGCGCCCCCAGCCGCGCCGCGACGAGGCCGCGGAACTGGTGCGAGTTTTCGCCGATCCCGGCCGTGAACACGAGGGCCTTCGCGCCGCCCACGGCCACGTGGTAGCCGCCGATGTACTTCGCCAGCCGGTAGGAGGCCACGGCGAGCGCCATGGTGGACCTGGCGTCCCCGGCTTCCGCCGCCTCCACCACCGAGCGCATGTCGTTGTTGCCGGCCAGCCCCTTGAGCCCGGACTGGCGGTTGAGCATGGAGTCGAGGTCCTCGGCGGACCAGCCGGCCCGGCCGAGGAAGACCAGGATGGAGGGGTCCAGGTCGCCGGAACGGGTGCCCATCACGAGGCCCTCGAGCGGGGTGAAGCCCATCGACGTGTCGATCGATTCGCCGCCGCGGATCGCCGTGACGGAGGCGCCGTTGCCCAGGTGGGCGATGACGGCGTCGAACTCTTCCACCGGTAGATCCAGCAGCGCCGCTGCGCGGTGTGCGACGTACTCGTGGGAGGTGCCGTGGAAGCCGTAGCGCCGGATGCCGTGGTTCGTGTAGAGCTCATCCGGCACGGCGTAGCGCCAGGCGTGCTCGGGCAGGGTGCGGTGGAAGGCGGTGTCGAAGACGGCCACCTGCGGGAGGTCCGGCCATTTCTTCGCGATCGCACGGATCCCGAGGACGTTGGCGGGGTTGTGCAGGGGAGCCAGCGGGTTCAGCCGCTCGATGGCGCGGGTGATCTCGTTGTTGACCAGCACCGGCTCGGCGAAGCGCTCGCCGCCGTGCACCACGCGGTGGCCCACGGCGTCCAGGGTCCGGTCGCCCAGTGCCGCGTGGATCGCGCCGTCCACCTGTTCCAGGGCCTCCGCGTGGTCGCGGGGGCCCTCGATCTGGCCGTCGCCGTCCCCGCCGTTGCCCATCCCGATCTTCTCGACCAGCCCCTCCGCGAGAACGCTGCCCGCTTCGACGTCGCGGACCTGGTACTTGAGCGAGGACGAACCTGAGTTGATGACGAGCACGAGCATGGCGGCCTCCTAAGCCTTGGCTTCGACGGCCGGCACCGACTGGGCCTGGATCGCGGTGATCGCCACCGTGTTCAGGATGTCGTCCACCGTGCAGCCCCGGGACAGGTCGTTGACAGGTTTGCGGAGCCCCTGCAGCACCGGCCCGACGGCGACCGCGCCGGAGGACTGCTGGACCGCCTTGTAGGTGTTGTTGCCGGTGTTCAGGTCCGGGAAGATGAAAACCGTCGCCTGCCCGGCCACGGATGAGCCGGGCATCTTGGACTCGGCGATGGCGGCGTCGACCGCGGCGTCGTACTGGATGGGTCCCTCCACCGCGAGGTCGGGGCGCCGCTGGCGCACCAGCTCGGTGGCCTGCCGCACCGCGTCGACGGCCTCGCCGGCACCGGAGCCGCCCGTGGAGTAGGACAGCATCGCGACGCGCGGCTCGACGCCGAACTGGGCGGCCGTTTCGGCCGAGGCCAGGGCGATGTCCGCAAGCTGCTCCACGTTGGGCTCGGGATTGACGGCGCAGTCACCGTAGACCAGCACCCGGTCCGGCATCAGCATGAGGAACACCGAGGAGACGATTTTGACGCCCTCCCGGGTCTTCACGAACTCGAGCGCGGGCCGGATGGTGTGGGCCGTGGTGTGCGCGGCGCCGGAGACCATGCCGTCCACCACGCCGAGCTGGACCATCATGGTGCCAAAGTAGCTTTCGTCCTGCATCACTTCGAGCGCCTTCGCCAAGTCCACGCCCTTGTGCGAGCGCAGTTCGGCATACTTCTGCGCGAAACCCTCGCGCAGCTCGGAAGTGGCCGGGTCCACGACGTTGATGCCGCTCAGGTCGATTCCCTGGGTGGCCGCGAGCTCGCGGACATCGGCCTCGCGGCCCAGCACGGTGAGCTCGCAGACGTCGCGGCGGTGCAGGATCTCGGCGGCCCGCAGGATCCGGACGTCGGTGCCCTCGGGCAGGACGATGTGGCGGCGCTGCGCGCGGGCCCGTTCGATCAGGTCGTGCAGGAAGCGCAGCGGCGTCATCCGCTCCGGCCGCGGCAGGTGCAGCCGTTCCAGCAGTTCCGCCTCGTCCACACGCCTGGACCACAGGCCCAGCGCGGACGCCACCTTGCGGCGGTGGCCGGACCAGATTTCGCTGCGCACCTCGGAGACCCGCTTGGCGGTCACGTAGGTGTCGTCCGGGGCGGCGAAGATCGGGAACGGGGCCTGCGCGAGCAGCGAGTAGATGGTCGGGTCCGGCGCGAGGCCGCCGGTCAGGATCAGCGCCGACGGGACCGGGAACTCCGGCGAAAACGACGACGCCAGGCAGGCCACCAGGACATCCGCCCGGTCGCCGGGCACGATCACCAGCGCGCCATCGTCGAGCACGTGCAGGAAGTTGGCCACATTCATGGCCGCCACCTTGACCGAGCGCACATCGCGTTCCAGGTCCGGCAGCCCCGCCACCTGGCCGAGGCCCAGGGCGGCGGCCACTTCACCGGTGGTGGGCCGGGCGATGTCCTCGAGCTCCGGGAACACGTAAACCGGCCGGCCGGAGGCGCCCGGGCGGACCGCCGCGGCGATCGCTTCCAGGTCCTTAGGATCGGCGCGGTTGACCATGATTGCCAGCAGGCTGCAGCGCTCGGCGATCAGTTCCTTGCGGGCCACCTCGACGGCGTCCGCTGTCTCGGCCACGGTGCGGCCCTTCGCCCCGACGACGGCGACCATCGGCGCCGCCAGGTCGTTGGCGAGCCGCGCATTGAGGTCGAATTCGACGGCGGCGTCCTGGCCGGTCAGGTCGGTGCCCTCGATGATGATCACATCGCAGTGCCGGGCCATCTCCGCGAAGATTTCCACGCACCGGGAATCGATCTCCTCGCGATTGCCCTCGGCGAGCAGACCCCGGACCTCGGCGAAGGTCAGCCCGCTGCGGCAGCGTTCGTCGTCGAGGTCGAAGCGGGACTTCATCAGCGCGACCATCGGGTCCGCGTCGGAACGGGCCTGGACCACCGGCTTGAAGAAACCGATCCGGTCCGCGTGCCGGTGCAGGGTGTCCGCCAGGCCCAGCGCAACCAGCGACTTCCCGGACCCGGGCGTCGTCGCACTGACATATATTCCTTTGGCCATGTGTCCCAGCATACTTACAGGCCTTGACAGCAGGCACCCGAATGGGATTACCTAATGAACATTCGGTAAATAAAGCTGGAGGCAACGACGCATGGCTGAAGTGACAATTTCCGGTGACACCCACCCGGTCCTGAAGGACGACTATGCCTCCGAGTGGATGGGCATTGAGGTCCTGGCGCTCGACGACGGTCACGCCACCATCCGGATGGCGCTCCGCCAGGAAATGCTCAATGGTTTCGGGATGGCCCACGGCGGAATGATCTTCGCCTTCGGTGACACCGCCTTTGCCTTGGCGTGCAACCCGGCCAATCCGGCACCCGGCGAGGAAGGCAACATCACCGTTGCGTCCGGCGTCGACATCAACTTCATCAAGCCGGCCTTCCGCGGCCAGATCCTGACCGCCGTCGCCAACCGCCGCGCCAGCACCGGCCGCAGCGGCCTCTACGACATCCAGATCTACGCAGCCGACGCCGGAACGGGCACCCCGGCGGCCTCCACCGCCGGCGCGCCGCCGGCCGCCACGCGCCCGGGCGGCCTCCCCTCCGACGTCCTTCCCGGCGAACTCGTCGCCGAGTTCCGCGGCCGCAGCCGCACCATCTCCAAGAAATAGAAACTTAGGACCCTGATGACCACCCCCACCGCTGCATCTGCCCTCGCCACCAGTGACGCCGTCCTGGACCGCGAAGAAACCATCTCCCGCGACGAGCTCGAGGCCTTGCAGCTCAGCCGACTGCAGCACACCGTGGCGTACGCCTACGACCGCGTCCCGCTGTACAAGCGCAAATTCGACGAGGCCGGCGTACACCCCACCGATCTGCGCGAACTCGCGGACCTGGGCAAGTTCCCGTTCACCACCAAAGAAGACCTCCGACTGGAGTACCCCTTCGGCATGTTCGCAGTGCCGCAGCAGGAGGTGGCCCGGATCCACGCCAGCTCGGGCACCACCGGCCGCGCCACCGTGGTGGGCTACACCAAGAAGGACCTCGCCGACTGGGCCAAGCTCGTGGCCCGCTCCCTCCGCGCCTCCGGCGTGCGGCCCGGCATGAAGGTCCACAACGCCTACGGCTACGGCCTGTTCACCGGCGGCATGGGTGCCCACGCAGGCGCCGAGGCGCTGGGCTGCACCGTCATCCCGATCTCCGGCGGCCAGACGGAACGCCAGATCACCCTGATCCAGGACTTCAAGCCGGACGCCATTCTGGCCACCCCGACCTACCTGCTGACCATTGCCGACGCGATGATGAAGCAGGGCATCGACCCCGCCTCCACCTCGCTCAAGTTCGCCGTGCTGGGCGCGGAGCCGTGGACCGAGGAAATGCGGCACGAGCTCGAAGTGATGATGAACATCAAGGCCTGCGACATCTACGGGCTCTCCGAGGTCATGGGGCCCGGTGTGGCCGGCGAGGCCGTGGAAACCCAGGACGGCAGCCACATCTGGGAGGACCACTTCCGCCCCGAGATCATCGACGCTTTCGACTCCTCCGTGGTCCTGGGCGACGGCGAACCCGGCGAGCTTGTGTTCACCTCGCTCACCAAGGAAGCCCTGCCGATCATCCGGTATCGGACCAAGGACCTCACCCGGCTGCTGCCCGGCACCGCCCGTCCGGCGCACCGCCGCATGGGGCGCATCACCGGCCGCAGCGACGACATGATCATCCTCCGAGGCGTGAACCTGTTCCCCTCGCAAATCGAGGAAATCGCGTTGCGCATCCCGGAACTGAGCCCGCACTTCCAGCTGGAGCTCACCCGCCCGGAGGGCCAGCGGATGGACCAGTTGACCGTGAAGATCGAGCGCCGCGAGTCCGTCACCGTCGAGGGCATCGCTTCGGCGGCGAAGACGCTGCAGCAGCAGATCAAGATCCACGTTGGATCGTCCTGCGCAGTCAACGTCGTCGAACCGGGCTCCCTGGAGCGGTCCAACGGCAAGCTTCGCCGGATCTACGACATGCGTCCCAAGGCCTGACCTGCCCCTGCTTGTTCAACCGACCGGAGGGCCCGGCCAGCGCAGCCTCGGCCACGCCGGCCGGGCCCACCCCGCTCACATGAGAAACTAGCGACTATGCCCAGCACAGGAACCACCGCCAAGCGCGGCCGCCCCGGCTATGACCAGCAGTCGGTCCTGCTGATCGCCGTCGACGTCTTCAACCGCCACGGCTATGACGCCACCTCGATGGGCATCCTCGCCGAAAACCTGGGCATCTCCAAGTCTGCGATCTACCACCACGTACCCTCCAAGGGCGACCTGCTGAAGCTCGCCCTGGATCACGCGCTCGGCGGACTGGAAGCCATCCTGGAGCGGCCGCAAGCCACCACCGGATCGGCGGACGCCCGGCTGGAATTTGTCCTCCGCGAGACCATCTCGGTGCTGGTGGAGCGGCTGCCGTTTGTCACCCTGCTGCTCCGGCTGCGCGGCAACACCGAGGTCGAACGGAACGCCCTCGAGCGCCGGCGCACCTTCGACCACAAGGTGGCGGCCCTGATTTCCGCGGCCCGCGACGAAGGCACGCTCCGCCAGGACATCGATCCCCGCACCGTGACCCGGCTCCTCTTCGGCACGATCAACTCGATCGTCGAGTGGTACCGGCCCGGCGGCTCCCTGTCCCCCGAAAAGCTCGCCGACGACGTCATCACCATGGCGTTCAACGGCCTGCACGTCCCCGGCTAGTTAAGGCCCCTCGGGGCACGCTTCCGGTTGGGCGGTGCGGGTATTTTTCTGGCCCGTGAGCGACCGGGGACTTCGACGCCCCCTGAGCAATGGACATGTCCCGTTGTCGTTGGCCGCATTGGGCAAGCTCCCCGAACGTCCCTTCCACCACGGGACATGCCCTCCGTTGTGGCGGACCAATGAGCATGATGGCCACATGTCCACTCGCGGCAGCCAGCAATGAGCATGTCCCTCGGGCGTCCGGGGCCGCCGCCCACGGGAGTTATTGACGCGGCCGGCACGCGGGACCACCCTTGGGACATGGCCATCAAACTCTCGCAAATGCTCTTCGGGACCTTCCCCCAACTGCGCTACGAGCCCACCGCCAAAAGGATTCGGGCAAGCCTTAGCGGGGACGCCGTCGTCGACACGATGCGGGCCTACCTGGTGTGGGAGCCGCGCCGGATGACCCCGGTCTTTGCCGTGCCGGAAGCAGACCTGCTGGCGGGGCTCGGCGCCCCGGCTGCCCGCGGCGTCGACGTCCCGGAGTTCGGCTTCAAGCTGTCGCGGGACGCACTTTCGGTGTTGGATCCCCGGACCAGTTTCGGCAAGCACACCGCCGACGGCGAGGAACTCGACGTCGTGAGCCGGTCGGCCTCCGTACCGCGGGCCGCGTTCCGGCTCGGGGACCCGGATCTGGCAGGCTATGTGGTGCTGGATTTCGCTGCCTTCGACTGGCTCGAGGATGACGAGGAGATCGTCGGCCATCCGCGGGATCCGTTTCACCGTGTGGACATCCGCGCGTCGTCCGCAGAGGTGGAGGTGGCGTTCGACGGCGTCACGCTGGCCCGCACGAACGGCGCCCAGCTGCTCTACGAAACGATGCTCCCCGTCCGCTACTACCTGCCGCCGGGCGACGTGCGGTTGGACCTGATGGAGCGCAGCCCCAAGTGGACCGTCTGCCCGTACAAGGGCAAAGCCAGCTACTGGACGTACCCGGGTGCGGAGAGTGGCCAGAACATCGCGTGGAGTTACGATCGGCGGTTCCGGGATGCCGCCCAAATCCATGGGCTTGTCAGTTTCTTCAATGAACGGGTCGACGTGACCGTCAACGGCACGCTTCAGCCCCGCCCCATCTCACCTTGGTCCCGCCCGGAGCCCGCGCCCGAGCCCGGCGCGGACAGCCGGGGGCCGGGAGCGCCTGGTCCAACCGCTCCGGGGGCATCGTGACGGCCGAGCCCGCCGGTATCTGCTGGCGACGGGCGGGTCCGTGTCATAGTCCCCCCGCGCTGCCCGGGAATCCGTTCACGGCCGTGAACCAGCCCATGTACACCAGCACCGCCGACAGCGGGAGCGCTGCCAGAGCGAGCAAAATCGAGTAATCCCTGGCGCGGAGCAACGCAACAAGATTGACTGCCAAGGCGCCGACGACGAGGCTCTGGAAGATGCTGTTCGCGGCCACCGCGCGGGGCGATTCGAACATCCCGCCGGCGCCCACCAGGAACGCTATGTGGTACCAGGCCGGCACGATCCAGATCGGGAAAGCGGCCACCAAGAGGTCCAGGACCAAAGCTACCTTGCCGGCCCTGGTTCGGGGAATCCAGGCAAGGTGAAGGCGGTGCCGCCCCGCGGCCCCGGCATCAGAGAGCGTCATGACACCCCTCCCCTCCGCCGCCCCGGAATTTGCTACCAAGTTACACCCGGGTCTCCGGCCAGGACAGGCCAACCGAAGGACAGCGCCCCGGGCGTCCGGGGCGCTGCAGGCGTACCGCCGCTCAGAGTTGGTAGTCGGCCGCCGTCGTGATGTTCTCGTGCACGCAGAGAATGTTGTGCTCGGTGTCCATGAACCAGGCGCACTTCTCCGAATTCGTTGAACAGATGTGGTTCTCGGTCTTGAGATCCGGCAGGTCGTAGTCCTGGAACGTGACGCCCCTGGACTCCATCTCCTGGACGGTCCGTTCGATCTCGCTGACTTCGAAACTCAGGGTGGTGTGCTCTGAATGCATTCCATCCTTGACCGGCATCAGCTGCAGCATGGGGCCGCCGTCTGAGCCGAACAATTCGCTTCCGTCCTCTGCCACGCCACGGTGCGGGAGCCCCAGTGTGTCCGCGTAGAAATGCCGGGCACGCGCCGCATCATCGACTGGCAGGACTGTTGTGGCTTTATTGAGGACAAGGGTCATTTCGCCACCTCCTACAGGGAGAATTTTACGCCGGAGCGGAGCCGAAAGAGCCCGAAATTTAGGCTTCCACCCCGCAGACGCTCCCTCACGTATGGCAGCCCCAACACAGACGCTCCCTCACGTATGGCGTCCCCAACACAGACGCTCCCTCACGTATGGCAGCCCCAACACAGACGCTCCCTCACGTATGGCGTCCCCAACACAGACGCTCCCTCACCAAGTGAGGGAGCGTCTGCATAAAACCCGCCGGACCTGAGGGAGCGTCGGCATCGGAACCGCCGGACCTGAGGGAGCGTCGGGAGGGGGCTACTTCTCCACGAGGGTCAGGACGTCGTAGGTGGCCACGATCTCATCGTTCTGGTTGGTCAGGACGGCGTCCCAGGCCACCTCGCCGTATTCGTCGGTCTCGCGCGGGGTGATCTTCTTGGCCGTAAGGGTCACCCGGATCGAGTCCCCGGCCGCCACCGGAGTGAGGAACCGCAGGTTTTCGAGGCCGTAGTTCGCCAGGACCGGGCCCGGTGCGGGCTCTACGAACAGCCCGGCGCCCCATGCCAGGAGCAGGTAACCGTGTGCCACGATGCCCGGGAAGAACGGGTTGGCCTCGGCCGCCGCCTGGTTGGTGTGGGCGTAGAAAGTGTCGCCGGTGGAGTTGGCAAACTTGGTGATCTCCTCCAGCGAGACCTCCCGCAGCTCCGAGCGGATGGCGTCCCCGATGTGCAGCGTGGCGAGGGACTTGCGGAACGGGTGCTGGCCCTCGGTGTCGAGGGTGAAGTTGCGGTCCGCGCCGGTGTGCCAGACGCCGGTGACGGCGGTGAGCATGTTGGGCGAGCCCTGGATGGCGGTGCGCTGCATGTGGTGCATGACCGAGCGGATGCCGCCCAGCTCTTCGCCGCCGCCGGCGCGGCCGGGGCCGCCGTGGATCAGGTGCGGAACCGGGGAGCCGTGGCCGGTGGAGCTGCGGGCGTCCTCGCGGTTGAGCATCAGGACGCGGCCGTGGTGGGCTGCGATGCCGGTGACGAGTTCGCGGGCCACCTCGGGGTCGTTGGTGCAGACCGAAGCGACCAGTGAGCCGCCGCCGCGGGCGGCGAGACGGACGGCATCGGCGAGGTCCGTGTAACCGATCACCGAGGAGACCGGGCCGAAGGCCTCGAGCGAGTGGACCTCCTCGGCCTCCGGGTCGGCCCAGCTGAGCAGCACCGGGGACATGAACGCGCCGCCGTCGACGACGCCGATGTTCCCGTCCGCGCTGGTGACCTTCGGGGCGTCGAGGGTGCCGTAGGCGAGCTCGCCGCCGGCGTCGAGCATGGACTGGACGGCGGCGCGCACGTCCGCGAGCTGCTCGAGGGAGGCAAGGGCGCCCATGTTGACGCCCTCGGCGCGGGGGTCACCGAGGACGACGCGTTCGGCGATCCGCGCCCCTACGGCGGCGACGACGTCGGACACCAGGTCCTGCGGCACGATCGCGCGGCGGATCGAGGTACATTTCTGGCCCGCCTTCGAGGTCATCTCGGTGACCAGGGACTTGATGAAGGCATCGAACTCCGGGGTGCCCTTGATGGCGTCCGGGCCCAGGATCGCGGCGTTGAGGGAGTCCGTCTCGGAGGTAAAGCGCACGCCGCCACGGACCACGTTGCGGTGGGATTTGAGGGTGTTGGCGGTGGACGCCGAGCCGGTGAAGGCGACCAGGTCGCGGTAGTCGAGGTGGTCCAGCAGGGTGCGGGCCGAGCCGGAGACGAGCTGCAGCGACCCCTCCGGCAGGATTCCGGATTCGTCGATCGCCTTGACCACGGCCGCGGCCACGTAGCCGGTGGGGGTGGCGGGCTTGACGATGGTGGGAACGCCGGCGATAAAGGCCGGGGCGAGCTTCTCCAGCATCCCCCAGACCGGGAAATTGAAGGCGTTGATCTGGACGGCGACGCCGGGGATCCGGGTGTAGATGTGCTCGCCGGCGAAGGAACCGTCCTTGGACAGCACCTCCATCGGGCCGTCCACCACCACCTGGGAGTTGGGCAGCTCGCGCCGGCCCTTGGAGCCGAAAGTGAACAGCACGCCGATGCCGCCGTCGATGTCGACCATCGAGTCGATCTTGGTGGCGCCGGTCTGCGCGGAAAGAGCGTAAAATTCGTCGCGGCGGCCGTTGAGGTACTGCGCCAGCTCCTTGAGCTTGAGGGCGCGCTGGTGGAAGGTCAGCTTGCCCAGTTCCGTCTGGCCGGTGGTGCGGCCGTACTCGACGACGGCGGCCAGGTCCAGTCCCTCGGTGCTCACGCGGGCCAGGAGTTCTCCCGTGCTGGCATCGAGGACGGAGGCGGCGCCGGAGGCTGCGGCGGCGTCGGGGGTCCACCAGGAATTCTTGATGAAACTGGGGACGATCGCGACGGTGCCGACTGAGGGTTTCTGAGCTGTTGCAGTGGTGGTCATCGTTGACGGGTCCTTCCAACGCGGGGCAAGATCACACGGCCAGCGCATTACTGACCGTCCGTTCGGTAATATGTCTACAGTACATGACTGGGCTCTGCGGCACACTAGTAGCGGCAGGACTGACCGGTCGTGACGGGCCAACCCAGGCCAGAACCCAAGAGGAGACGCTATGACGCCCGAGCCCCGCGGTACCGAGCTGTGGAAGATCACCCTCGGCGAACTTGACGAGAAGATGGGCGTCAAGATCGTGGAGGAGTCCGTGGAGCGCGTCGTCGCCACCATGCCGGTGGAAGGCAACCGGCAGTCGTTCGGCCTGCTGCACGGCGGCGCCTCGTTGGCGGTCGGAGAGGCCGTGGGGTCCTGGGCTTCGGTCATCCACGCCAGCACCCTGGGCAAGACCGCAGTGGGGGTGGACGTCTCGGCCACGCACCACAAGTCCGCCCGCGGGGGCCTGGTGACCATCACCGCCACCCCGATCCACCTCGGCGGCACGGTGACCACCCACGAGGTGCTGATCACGAATGAGGCCGGCGAGCGGCTGTGCACGCTGCGGATCACCAACCTGCTGCTGGACCGCAAGGGCTAGGCCCGGCCGGACCCCTGGCAGCGCGCTCGGGTACACCGTCCTCTGCCTCCGGCGTAGGGCCGATCGGCCCGGAGCGCGCGGCACCCCGGCTGTTAGCGTGGAAGGGCTGATTCACCCCCGCACTGCCGGGAGACCGGTCGCACCGGAAGGATCCACCATGCTCTCAGATACCTCAGTTCCCGTCATCAGGGCGACGCTGCCCGTCGTCGGCGAGCACATCGAGGAGATCGCCAAGCGCTTCTACCAACACATGTTCAAGGCCCGGCCGGACCTCCTGGATGGCCTCTTCAACCGTGGAAACCAGGCGGACGGCCGTCAGCAGCAGGCACTCGCCGGGTCGATTGCGGCCTTCGCCGGCATGCTCCTGGACAAGCCGGATGAAGTGCCGGACCATCTGCTTTCCCGGGTGTCCCACAAGCACGTGTCGCTGGGACTGAGCCCGGACCAGTACCAGATTGTCCACGACCACCTAATGTGGGCGATCGTGGACGTCCTCGGGGACGCGGTCACCCCGGAGGTCGCCGCCGCCTGGGACGAGGTCTACTGGCTGATGGCGAACCTGCTCATCAACAAGGAACGCGGGCTGTACAACGCCGTTCACCTCGCGCCCGACACTATTTGGCGCACCTGGCGCGTGGCCCGGCGGATCCAGGAAACGGCCGACGTCGTGTCGTTCGTCGTCGAACGCACCGACGAGCGTGACGTCAAGCCGTCCCTGCCGGGGCAGTACGTGACAATCAAGATGACCATGCCCGACGGCGTGCAGCAGCCCCGGCAATACAGCCTCACCAGGGCCGACGACGGTCAGCACCGCCAGTTCGCTGTGAAGCGGGTCCACGGGCTCGCGACTCCCGACGGCGAGATGTCCTCACTGCTCCACAGCGCTGTCCAACTGGGCGACGAGGTGGTGCTCTCGGCCCCCTTCGGCGACGTGGTGATGGAGTACACGGACCGTCCCCTCGTCCTGGCCAGCGCAGGAATCGGGATCACACCCATGGCCGGAATGCTCTCTCACCTGGTGAAGTCCGGGTCCCAACGCCGGGTGATGCTCCTGCATGCCGACGACGGCGAGGAATCGTTTCCGCTCCGGGCGCAGGTCCGGGAAGACCTCGCCGCACTTTCCGACGGAACCCTGACAACCTGGTATCTGAATCCGGATGAGGCCGGCGAGGCGCCCGAATCCCGGTTCTCGGGTTTCATGAACGTCAGCGACGTGGAACTCCCCGAAGACGCCGAGTACTACCTCTGCGGCCCGCTGCCGTTCCTGAAATCGGTCCGGAGCGCGTTGATCTCCGGCGGCGTACCTGCCAAAGACATTCAATACGAGGTTTTCGGGCCGGATCTCTGGCTGGCCGACTTTCAGTGACTGCGGGGGTCTAGCCAACCCGCCGGCGGCGACTGAAGGCAATGAAAGTGGCGCCGAGCAGCAGTGCACCGGCGCCTAGTCCCGCCGCGGGAAGCACGCCGCCGGCGCCGGTGTAGGCCAACACCGCCGGACTGGCCGCTGGCGCCGCCGCCGGCGGGGCGCTTCCAGCCGCCGAAGCCGGCGTGGCGCTGCCAGGGGCGGCCGCTGGCGCTGCCGCCGGCGTGGCGCTCCCCGGCGCTGCGGCCGCGCCTGCAGGGGCAGCCGCCGCGGCGATCGTGAATTTGTACTCGACCGGCGAGGACGCGACGCCGTCAACCGACTGCGAGACAGCCAAGGTATGCGGCCCGACGGCCAGTCCGGCCGGGAGGTGGACACTCCAGCGCCCGTCGGCCACCAGCACCAGCGGGGCCAAGGACAGGGCCACGGCTTTCGCCCCGGTCCCGGATCCGCCGGCGACGCGCGCCGCACCAATTGGCACCCCATCGATCAGCACGCTGACCTCAGCGCCGTCGACGCCGGTCCCGGAGATAACACCGGGTAGCTCGTCCTGAGCGAAGTGGCTGCCGTCCCAGTTCCCCGTTGCTGCGGGAGCGGGGGGCGGCACGGTGAATTCGGCTGTGGCCGCTGGGCCGTCCACGTGGCCGGTGGCCGTCTGGACGGCCGAGACAGAAATCTTGCCGTACGTCGGCCGGCTGGCCAAAGGAACGCTCCACTGCCCGTCGGGCGCAACGGTCGCGGAACCGGTCAAGTCGCCCGACAGCTTCACAGTGTTCCCCGGCGTCCCGGTGCCCGCAACGCGGTCAAGCGCCGTAAGGGCGGATCCGGTAGCAGGGCTGGTGATCGTGGGTGCAACCAACTCCGAGACGTTCAGAGTGAAGGTCGTGGTGCCGGACTGGCTGTAGCCGTTTATGGTCTCGGCGGTCAACCGGATCGCACCTTCGGCCGCAGGCGCGGTGAATGACCAGTTTCCCGCGGTATCGACCGGAATCTCGACAGCGTCCGGGGTCAAGCCGACCAAGCGGACCTTGGAGTTGAGGGCCACCGCCGAGGCGGGAGCGGCCGCTACGCGCCCATGAATGACACTGTTGGGCGGCACCGTGCTTAAAGTTGAAGTCCCGGCGAGTTCGGGCTTGTTCAGGAAGAGTTGCAGCTGGACGCCAGGGATGTGTGTGAGGGCGTCCTCAAGGGTCGTTGCGATGGCGCTGACCTGCTTCCCGGCGACGCTTTCAGCCCCGGTGTGGGTGCCGACGGCAAAGTTGCCGCTGATCCACGGACCACCGGAGTCGCCGCCGCCGGACTTGACGTCCTTGGATAGGAAGCCGCGGAATGCGCGGCCGTCGGCAGGGCCGGGTTTTGTACCGCCTGCCACGTAGATTCCCAGCTCGCTCACTGTCCCGCAGGACCACCCCGTGGTCCGCCCGGACCGGCAGACGGCCTGGCCGGCAATCGGGGCGAGTGTCCCGATGATCTTAACGGACGTCGGCGCCGGGTTCGCCACGTTGTCCCACTTGGTCACGGCCGGCTGGGCGGTTACCCCGCCGTCGAGCTTTTCGATCACGGCGATGTCGGTGCCGACGTTGCCGGGCTCTCCAGCATCGCCGGTTGTCCAATTCGGGTTGAGCACAGGTGAATTATTGGCTCCGCCAAATTGGCTGAACCCGAAACTGCCGAGCTTGGGCAGGTCAAGGGGCAGGGGCAGCGCGCCGCCGGCGATCGAGGACGTCGGGGGCTCCAGCCCGGCGACGGCGGCTTTGCCGTCGTCGGCGCAGTGGCCTGCCGTCAGTAGCACGGGCAGTCCCGCCGGGCTGAAGGCGCCAAAGCCGGTGGAGCAAATTGTCCGCCCGAATCCCGAATCCATGACGTACCCCTCCCCGCCGTACACGTCAGCTTGGGTCGTGACCGGCGCGGCCTTCTCGAGCTGGACGTTAGCGTACCGGGCAACAAATTCAGCGGGAGAGATCTTGCCGGGCTGCGCAGGCGCAACCGGGGCGTTCGTCGCCGCGGCGGTTGCGGGCACCACCGGGAGAACGGGCTCCAGGACAGCTGGCACTCCGACTTCCGGGGTGTTGATCCCCCCGGTGCGGATGACGAAGTGACCGTCGGCGTAGGCAACGGCCTGCAGCCCCGTGGCACCGACTTCCCTCAGATAGTCCTGGAACAGTTGTTCGGTGCTGGAGGCCAACAGCTCGGCAGTGGCCGGCGCCGTCGATGAGGCCGGCGTACTCGGCGCAACAGCGGCGGGAGCGTGGAGCTCAAAGACGGGTGAGCCGGTACCGTTCAGCTGGTCGATCCGGGTCTGGAGTTCGGCGCCGCTGCCGACGACGACAATCTTACCGCTCGCCAGGCTGATCCCGACGTAGCCGGGCAGTTTGCTCAGGGACGGCACGGCATCGGCGGCGCGCCTTCCTAACTCCCCCGCAGCGTTGAATTCCGCCAGCGTCATGCCCAGATCCCGCCGGACCGCCTCGGCGAGCCCGGCGTCGCTGATGCCAGATTGCGGTGAAGGCGCAGCGGACGCGGCCGGCGTCGTCGCCGTCGTCGGATCCTTGGCCGTGGCGGCCGGAGCCGCGGCGGGACCCGACCCGGCGCCGACCGATGGCGAAGGCGAAGGCGAAGGCGAAGGCGAAGCGGTGGCCGTGCCGGCCGCACCGACCTCCGCAAGGGCCGGGGCGGCCAGCGACGATCCAGCGAGCACGACGGCGACGGTTGCCGCAGCCCGCACCACCAGCGCGTATTTGGGAGTCTTCACCCGGTAACTTTAGCCCCGCACTGCGCCCGGAATGGCGGCCAACGCCGGGACCGTTACCCCATTGTGGCCCAAAAATGCGGCGGTCTTGCGGTTTGCCTCCCGTCAAGCCCCGGGCAGGATTCGCGCCGGTTCGTCCCGACATCTTCGCGACGGGACCAACGGCCCGGTTCAGGCCCAGGGGCTCCGGCGTAGGGTGGCGGTGGGCCCGGTAGCGGCCGGGCTCCTATTCAGCTCGCCTGCCACCGGACTGACACCGCTTTGCGGCACGGGGCGCTGAAGCCGCGTGCTACTGAGGGGGACACCATGGGAACTCTGAAACTTCGACGCCGCCGCACGGCTCTCGCCGCCGGACTCGCCACCGTTGCAATGACGGTCGGGGTGGCGGCAGCCCCGGCGCAGGCGATAGACAAAACCAAGTACATCGCGCTGGGAGACTCCTACGCCGCAGGCCAGGGGGCGGGGCCGTACCTGGACGCCTGTGACCGCAGCGACAGCAGTTACGCCGAACTCGCTGCCGACGTGAAGGCCGTCAAGCTCGTCACTAACGCGGCCTGCAGCGGTAAAACGACCCAGGACGTCATCAGCAGCCAGCTAAAGAAGTTGAACCCCAGCACGGAACTCGTGACGATCACCGCGGGCGGCAACGACCTCGGTTTCGGAACGATCGTCACAAACTGTGTCACCGCCGTGTTTAATCCCGCCGCGGCCGGGGCCTGCGCCGATGCCAGCGCCACGGCGACCGCCCTGATTGCCAGCGGAAAACTCGCCGGCAACGTGGCCGCGATGATTCAGAGCGTGCATGCAGCCGCCCCCAACGCCAAGGTCGTGGTCACCGGCTACCCCTACCTTTACGACCCGATCCCCGCCGGCCGGACGGATTCGCTGTCGCAGTTCATCTACCAGGCCACGGCACTGGCAGACGGCCTGAACGGATCCATCGCCCTGGCCGCCGGGGCTCAGTACGTCGACGTCCGGGGAGCTTTCCTCGGCCACGGCATCAACTCGGCAGACCCCTGGATCAATCTCAACCTTGCCAACCCGGGCAGTGCCGACAACTTCCACCCGAACGCCAAGGGCTACCTGGCCTACTACAAGACCTTGAAGTTGGCCGGAGCCTACCCCGGGTCCTAGGGTTGGCTCCGGCCAATAGAGGGCTCAGCGCCAGCCGAGTTGCGGCGCCACATACTTCAGGATCGACTCGATGACGTGGGCGTTGTAGGCGACGCCGAGCTGGTTCGGGACCGTGAGCAGCAGGGTGTCAGCCGTGGCGACCGCCTCGTCCTCGGCCAGTTTCGCGGCCAGCTCGTCCGGAGCACCCGCGTAGGACCGGCCGAAAACGGCGCGGGTCTTCTCGTCAATGTTGCCGACTTGGTCGGAGCTGTGGCGGTCACGGCCGAAGTACTGCCAGTCGCGCTCGTCCGTCAGCGCAAAGATGCTGCGGCTGACCGACACACGCGGTTCCCGTTCGTGCCCCGCCTCCTTCCAGGCCTGCCGGTAGAGCTCGATCTGCTCGGCCTGCTGGACGTGGAAGGGCTTGCCGCTCTCGTCATCCTTGAGCGTGGAACTCTGCAGGTTCATACCGAGCTTCGCCGCCCAGACGGCCGTGGCGTTGGAGCCGGAACCCCACCAGATGCGCTCGCGCAGGCCCTCCGAGTACGGCTCCACGCGCAGCAGGCCCGGAGGGTTCGGAAACATCGGGCGGGGGCTCGGCGCCGCGAAGCCGTCGCCGGCGAGTACCTCGAGCAGGCGTTCGGTGTGCCGGCGGCCCATGTCGGCGTCCGATTCGCCCTCTGCGGGGGTGAAGCCGAAGTGCCGCCACCCGTCGATGACCTGCTCGGGTGAACCTCGGCTGATGCCCAGCTGCAGTCGGCCGCCCGAGATCAGGTCGGCCGCGCCGGCGTCTTCTGCCATGTAGAGGGGGTTCTCGTAGCGCATGTCGATCACGCCGGTGCCGATCTCTATACGGCTTGTCCGTGCCCCGATCGCAGCGAGCAGCGGGAAGGGGGAGGCGTACTGCTGGGCGAAGTGGTGCACGCGGAAGTAGGCGCCGTCCGCTCCCAACTCCTCGGCAGCGACCGCGAGATCGATCGCCTGCAAGAGCGAGTCCGAGGCGGTGCGCACGCCGGACTCGGGGTGGTCGGTCCAGTGGCCGAAGGACAGGAATCCGATGTTCTTCACGTGAGGAAGCAACGTGGCGGTGGAGCGCCGTATTCCCGCGGGCCCCAGCCCGGCACCAACTCGGCCGGAGCCTGCCCGGGGTCCTAGCGGTGCTTGGCCAGCCGGTACTCGAGGCCGCTGCGGACCATCGGCCATTCGTGTTCGAGGATCGAAAATACCACGGTGTCCCGCAGCGCGCCGTCGGCGGTGCGGGTGTGGCTGCGCAGCACACCGTCCTGTTTGGCGCCCAACCGGGCGATCGCGTCGCGGGACTGCTGGTTGAGCCAGTGCGTGCGGAATTCGACGGCGGGGCAGCCGAGCGTTTCGAAGGCGTGCCGCAGCAGCAACAGCTTGGAGTCCGGGTTGCTGCCGCTGCCGTGCGCGGAAGCGGCGTTCCAGGTGGAACCGATCTCAACCCGCGGCGTCGCGGCGTCGATGTTCATGTAGGTGGTCATCCCGATCACCCGGCCCGGTCCGCCCGTGGCCGGGTTCAGCAGCCGCGTGGTGAACGGCAGCATCGAGCCTTGGTGCTGCAGTTCCAGGCGCCGGTCGATCTCGGCGGCCATCGCCTCCGGCGCGGGCACGCTGGTATACCAGAGGTGCCACAGTTCCCCGTCGCGGGCCGCCGCCACCAGACCGTCGTGGTGGTCCCGGTTCAAGGGCTCGAGCACGACGTGCCTGCCGGTGAGGGTGATCGGTTCAATGCGGGGCCGCGCCGGGGTAGTCACTGCACCATCCTAGGCATGCGTGCGTGGTCCCGGGCGGTTTTCTCCGTAGGCCACCGCCCGGGAGCGGTTCAGTCGGCCCAGTCGAAGAAGCCCTTGCCGGACTTCCGCCCGAGTTCGCCGCGGGCCACCTTGTCCCGGAGGATCTGCGGCGGCGCGAAACGTTCACCCAGCGTGGAGGCCAGGTATTCGGCGATGCCGAGCCGGACGTCCAAGCCGACGATGTCGGTGGTCCGAAGCGGGCCGGTGGGGTGCTTGTAGCCCAGCACCATGGCGTTGTCGATGTCCTCGGCAGACGCAACGCCTTCCTCCACCATGCGCATCGCTTCAAGGGCGATTGCCACACCCAGGCGGGAGGACGCGAACCCCGGTGCGTCGTTGACGACGACGGCGGTCTTCCCGAGCGCCTGTACCCAGCCCCGGGCGGCCTCCGCGAGGGCCTCAGCGGTCTGCTCGCCGAGGACGACTTCGATCAGGGTGGAGGCGGGGACCGGGTTGAAGAAGTGCAGGCCCAGGAAGTTCTGCGGCCGCTTCAGTTCGCGGGCCAGCCCGTTAACGGAAAGCGAGGAGGTGTTGGAGGCAAGGTACGCGTCCGCGGCGAGCCGTTCCTCGATTCCGCGCAGCGAGGACACTTTCAGGTCCCAGTTTTCGGGTACGGCCTCGATCACCAGCTCGCGGTCCTTGAAGTCGTCGTAGTCCACGGTCACGGCGAGCCGGGAGACCATCTCGTCGAGGTTGCCATCGATCGCACCGCGCTCGATGCTCTTGGCCGCCGCGGATTCGACCCGCTCGCGGGCCGCCTCGGCTGCCTCGTCATCGCGTTCGACAACGAGCACGTTCGCACCGTTGATCAGGAAGGCGTGGGCGATGCCGGCGCCCATCCGGCCGCCGCCGAGCACCCCGACGGTGGCGGGAAGGTTCGCGGGGAGTACGGAGTTGCTCATGTCTACTTCTTCCGGTCTGAGTTCTGGTCGGACTTCTTGGCGGACTTCTTGTCGGATTTCTTTTCCAAGAAAGCCTGCATGCGGTCGAACTTCGCCTGCGACTCGAAGAGGATGCCCTGCGCCAGCTGGTCTATCAGCGGGTGCGCCTCCGCCGGGGCGTGGAACACGGACTTGGTGATCCGCACCGCGAGCGGATCCTGCCGGCCGATCCGGTCCGCCAGCTCGTAGGCGGCGTCCATCAGCTGCGCGGGCTCGTGGATTTCGGTGATGAGCCCGACGGCGAGCGCCCGGTCGGCGCGCAGCACCGCCCCGGCCAGCAGGATCTCCTTGGCCACGGGCTCCCCCACGAGCTCCTTGAGGCGCCAGCTGGCCCCGGCGGCGGCCAGGATGCCAAGGCCGGTCTCCGGGTTGCCGATCCGGATCCCTGGGGTGCCGATCCGGAAGTCGGCGGCGTAGGCCAACTCGGCGCCGCCGCCGAGGCAGAAGCCGTCGAGGGCAGCGATGACCGGCATCGGCAGTTTCGCGATGCGGACGAAAATCGTCGAGTTGATCCCCTGCAGGGCGTCGTCGCGGCGGCGTTCCCGCAACTGCGCAATGTCAGCGCCCGACGCGAACACGCCTTCCGTGCCCGCGAGGATGAGCACCTTGGGCGTCTGTTCCAAGTACGCGCAGACGCGGTGGAGTTCGTCGACCATCTGCTGGTCGATCGCGTTGCGGACCTCAGGTCGGTTGAGCAGCACCACCAGCCGGTCCTCGCGTTCCTCGACCAGGAGCGTGCCGAAGCCGGCGGTGTCCAGACCGCCGGGCCGGGACGCCATTAGACGCGCTCCAGCAGCATGGCGGTGCCCTGGCCGACGCCGATGCACATGGTGGCGAGGCCGATTTTGGCGTCCTCGCGTTCCATCCGGCCCAGCAGGGTGATCGCAATCCGGGACCCGGACGAACCGAGCGGGTGCCCCAAGGAGATGGCGCCGCCGTCGCGGTTCACGATCTCGGGGTCCAGGCCGAGCCGACGCATGCTGGCCAGCGACTGGGTGGCAAATGCTTCGTTGAGTTCGACGGCGCCGAGGTCACCGACCCCCAGCCCGGCCCGGGCGAGCACCTTCTGGGTGGCCGGGACGGGCCCGATGCCCATGATTTCGGGTTCGCAGCCGGCGGAGGCGCCGTCGATGATGCGGGCCCGCGGGGTCAGTCCGAGCCTCCTGATCGCGGCTTCGGACGCAACGATGATGGCGGAGGCGCCGTCGTTCAGGGTGGAGGAGTTCCCGGCAGTGACCACGGAACCGCCGGCGACGACCGGGCGAAGCCCGGCGAGCACGTCCATCGTGGTGCCGGCGCGGGGACCTTCGTCGGTGTCTACCAGCGTCTCCGCCTTGCGGGTCTTGACCGTCACGGGCACGATTTCGTCGGCGAAGCGGCCGGCAGCGATCGCGGCAAGGGAGAGTTCGTGCGAGCGGACGGCGAAGGCGTCGGCATCTTCGCGGGTGATGCCGTCCACGCGGGCGACTTCTTCGGCGGTCTCCGGCATGGAGTAGGTCATCTTGCCGCCGCGGGACAGTTCGCCCTTCTGGAACAGCGGGTTGACGAAGCGCCAGCCGATCGAGGTGTCGAAGATCTGGCCCGGCTTGGCGAACGCGGCCTGCGGCTTTTCCTGAACCCAGGGGGCACGGCTCATGGATTCGACGCCGCCGGCGACCACGATGTCCGCGGCGCCGGACTTGATCATCTGGCTGGCCATGATGATGGCGCTCAGGCCCGAGGCGCAAAGCCTGTTCACCGTGATCCCGGGGATGTGCAGCGGAAGGCCGGCCAGGATGGTGGCCATCCGGGCTACGTTGCGGTTTTCCTCGCCGGCGCCGTTGGCGTTGCCGAGGATGACCTCGTCGATGGCGTCCGGGTCGACGCCGGCGCGGGCAACGGCTTCCCGGACCACCAGCGCCGCCAGGTCATCGGGACGGACCGCGGAGAGCGCTCCGCCATACCGGCCCACCGGAGTGCGGGCACCGCCAACAAGAAAAGCCTCGACCATGAGAACATCCTTCACCAAGGGAGCAGGGTCGGCAGGATAAATTACCGACCGTTCGTTCTATAACGATTACACGGCGGGTCATGGCGGTCAACCGGGCGGCCCCGGATGACGCGGCCCAGTGACGGGCGCAGCCGCAGGCGCCCCAGGCGGTGACTCAGGCGACGATCATGCCGAGGTGGCCGGCCAGCAGCGGCGCCAGCAGGCTTAGTTGGTATTCGTCGATGACCAGGCCCGCGAGGCTGCCGAGGCCGCTGATGGACCGGAACTCCGTGCCGCGCAGGTCGAAATCCTTGAGCCGGGCGTCGCTGAAGTCCAGGCTGCCGATGGTGCAGTTCTTCAGCGCCACCCTGGTGGCCGTGCACGCACCTAGGTCGAGTTCGTTGATGATGCAGTCACTGATTTGGACGTCGATGAGTTTGGAGCCGCGGAGATTGACGTAGTCCAGCTTCCCGCCGTCGATCCGCACGGACTGCCAGCCGCTTTCATACAGTTCTGCCGAGCCCCAGCGGGGATTGCGGAGCTCGACGTCGCGCAGGCTTGAGCGGGCGGCCGTGAACACGGGCGCGTAAGCCTCGGCCAGGATGCAGTCACGGAAGGTTGCGCCGCGCAATTGGGTTTCGTTGAAGGAGACGCCGCTGAACTCGCATTCGGCGAAATCGGTACCACTGAGTTCCAGTCCGTCCGCGGCCGCGCGGTTGTAGGCAACCCCGTCGTAGCGCTCGCCGCGCCGGAAATCCGGGGCGGCATCCGGCACGAGGTCAGCCAGCCGGACCGGCGTGAGGCGTGGTGCTGCCATCTTGCGGGCACCGGAAGCGGCCGCCATCACAGCGCTTCCGCCTTGGCGGCGATCTCGGCGAGATCCTGTGTGAGGCTCTTGCGGGTCCCAGCCGAGCCCGGAAGGTCCGTCACGACAGCCCACACCCTGTCCGCGTTGGCCATGATGTGCTGGGTGACGGTGGTTGTGAGCTTCATGCATCCGAGCCTAGCCCGGCCCCGCGGAACCTGGGCGCTAGGCGCCGGGCGCCGGGCCGGCCAGGCCAGGCCAGGTGATGGTGCAGGTCCCCTTGAATTAGTAAGTATGCTTTGTGTTAGGGTGAAACCACATTGAATTTCAACCGGAAACGAAAGGTGGAACACACCATGGGTATCGGAGACAAGATTCACAACGAAGCGGAGCACCTCGGCGGCAAGGCCAAGGAAGCCACCGGAAACGCTACGGACAACGACCGACTGAAGGCCGAAGGCCAGAAGGACCAGGTCGTCGCTGACGCAAAGAAGGTCGGCGAGAACGCCAAGGACGCCTTCAAGCGCGACTAATTCCGCAGATCGACGGCGTCGGACATTCCTTTGGGGGATGTCCGGCGCCGTTTTTTGTGCCCGGATGCCAGACTGTTGGAATGGACCCGCACTACGTTGATCTCACCGGCCCCGAAGGCGTCGCCGGCGGCTCGAGCCGGCTCCGCGGCTACCTCGCCGAACCGGAAGGGGACGGACCGTTTCCCGCCGTGCTGATGATCCACGAGGCCTTCGGCCTGGACGACATCACGCTCCGGCACGCGCAGCGGATGGCGGCCGCCGGCTACCTCACCTTGGCCGTCGACTTATTCAGCGACGGCGGTGCCCGCCGGTGCCTGGTTTCCACCATGCGCTCCCTCGCCGCCGGGCAGGGGAAGGCGTTCGCGGACCTGGCGGCCGCCCGGCAGTGGCTGCTGGATTCCGGCCGCACGACCGGAAAGATCGGCGTCATTGGTTTCTGCATGGGCGGCGGCTTCGCGCTGCTGCTGGCCAACGACGGCTTCGACGCCGCCGCCGTAAACTACGGCACCGTGCCCAAGGACCCGGAGACGGCGCTCGCCGGCGCCTGCCCCATCGTGGCCAACTTCGGCGCCAAGGACCGGGGCCTTCGGGGCGCGGCCAGCCGGCTTTCGTCGGCCCTCGAGGCGCTCGGCGTCGAACACGACGTCAAGGAATTCGAAACCGCCGGCCACGGGTTCCTCAACGACGCGGAGGCCGGTCCCCGGCCGCTGCGGCCGCTGTTCCGGGTACTCGGCGTCGGGCCGGACCCGCAGTCCGCGCCCGAGGCCTGGCACCGGATCGAGGACCACTTCGCCCGGCATCTGAAGGAGTAGGTCCGTCCCCTGATCGGTTGCTCCGACCACGCCGTTTAGCGGCCCCAGAACGGCACTTACGGAGCAACCGACGCGGGAGCGACGGCGGTGTTAGCTGAACAGCTCGCTCTTGGGCTCGTTGTTCTTGACCTTCTGCCAGCCGAGCCAGAGCACCACCGCGAAGAACGGAATGGTCGCGAGGGTCCAGAGTCCGAGCTGGAAGACCTCGCCGGACTTGCTGGTCATGGTGTCGAAACCGATCAGCACTGTGACGGCGAGCAGCGCGACCAGCCCGGCCCAGCTGGTCCATGGGGAGCCCGGCATGGGCAGCGACGAAACGTTGCCCTTGATCTTCCGCAGCGCGATCTGGCTGGCGAAGATCGACCCCCAGGTGAAGATGACGCCGATCGAGGCGGTGTTCAGCGCGAGGTCGAAGGCGTGCGAGCCGCCGAGCCAGATGTTCAGCAGGATGCCGATGAGATAGACCGAGCCGATCGCCAGGATCGCCGCGTAGGGCACGTGGTTCTTGGACATCCGGGTCAGCCACTGCGGGGCATGCCCGTTGTTGGCCATGGTGCGGAAGATCCGGCCGATCGAATACAGTCCGGAATTGCAGGATGACAGCGCCGCGGTGATAACGATCATGTTCATGACGTCACCCATCCATGGCAGGCCCATCTGGCCGAAGACGGTGACGAACGGTGAGGTGCCGGCATGGTACTGGTCCGAGGGCAGCAGCATGGCAAGCAGGGTCACCGAACCGATGTAGAACACAACGATGCGGATCACGACCGCGCGGATCGCCTTCGGGACTTCCTTGGCCGGGTCTTCCATCTCGCCGGCGGTGATGCCGACAAGTTCGATGGCGTTGTAGGCGAAGATCACCGCGTTCAGCACCAGGATCATGACCAGCGCGCCCTTGGGGAACATGCCGCCGTCGGCCGCGAAGAGGTTTCCTACGGAGGCGTGGCCGTCGCCGACCTTGGCGTTGGTGATCACCATGAAGGTGCCGACCACCAGGAAGATCAGAATAGCTGCGACCTTCAGGACCGAGGCCCAGAATTCGAATTCCCCGAACGCCTTGACGCTCAGCAGGTTCACTCCCACCAGGAGGAGCAGGGCGGCGATGGCGCTCAGTTCCACCGGCACGTTCGGGAAGAAGAACTGGAAGTACAGGCCGATCGCGATCAGCTCGGCGATGCCGGTCATGGCCCAGTTGATGAAGTACATCCAGCCGGACAGGTAGGCGCCCTTCTTGCCGAACATCTCCCCGGCGTAGCTGACAAACGAGCCGGAGGTTTGGCGGTACATGATGAGTTCGCCCAGAGCGCGCATCAGCAGGTAGGCGAGGACGCCCGCGATGGCGTAGGAAAAGATCAGTGCCGGGCCGGTGGAGGCCAGGCGTCCGCCGGCACCCATGAAGAGGCCGACGCCGATTGCGCCGCCCATCGCGATCATGGTGACCTGTCGGCCGGTCAGGGACTTCTTGTAACCCTCGGCGCTGAGGGTCGGGTCGACGACGGCGGTTTGCGCCTGGGCGTTCTGGGGTTCGGTGACAGTACTTTTCGGCACGAAAGTTCCTTTGTAGCTAGGGTCTTGCCGGGACGGGAACGCGGTCCCCGGGGGCGCACAAAAGTGGATACGGCCGGGGCGGGGATTCAGCGGTGGTACCGGAGCCCCGAAGGGCTCGCAGCGTCGCTCGGCTCATCCATTCTACGGGTTCCGGCGGCCGCACCGTGACGCGGGCAACATCCGGGAGCCGGTCAACGTTAGGCTGATGTCATGGACACCGCCCTCCGCCAACTGCCTGCGCCGCGTCCGGAACTCTACGTTTTTTCCCGGCTGGACCTCATCACGGCGGGGCTTTACGCCGCCGTTGCCGCGTTCTTTGCCACCGCCTCCGGGCTGCTGGGGCCGCTGCTGCTGCAGCTCTCACCGAACCCGGCCGTGGCGTCCTACGCCGTCAATCTGGTCTTCTACGGCGGAATCGGCCTGCTCGCGCTGGCCGCGGCCCGGCGGGTGGCGGGCCGGGATCTCCGCGTCCTGGCCACGCGGCCCTGGTTCACGCTGCTGATGGTACCGCTGGCGGTGGTGGCCGCTATGATCCTGACCGCTGTGCTGGCGGTCCTCGCCGGGCCCCCGCAGACCTCCGCCAACCAGGCTGGCCTGCAGGCCCTCATGCAGCAGGTTCCGGCGTGGCTGATGGTTCCGCTGCTGGTGGTGGTAGGCCCGTTCGTGGAGGAATACGTCTTCCGGCACCTGCTGATCGGCAAGCTGAGCCGGAAGCTGAACATCTGGGCGTGCTGCGCCCTCTCGGTGGTGCTCTTCGCGGCCATCCACATCGTAGGCCAGGAGACGCTGACACTGCCGGTCCTGATGCCCTACCTCGCCATGGGCGCCGTCCTGGTGTTCGTGTACGTCTGGACCGGCCAGAACGTAATGTTCTCCTACTTCGTCCACGCCTCGAAGAACCTGCTGGCCGTCATCTTCATCTACGCCATCCCGCCGGAGATCCTCGACAAGCTGCAGTAGGCACCTAGCGCGGCGGGCGCCGCCGTCGTAGGTTTCTCCCATGGCATTGAACATCCAGATAGCTGTTGACTGCGCCGATCCCCACGGCCTTGCGGACTGGTGGGCGGAAACCCTCGACTGGGCCGTGGAGCCGCAGGACGAGGACTTCATCCGGTCCATGATCGAGCAGGGTTTTGCGACGGACACGGAAACGAAGCGGCACCAGGGGAAGCTGGTCTGGCGGGCCGGCGCCGCCATCCGGCCGCGGGAGGACCTGGGTGTGACCCCGCCCGCCCGCCGGCTGCTGTTCCAGACGGCACCGGAGGGTAAAACGGTCAAGAACCGGGTCCATTGGGACGTGAACCTGGCCGGAGCGGACAAGGACGCGGTCCGCGCCGCCCTGGAGACCCGCGGTGCCACCTTCCTCTGGACCGCCAACCAAGGCCCGCATTCCTGGCACACCATGGCGGACCCGGAAGGCAACGAGTTCTGCATCAGCTGAGCCGATTACTAGACTCGGACTGTGAGCAACGAAATCCCCGCCAAGGTATCCGACGTCTTTGACCCCTCCCGCTGGCGCACCGTGTCCGGCTTCGACGACTTCCAGGACATGACGTACCACCGGCAGGTCGAGCGCGCCGCGGACGGCTCGGTGGTGCGGGACCTGCCCGCCGTCCGGATCGCTTTCAACCGGCCGGAGGTGCGCAACGCCTTCCGGCCCGGCACCGTGGACGAGCTCTACCGGGCCATGGACCACGCCCGGATGACCCCCGATGTTGCCACCGTCCTGCTCACCGGCAACGGCCCCTCCGCCAAGGACGGCGGCCACTCGTTCTGCTCCGGCGGCGACCAGCGGATCCGCGGCCGGGACGGCTACCGCTATGCGGAGGGCGAAACGAAGGAGACCATCGACCCCGCCCGCGCCGGGCGGCTGCACATCCTCGAGGTCCAGCGGCTGATGCGGACCATGCCCAAGGTGGTCATCGCCGTCGTGAACGGCTGGGCCGCAGGCGGCGGGCACTCGCTGCACGTGGTCTCCGATCTGACCATCGCGTCGCGGCAGCACGGTAAGTTCAAGCAGACCGACGCGACCGTGGGCAGTTTCGATGCCGGCTACGGCTCGGCCCTGCTGGCCCGCCAGATCGGCCAGAAGTCCGCCCGCGCGATCTTCTTCCTGGCCCGCGAATATTCCGCCGAAGACATGGTCCGGTTGGGCGCCGTGAACGAGGCCGTGGACCACGAGCGGCTCGAAGAGGTGGCCCTGGAATATGCCGCGGACATTGCCCGGCAGTCGCCGCAGGCCATCCGGATGCTCAAGTTCGCCTTCAACCTCGCCGACGACGGCCTGGCCGGGCAGCAGGTGTTCGCCGGCGAGGCGACGCGGCTGGCCTACATGACGGACGAGGCGGTGGAGGGCAAGGAAGCCTTCCTGGAAAAACGGGATCCAGACTGGTCCAAGTTCCCGTACTACTTCTGAGGTTGCCAATGACTGCCGGAGCCGCACACATCGAACCCGCCCTCTCAGCCCTCGCCGCCGCCCTCCGCGGCGACGGTCCCGCCGTCGAACTGTCGGCGGCCGCGGACGGCTCCCCTGTCGTCCACCTGGTGGAGACACCGGGAATCGAGGATGCCGCCGTGGTGGTGCGGACGTCCGGCTCCACCGGAACGCCGAAGGCCACCGTCCTCACGACCGAAGCGTTGGCGGCGTCCTCGATGGCGACGGCAATGGCGCTCAAGGGTGAAGGCCAGTGGCTGCTGGCGCTCCCGGTGCAGTTTGTGGCCGGCGTGCAGGTGCTGGTCCGTTCGCTTTTCGCCGGCACCCGGCCGTGGGCGATGGACCTCTCCGGCGGGTTCACCCCGGAGGCCTTCACGGCTGCCGCGCTGGAGCTGACCGACAAGGTCCGCCTCACTTCATTGGTTCCCACGCAGCTGCAACGGCTGCTGGAAGAACCCTCCGCGGACACGCTGGCCGTGCTCCGGCGCTTCAACGCGATCCTGTTGGGGGGCGCCCCCGCGCCGGCCGGGCTGCTCGCGGCGGCCCGGGATGCCGGCGTCCGGGTGGTCACCACCTACGGTTCCGCCGAAACCTGCGGCGGGTGCGTGTACGACGGCGTGCCACTGGACGGCGTCGAGGTCAAGATCGCGGCCGACGGCCGGGTCCTGCTCGGCGGTGCCACCATCGCCGCCGGCTACCTTGACGAGCCCGCGCTCACGGCGGCGGCCTTTGTCGAGGAGGACGGGGTCCGCTGGTACCGCACCAGTGATCTCGGCGAACTGGGCGAAGACGGGCGGCTCACCGTGCTGGGCCGGGCGGACGACGTCGTGATCACCGGCGGCGTCAAGGTCTCCGCCGCGCACGTGCAGGCGGAGCTGGAGAAGCTCGACGGCGTCCGGGCCGCGTTTGTGGCCGGCGTGCCGTCAGCCGAGTGGGGGCAGGCCATCGCCGCCTATGTGGCGGTGGAAGACAGCTCGCCCGCCGGCATCCGGGGCTTCACCGCCCGGCGGCAAGATGCGCTGGGACTGCTGGCGCCGAAAACCGTCCTCGCGGCCGCCGAACTGATCATGCTGCCCAACGGCAAGCCGGACCGACTGAGCATGACCGTTCTGCTCGACGCCCTGCATCAGGGAAAATAGAAAAGCATCAAGCAAGTCTGACCGACCAGATCTTCACCGAATCAACGAGGTACTGAACGTGGCCACAGCCGCACAATGGATCCAAGGCGCCCGTCTGCGCACCCTGCCGGCCGCGATCGCGCCGGTCCTGATCGGGTCCGGAGCCGCCTATGCGATGGATGCGTTCCGTCCCGTCAACGCGTTGCTTGCCGCCATGGTGGCCCTGCTGCTCCAGCTGGGGGTGAATTACGCCAACGACTACTCCGACGGCATCCGGGGCACCGACGAGGACCGGGTGGGCCCGCTCCGGCTGGTCGGCTCCGGCGTGGCGAAGCCGGAGCACGTCAAGCGGGCTGCCTTCGCCGCGTTCGGCCTGGCGATGCTGTTCGGCTTGGCGCTGGTCATCATCACCCAGGCGTGGTGGCTGATCCTCGTGGGCGTGGGCTGCGTTTTCGCCGCGTGGGGCTACACCGGCGGAAAGAACCCCTACGGCTACCTCGGGCTGGGTGACTTGTTCGTGTTTGTCTTCTTTGGGCTGGTGGCGACACTGGGCACTACGTTCACGCAGGCCGGGCGGCTCAGCCCCGAGGCCATCATCGGTGCGATCGGCACGGGATTGATCGCCTGTGCCCTGCTGATGGCCAATAACGTCCGGGACATCCCCACCGACCGGGTCGCGGGCAAGAAGACCCTGGCCGTACGGCTCGGTGACAAGCACGCAAGGGAAAGCTACGTGCTGATGCTCGCGGTCGCGATCCTGCTGGTCATCGTGCTGGCACCGGCCCGGCCCTGGATGCTGATTGTGCTGCTGCTCATCCCGGCCAGCCTGATGCCGTCCTGGCTGATGATTGCCGGACGCCGCAAGAGCCTGATCCCGGTGCTGAAGCAGACCGGACTGATCAACCTCGGCTACGCCGTGCTGTTCTCGCTCGGCCTGGTGCTGAGCCGCGGGTTCTAGGGCGGGTCCGCGCGTGGGGCCTGGCACAGACGGGCCTGTCGGGGCCAGTCGGGCCTAACAGGGACTGTCGGGCCTAGGAGTCGCTGGGCTTCTTCGGACGGCTGTCGGTGCGTACGGTAACGTCCGGATGCTCGTCCACGAGCCGATCCTCGGCGTCGGCGTCGTCGACCTCCCCGGCGCTGCGCAGCGGCTTGGCCTGACCGGAGAAGCGGGTGTGGATCGAGGCGGTGGCCGCGTCGCGCTGCCGCTGGAAGAACAGGAAGCTGATCGCGAACGCCATCATGCCGGCGCAGAGAGCGGCCAGCAGCCAGCCCAGCTGCAGATAGACAAACAGCGCGAACAACGGCAGGAACAGCGCCAGACGGATCAGGGAGTATTTCAAGAAGGCCACGTCCCCAGTTTAGCCGCCCCGGGGCCGCCGCGGCTTCCCCGGCCGTGCGGGCGCCGCTGGCGGTGCGGGCGCCGCGGCGGTGCGGACGCCGCTGGCCAGGCACCCCGCGGTGCGGACGCCGCTGGCCAGGCACCGTGCGATCTCGGCCGGCGACCTGGGGCCAGGCGCCGGAAACCCCCGCGGAGGCTAAACTGAAGCTATGCTCCGTGTTGTGGTACCAATCCTCGTGTTAGTCGTATTTGTCTACGGATTGATCGACCTGATCCGGACTGACTCACGCCAGACCAAGGGCATTTCCAAGCCGGCCTGGATCGTGGTGCAAATCGTCCTCCCGGTGATCGGAGCCGTCCTGTGGTTCCTCATAGGGCGCCCGCGCGGCGGCGGAGCGGAAGCCGCCCCTGCTACCTACCGGCACCCGACAGCCCCGGACGATGACCCTGAATTCCTCCGCAACCTTGCGCGGCGCCAGCGGAACCAGGCGGAGGCCGACAGGCTCAAAAAGCTTCGGGACGAGCTGGAGGCCAAGGAACGCGAGCTTCGAAACGGCACTGACGACTCCCCGGGCCCGGACGCCGGCGAAACCCACGGCAGCGGCGACTCGGCGCAGGGCACCGACGAGGTTAAGTAGACCCGCAAGATCCTTGCCGGCTCGGTCCTTCCGGTCAGGCAATTGTCCTCCTGCACCTCTCCTGCCGCTTGCCAGACATCGCGTCCCCGTGTGGTCGGCGGTTCCACTCAGGCAACCACCCTCGGCCGGATGCTGGCGGCCCTCACGCGCGGTCGGCGATTCCGCACGGGCAGCCACCCGCGGCCGTTTGCCAAAAAGGGCCGGAATGTAGGTCGTCGAAGCGGCCATCTCTGGCAAATCGCGGCTTCCCTGCGCCAACGGCCCCACGAAACGGGCATACTGGCCCGGCCGGCGCTAGCCCCGCCCGAGCCGCCCCTGCCTCACTATCTTGGACCGGCACGTGGCGCACGGGCAGCGACCCTCGGCCGTTTGCCAAGAAGGGCCGGAATGTAGATCGTCGAAGCGGCCATCTCTGGCAAATCGCTGCCACGCCGAGTGTGGTGGACCGTCTCTCGGCCACGTTGGGCAGCCGCAGCTCGCGAGGATACGGGCCCACGAGCCGCAACTCCTCCCCCACACGCTGCCGCCCTGTGGATAACGCCCTGGCCCGCGCCAGTCAGGCGCAGAATTCATTCATGCGCCAACCCAGTGAGCTTCCCCCTCAGCTCCAAAACAGGCCGTTCACCGTGGCCGAGGCCCGCATGGCAGGCCTGAGCCGACGTCGAACCCGGGCCCGTGATCTCGTCAGCTTCTGCTACGGTGGGCGCGCGACGGCCGGCACCCGCAATAGCTTGCTGGAACGCGCTCATTCCCTGGCTGCTGCCACCGGCGCAGTCGTGAGCCATCTGTCCGCGGCTGTGTTGTGGGGATTCCCGCTGCCTGCTTCCCTCGCGGCCGAGGCCGTCGTGCATCTGACGACTATGCCTGGCCATCGCGCTGTGCGACGCAAGAACGTTCTGGGCCATCAGCAGTCTCTCGAACCTGAGGAGGTCGTGGCGGGCACCAGAGTGCGCTGCACCTCCCCGGTGCGGACGTGGTTCGACCTCGCCGGTATGCTCAGCCTCGATGACTTGGTGATCGCCGGCGACTTCTTACTGGGTCGGAGACGCCCACTAACAACGAGCAGCGGGTTGGATGCGTATCTAGAAGGGAAGCGAGGCAGACCCGGCTACCGTCGGGCTATGCGTGCCCGAGCTCTGCTGCGCCCCGGCACGGACTCCCCGAAGGAGACCGAACTCCGGCTGCTCCTGATTCGGTACGGCCTACCAGAACCCGGAATCAACGTCCCGATGTTCGACGAGACCGGGGGCTGGATCCAGGATCCGGACCTTTCCTATGAGAAAGAAAAGGTCGCCATCCAGTACGACGGCGGACATCATGCCAGTGCTGCCCAGCCTCGCGGCGACCTCTTCCGGGATGAGAACGCCAGGGATGCCGGGTGGCGGGTCGTCGTCTTGACCCAGTGGCATTTGACCCCGTTCGCTCTCGGGATGGAGCCGGCTGCAGTTACCCGGGTGCGGGCAGCCTTGATGGAACGCGGCTGGTCACCCGACCCCGGTCCGGGGCCTACCGGCCCCGTGGCTGATTCTGGCCGGCGCCTATCGGACAGGAACGGCCGCTAAGCCGCCCGCTCAGCGACCGACTGTGGCAAGTCGACGACGTAGGCTGCATCCGGGGCTGGCTGCCGCCCGGCTGCGCCCGGCCCTCGAATATCGCGCCTAGCGCTCAGGCGCAGGACGGGCACCTTGATGTCCTGGCCGGAAAGTACTTTGCCATGGCGCCGGAACCGGGAGCCCACTTGACAGCAATGGCCGCTAAGCCGCCGGCTCAGCGGCCGACTGTGGCAAGTCGACGGGTAGGCACGGGCAGCGCTTGGACGGGGGACGGGCCATCTACCGGAGTCGGGCCCGGTGAGCTCGGACGAGGTACGGGCAACTAGTTGCCCGTACCTCGTCTGGGGCTCAGGCGCAGGGCGGCCACCTGATGACCTGGCGGGGAAGTACTGTGCGATTCGGCCCAACCGGGCGCCCGTCTGACAGGAATGGCCGCTCTCCGTGGAACATAGCGCCCATCTTTGGCAAATTGGAGGCCAAAAAATGGGGAAACCGGCCGGAGCTCAAAGCGGATGCCCTCCCTACGATGCCGCCCAAACACGGAAGGGCCGCCGCGCACGTAGCGCAGCGGCCCTCCGGCTAGCCCAGCGGGGTCCGTGAACCCCGGGACTCCCCGGCGCCCTAAAGTCCCGAGTAGGAGTGCAGTCCGTTGAAGAACTGGTTCACGATGGTGAAGTTGAAGACCACGCACAGGTAGCCCACGATCGAGAGCCAGGCGGCACGGGTTCCGGTCCAGCCGCGGGTGGCACGGGCGTGCAGGTAACCGGCGTAGACCACCCAGATCACGAAGGTCCAGACTTCCTTGGTGTCCCAGCCCCAGAACCGGCCCCAGGCCTTCTCGGCCCAGATGGCACCGAACATCAACGTGAAGGTCCAGCCGACGAACGCGATCGCGTTAATCCGGTAGGACAGGTTTTCCAGGCTCAGGGCGTTGGGCACGAGGCGCATGAAGCCCAGTTTGTCGGCCCCGCCGGCGGCAATGGTCTTCTGCCGGTGCGACTGGACCAGCTGCAGCGCGGACATTGCGAACGTCAGGGTGAAGAGGGCGGAGGACAGCACTGCGATGGAGACGTGGATGACCAGCCAGTAGCTCTGCAGCGCCGGGACGAGGTGCCCCACCGGCGTCCAGTACGCTACCGAGGCTGCAACGAGCATAATGATCGCGAGGCCCACCACGAAGGTGCCCAGGAAGCGCAGGTCGCGGCGGATGAGGACCAGAAGGAAGACCGCCACGGCAACGAACGCGCCGGTGGTCAGGAACTCGTACATGTTGCCCCACGGCACCCGGCCTGCGCCGAGGGCCCTGGTGATGACGCCCGCGGCGTGGATCGCGACACCCAGCACCGTCAGGGCGACGGCCACCCGGGCCGGAACGCGCCGTTCGGCGGAGTAGCGCATGGCGCCGTCGGCGGTCTGCCCGGCTCCGTCGCTGCGCGCCGCGGACGACGTCGGACGCTCGGCGCGCCCGGCCGGGCCGCTAACGTCGGAGTCGGCACGGTCAACGGCTGCGGAGGAAGCCCCGACGCCGGCGCCCACCGGGACCCGGGCCACCTCGGCGCCGGACAGTTCCGCCGCCTTCAGGTCCACCGCGCGCAGGGTTTTGCTGCTCTTGGCCAGGTCCCAGGCGAACGCGATGAAGGCCACCGTGTAGGTACCGGCGGCGAGCAGCATGAAGAGCTCGCTGTACTGGCCCATGGTTTCGTTGATCATCGGCATTACTGATCCTTCTTTGACGCAGGCGAGCCTGCTATGGACTGGATGGAGTCTGCTGTGGGGTGTTCCAGTGACGTCGCGGTGCCCGCGGGACCGTTTGCGCCGGTCTCCGCGCGGCCATTATCCGCCTTGGCGCTGGGAGCGGGCTGGGAATCGGCGTCGTCCAGCGGCCAGGCGGCCGCCAGCAGGGCGCGGACCGCGGCCGCTTCCCCGGCGAGCCGGTGGTCCTCGCCGCGGGCCAGGAGGCCGTACTCGACCATGGTCCGGCCATCCGCGTGGGTTCCGGTGCGGACCCAGACGCGGCGACGGTTGACGTAGAGCGAGGTGACGAGCCCGGCGACGGCGAGCAGCGCGAAGAACAGCGCGTAAGCCTGGCCCGGGTTGTGGTGGATGTCGACGCCGACGTAGCGCTTCACGCCGTCGAACGTGATGGTGCCCTTGCCGTCCGGGAGGGTCTGCGTGGCGCCGGGGGTCAGCACGATGCCTTTGGTGGGCAGGTTGCGCGCGTTCAGCGGCGTCAGCTTCTTGACGTCGAGTTCGAAAACGTTCTGCGGGGAGCCGCTGTTCAATCCGAGGTCGCCGTAGTAGGAATTCAGCGTCAGCTGCGGGTTGAACAGGTCGGGATCGCCGCTGAAGGAAACACCTTCCGGCGTGACGAACGCGGTGGGCAGGAAGAAGCCGGCGAAGGCGAGCTGCTCCGGTTTGGCATCGGGGACCTTGATGACCACCGAGGAGTAGTAGTTGTCGCCCTGCAGCTTGGCCACGACCGGGCCCTGCATGGCGACGTTGCCGGCGCCATCGCGCACCGTGACCACCGGGGCGTAACCGTTGCCGGTGAGGTAGATGCTGGTGCCGCCCAGACTGAGCGGATCGTTGACCTTCAGCACCTCCTGCTTGGCGGGCGCGTCCGGGTTCTCTTTGGTGGTCACGTTGGCCGTGAAGTCGATCGGCTGGCCGAACTTGCCCTTGGATTCGCGGTCAAAGGTGATCTGGAACTTGTCCAGCTGGATGGAGTAGGGCTGCAACTGGCTACTCTGGAAATTTGTGCCTGGGCTGAACTGGTCGTAGCCCACCAGGGTGTTCACGAAGGTGTCCCCCTCGACCAGGATCCGTTGCCCGCTGTAGCCGAACAGGACGCCGGCCGCGACGGATACCAGCACGCCGATCAGGGCGGTGTGGAAGACAAGGTTGCCGACCTCCTTGAAGAGGCCGCGCTCCGCTCCGAGCGACGGCCGCGCGCCGTCGTGGTCCCGGACCTCAACGCGGTAGCCGCGCTTCTTCAGCAGCGCGGCGGCGTCATCAATGGCGCCCGACGCCGGGATCCCGGCGTCGGCGGGGATAACCAGGGTGCCGTATTCGGGCAGCCGGGACAGCCGGGCAGGGGTCCGCGGGGGTTGGGAACGCAGGGCCTTGTAGTGCGCGATGGCGCGGGGCACCACGCAGCCGATCAGCGAGATGAACAGCAGGATGTAGATGGCGGAGAACCACGCTGAGGAGTACACGTCGTAAAGCTGCAGCGAGTCCAGGATCTTGCCGTAGTCCGGGTGGTCCTTGATGTACTGCGTGACGATCGCGGGGTTGGTCGGCCGCTGCGGGAACAGCGATCCGGGCACGGCGGCGACGGCCAGCAGCAGCAGCAGGAACAGCGCGGTGCGCATGCTGGTCAGCTGCGTCCATGCCCAGCGGAGCATGCCCAGCGGACCAAGCGCGGGGAGGACGGCGCCGGCCTTGGCCGCGGAAACGGCCCCGGCGGGGCTGCTGCCGGGTTCAGGCGTGCCGGGTTCAGGCGTACCGGCTTCGGGCGTGCCGGGGGCCGGGGATTTCTTCTTTACGTTCACTCGCTCGCTCATCAGATCGGCAATGTCACATCGGTTTGGAACCAGTACTGCAGCCCGGAAACCCAGGCCCCCCATACGCCGCTGGCCATCAGCACGCCGAGCACGATCAGGATGCCGCCACCGGTGCGCTGGATGGCGAGCCGGTGCTTGCGGAAGAAGGACAGCACGCCCACGCCGCGGCGCATGGCCAGGGCGATCAGCAGGAACGGAATGCCCAACCCAAGGCTATACACGAAGGCCAGGAGGGCGCCCTTCGCCGCGGAGGAACCGCCGGACAGGCTCAGCAGCTGGACGGCCGAATAGGTGGGGCCGATGCACGGCGCCCAGCCCAGGCCGAACGTAATGCCCAGCAGCGGCGCTCCCCACAGCCCGGCCGGCGGCTTGGCCTGGATCTTGGCGTCGCGCTGCAGCCAGCCGAAGCCGCCCATGAAGACCACGCCCATCACAATCACCAGCAGGCCCAGGAGCTGCGTGATCCACGCGTTCTGCGAGCCGGTGATCAGCGTTCCCAGCTGGCCGAAAGCGCCGCCGAGGAGGACGAAGATCACCGAGAAGCCGAGTACGAACAGCCCGATTCCGGCGAGCATCCGGCCGCGCTTCTGTTTTTGCAGGTCGACGCCGGTCAGCCCGGTCACGTAGCCGAGGTAGCCGGGCACCAGCGGCAGCACGCAGGGCGAGAGGAAGGAGACGAGGCCGGCCAAGAGCGCCACCGGGATGGCGAGCAGCAGCGATCCGCTCAGGATCGCTTCGGCGAAGGGGCTGTTCACGGGGTCATCTACTCGATCACTCGGCCACGGCGGCGGCGATGAGGGACTTGAGGGTGCCCTTCTGGATTTCGCCGAGCACCCGGGACGCGACCCGGCCCTGCTTGTCGAGCACCAGTGTGGTGGGGACAGCGCCGGGCGGAACGAGTCCGGACACGGCCAGCAGGACCGCCCCATCCTTGTCGTTGAAGCTCGGATACGTCAGGTTGAAGGTCTTGTCGAACGCTTCCGCCGTCGGCTTCTCATCGCGCAGATTGACGCCGTAAAACTGCACGCCGTGGCCCTTGAACTCCTGGTGCAGCGATTCGAGCGACGGCGCCTCCACCCGGCACGGGGCACAGGCGGCGAACCAGAAGTTGAGTACCGTGACCTTGCCCGGAAAGGCCGACGCCGTGACGGCGGTACCGTCGAACAACGTCCCCTTGATGTCCACCGGCTTTTTCCGGTCGGCGACGGCGAATTCGGTCACCGAGCCGTCACCCGCGACGTAGTTCTTGTTGTCACCCGCCTTGGCCTGCTTGGCCAGGGCGTCCTCCTGGGCGCAGCCGGAGAGCCCCAGCACGAGGGCCAGCGCCCCGCCGCCGGCGGTGAGGAGGCTGCGGCGGGTCAGCCGCGGGTCGTTTCCCAACATGCTCAGGCCCCGGGGGTGCTGGACGCACCGGGCAGGAGGGCGGAGGCAGGCTCGCTGTAGTCCACGCGCAGCAGCGTCCCGGCGTCGTCGAACACGAGCGATGTCACGGAGGTGAGCGTGCATTCGCGCTTCCGCGGGTCGTGCCACAACGGCCGGCCCTCGGCGCTGAGCCGGGCGGCCCAAATGGGCAGCTGGTGGCTGACCAGGATGGCCTCTGCGCCGTCGCCGCCGAGTTCGATGGCCCGCAGCCGCGCATCCTGCACGGCCGCGGTCACCCGCGCGGCCTGCTCCCGGTACGGCTCGCCCCAGGACGGCCGGAGCGGATTGCGCAGCATCGGCCAGTGCTTCGGCCTCAGGAGTTCGGCCTTGGAGACGTGGAGGCCCTCGAAGTAGTTGGCAGCCTCGATGATCCGCTCCTCCGTGACGATGTCAAGGTTGAGGGCCTGCGAGATCGGCTGGGCGGTTTCCTGCGCGCGGGTCAACGGGGAGGCTACGAGATGCACGATCTTGGCACCCTGCGCGGCACGTTCGCTGAAGTGCTCTGCCAGCGTCCGGGCCATCTCCTGGCCCAGTTCGGAGAGGTGGAACTCCGGCAGCCTGCCATACAGGACACCCTCGGGGTTGTGGACCTCGCCGTGGCGGAGCAAATGAACAGTGGCTTGGGGCATGTGTACCAGTTTCTCAAAGGGCAGGCGCAATGGCGAAATCTTCTACGAGAAGTAGAACTCAAACTTTTGAAGAAATGTTCCCCAACGCCGGAATAAAAGATGCAAATGCATGTTTATACTGGGTGAAGCGGTTAGTTGAGGCTTCAATAAATAGGGCTTCGACCCACGCTCAGTAGAACTTGTGCACCACCCACCCGACCCAAGGAGAACCCCATGGCACTTCCCGCCAACCTCACCACCGGCACCTGGACCCTCGACCCCTCGCACAGCGAAATCGGCTTCAGCGTCCGTCACGCAGGCATCAGCAAGGTCCGCGGCCAGTTCAAGGAGGCCGACGCAACCCTGGACCTCGCCGAAAACGTCAGTGACTCGAAGGTGAACGCCACCATCAAGACGGCGAGCTTCGATTCCGGCGATGCCAACCGCGACGGCCACGTCCGCGGCGAGGACTTCTTTGACGTCGAGAAGTTCCCGGAAATCTCCTTCGTCTCGAGCGCCATTGTCCCCAAGGGCGACGCCTACGAACTGGTGGGTGAACTGACCATCAAGGGTGTCACCCGCCCGGTGGCCCTGGAGACCGAGCTCAACGGCGTGGCCGTTGACCCGTTCGGCAACACCCGCGCCGGCCTGACCGCCGAAACCACCATCAGCCGCAAGGACTTCGGCCTGACCTGGAACGCTATCCTCGACGCCGGTGGCGTGCTGGTCAGCGACAAGGTTGCCATCAACCTCGAACTGGCCTTCATCGCCCCCGCAGCGTAGTCCGTGCCGCCCCCTGAGGGCGGACAGGCTGTTCCGGCCACCGTCGGAGACGCTTCAGACACCCCGCTCCATCCCTGGATGGAGCGGGGTGTCTTGCTTAGGCGGTCCGGCATCCGGCGCGCTCCATCGGGGGGGTGTTTGGCCGGACTCCGCACCGCCGCGGGAGGTTGCTAGGAAGCGCTGGTCCCGCAGTCTAAAGTGAAAATCATGAGCAACACCGGTGACGTCCCCAAGCCCGAACAGCCACGCGGCACTCCCCCGCAGCCGGGAAACGTCCCACCCGCCAGTGCGGAACAGCCGGGTCCGGCCAGGGCGTCGGAGGAGTCAGGCGGTCCCGGCCGGCCCGGCGGGTTCCGCTTCGAGTGGCCTGCCGACCGGCCGCGCACGTTCCATGAAGTCTGGCCGGCGGGTGGCTATTCCGGAATCTTTACACTCCCGTCGATGCCCCCGGAACTGAAGATCTCCTATTGGGTTTGGGTGGTTGGGGGCCTGCTGGGACTTCTCGCCGGAGTGATCGGGCTCTTCGGCGCCGTGGTCCTCTTCGTGGTGTCACCGCCGGCGGGCATCCTGCTAATGCTGCTGGTTCTGATCGCGCTCGCCTTGGCGGGGGCCCAGGTCACGCTCGCGATGAAGATGAAGGAGGGCTGGGAATGGGCCCGATTCGCCTTAACCATCGCCGCCGGCGTGAGCCTGGTCCTCGCAGCCTTCAGCACGGGCATCGCGGGAGGCGGCAGCTGGCCCGGCTTTGTGATCAGCGTGGCCGCGACCGTCCTGATGTGGCTGCCCAACTCGCAGTCGTGGTTCAACGCCTTCAAGGGCCGGTTCTAGTCCCCGAATCAGAGAACGATCCCAGGGACGGGGCGATCGCCGAAGAGTACATCTGGGCGTAGTCCGCGCCGGACTTGAGAGCGGCCCCAAGTGGGAGCGGCTCTCGCCGTTTCGGCGGCCTGCTTGCAGCACCGCACGACGACGGCGGGCGCTGGCCGAGAATACCTCTGGGGAATGACCCAAACCTCAGTGGCCCCGGGGTACGGTGGAGTTAAACCACGCTGGGGCGGGTTCTGACACCGGTCCCGGTAACCCATCCCGCCACCGAAATGCAAAGGACCGCCATGAGTAACCCGCCAGTCGAGCCTTCCAGCCCGGACGGACCCGAGTCGGGCAAGCAGGCTCCGCAGTACGGCCAGAACGCACCCCAGTACGGGCAGCAGGCGCCGGGCTACGGACAGCAGCCGACGGCCCCGCAGTATGGTCAGACCACGCCCCAGTACGGGCAGCAGGCGCCGGGCTACGGACAGCAGCCGACGGCCCCGCAGTACGGCCAGAATGCCGCGCAGGCTCCGCAATATGGTCAGAACGCTCCCCAGTACGGCCAGCAGGCGCCGGGCTACGGCCAGTCCCCGTACGCCCAGTCCCCCTACGGCCAGTCGCCCTACGGTCAGCAGCAGGGTCCCGGCGGCGTGCCGAAGCTCGTCAATATTGCGTTCTGGCTCATCGTGGCCTCCGGCGCAATATGGGTGCTCTCTCTCCTCCTGTCCATCGGGGGTCTGGACACCCCGGCCTTGCGGGACATGTTCCAGCGCCAGATGGCGACAAGCGGCGCTGACGTCAACTTCAGCGAAGTCAAGCCGTTCTTGGTCGGCACCATCGTGGTGTTCGCCGTGATCAGCGCGGGCCTTTACGCGCTCGTGGCAATCAACGTCCGCAAGGGCAGAAACTGGGCGCGGATCCTCGGCACCGTCTTCGCGGTCCTATCTATCTTCAGCCTGCTCCCGCTCAGCATCGGAACCCTTGCGGTGCTGGCAGGCATTGCAGGCATCGTGATGTTGTACCTTCCGGCGACGTCCCCGTACTTTCGGAAGCAGCAGCCATTCGCCAACCCATACGCGCAGAACCCCTACGGCCGCTAGGCCAGGCACCCGCCGCAGGCGGGGTATCAGGGCGCGGGATCCGGAACAGCCGACAGCTAGTCGGCGTCGTCCGGGTCCTGCGCCCTTTGCGCGTGATAGGCGAGAATCTGCAGTTCGGTGGCCATGTCCACCTTGCGCAGATTGACGCCCGGCGGCACCTGGAGCAGGACCGGGGCGAAGCTCAGGATGCTGCGCACACCGGAGGCCACCACCCGGTCGCACACGCCCTGCGCCACCGCTGCCGGCAGCGCCAGAACGGCCATGTTGGCACCGGTGCGGTGCAGCACGGATTCGAGGTCCGCGGCGTCGCTCACCCGCAGCCAGCCCACCTCGCTGCCCACCACCATCTGGTCGGCATCGAAAATGGCCACGATGTCAAAGCCCCGCGATTCAAAGCCGCCGTAGCGGGCGAGCGCCTTGCCGAGGTTGCCCGCGCCGACGATCGCCACCTTCCAGTCATGGGTCAGACCCAGCGCCGCGGCAATGTGACGGTTCAAGTACTGCACTTCATAGCCCACGCCCCGGGTCCCGTAGGAGCCCACGTAGGAGAGGTCCTTGCGGAGGGTGGAGGAGCTGACGCCACAGGCCTCGGCCAGCGACTCGGAGGATACGCGGTCCACGCCCTCGGCCAGCAGTGCGGTCAGGGCGCGCAGATAGAGGGTCAGCCGGGCCACGGCCGCGGGCGGGATCTGCTTGGCGGCAGAACCGGCTCCCCCGGGCAGGGCATCGGGTGATGAATCCAGCGAAGTCACTATCTGCTCCATTGCGTCGCGTTGTTTCTCCACTCTAGAGCCCCGGGAGTTCGTGCCACAAAGCAGAGGGCGCGAGCACCGGCCGCCGGTTCAGGGAGCACTCAGGCCTGCTGGCCCAGCGCGCGGCGCAAGGTTCGGGCCAGTCTCGCCTCATCGATCCGCCAGAAATCCCGCTGGACGCCGTCCACCAGCAGCACGGGAATTTCCTCGGCATAGCGCTCGCGCAGGCCGGCGTCGTCGTCGATCGACTGCTCGGACCACTCGAGTCCCAGGGCTGCGGTGACGCGCCCGACGGCGTCGCGCGCGTCCGCGCACAGGTGGCAGTTGGCTTTGGTAATCAGGACTACATCGGGGGGCAGCACGGGTTTGGCCATGGATCCACGGTAGCCCCGCCCTGCGTCACGCGTCGAAGCGGCCCAGGGGTTCCCACGCGGTGCGGCGGCGTGCCTGCTGCGCATGCGGCCCGCTGGCATTGACTAGACTCGTGGCATGCCCGAGGAGAAGATCGTCGCTGTCCCCACGGGGCCGGATGTGCCACCGCAGCATGGCGAGGCCGCCTTCTTCGACGTCGACAACACCCTCATGCGGGGCGCCAGCCTTTTCCATGTGGCCCGCAAGATGCATCAGCGCGGGGCGTTCACCATTCCGCAGGCTGCCGGCTTCGCCTGGAAGCAGCTGATGTTCGTGCTCCGCGGCGAAAACATCGACGACGTCCACGCCGTCCGCGACACCGCCCTCAGCCTCGGCTCCGGTCTGACAGTCAAGGACATTGAAGTGCTCGGCGAAGAGGTCTACGACGAGATGATCGAGTCGCGGATCTGGCCCGGCACCAAGGCGCTGGCCGAACAGCACCTGCGCATGGGCCGCCGGGTCTGGCTCGTCACGGCGACCCCGATCGAGGTGGCAACCGTGATTTCCACCCGGCTCGGCCTCACCGGCGCCCTCGGCACGGTCGGCGAGATCCACGACGGGGCCTACACCGGACGGCTCGTGGGCGAGATCCTGCACGGGCCCGCCAAGGCCGTGGCGGTCCGCGGCTTAGCCGAGGCCGAAGGCCTGGACCTGGACCGCTGCTGGGCCTACAGCGACTCGCACAATGACATTCCACTGCTCGGCATGGTCGGGCACCCGGTGGCCATCAACCCCGACGCCCGGCTGCGCCGCCACGCGCGCGAACACAACTGGCCGGTCTACGACTTCCGGTCAGGACGCCGGGCGGCAACCCTGGGCCTCAAGGCCGCGACCGTCGGCGGGGCCATCTACGGCTTGTGGCGGGGCTTCTCCCGCTTCCGCGGCCCCGCGGCGTAAAGCCGCCCCGCAGCCGGCGCGCCCGCTCCGGGACAAAGAAAATGCCCGCCGCCGGGAAGGCAACGGGCATTGACGCTGTGTGAAGTAGTTCTACTTCTTGTTGCGACGCTGGTGGCGCGTCTTGCGAAGCAGCTTGCGGTGCTTCTTCTTGGCCATACGCTTGCGACGCTTCTTAATAACTGAACCCACGAAAGTTCCTTACCGGCTAGATGCATTACCTGCCCGTTGGGAAGGGTCCGCGGGCTAAGCAGCAGACTGCACAACTGACAGGTTCTTACAATGACGTAAAACGTTCCTTAACAGGGTACCGCCTATCGGGGGCACACCACGACCGCAGGCCTCGGGGAGAGGTCTGTTAAGGCCCCGCGGGACGGGAGAAAGCTCAGCCCGTCTCGGTGCGTCCGTCGACAACAGCACCCCTGAGGTACTGTTCGACGGCGGTTTCCGGAACACGATAGGAGCGGCCGAAACGCACCGCCGGCATTTCACCGGAGTGCACCAGGCGATACACGGTCATCTTTGATACCCGCATGACATCCGCGACCTCGGCCACGGTGAGAAAGCGCGCGTTGGAGAAGTTGGCCTCCGAAGACATTTCTCTTATTCCTTTTGCTCAAGCGAACGGCTGCCCCGTCTGAACGACATGGCGGTGTGCCGATGCTGAGCCATCAAACAACCATGTGCTAGATACTCTAGGGGTTCGTGGTGCCAATGTGAAAGCCTTACGCAGGAATTTGCCAAGGTTTTCCGCAGGATACCCGCACCGGCCGTCCTCCCGGTGCCGGGCTCAGCTTAGGGTGCGCCGGGTTCGCGCCGACGCCGCCAGCTGGCCGAGCACCGAGGCGGTGACGTCCCAGTCCATGCAGGCATCCGTGACGCTCTGGCCGTACAGCAGCGCGTCGTTCCCGGCGGCGTGTTCGGCGACGTCCAGGGCCTGCGCGCCGCCCACCAGGAAACTCTCCAGCATGATGCCGGCGATGGCCGCCGCCGAGGCACCCCCCGTCTCGAGCTGGGCGCCGATCTCCAGGGCCACCTCCGCCTGCCGGTGGTGGTTCTTGCCGCTGTTGGCATGGCTCGCGTCCACGATGAGCCGCGGGTTCAGCTGCTGCGCGGCAAGGCGGGCGGAGGCCGCTTCGACGTCGGCGGCGGAGAAGTTGGGGCCCTGGCTGCCGCCGCGCAGGATGATGTGGGTGTCCGGGTTCCCTGCGGTGCTGACCAGGGCGGCCCGGCCATCCCCGTCGATCCCCAGGAACGCCTGCGCGGCGGCCGCGGCGCTGCACGCGTCCAGCGCCACCTGCAGGCCGCCGTCGGTGCCGTTCTTGAAACCGATCGGCATGGACAGGCCGGAAGCGAGTTGGCGGTGGATCTGGCTTTCCGTGGTGCGCGCCCCGATGGCGCCCCACGCGACGAGGTCCGCCATGTACTGCGGACTGATCGGTTCGAGGAATTCCGTGGCCGTGGGCAGGCCCAGCGCCGTGACCTGGCGCAGGAACTGGCGGGCGGCGCGCAGGCCGGACGCAATGTCATGGCTGCCGTCGAGCCGCGGATCATTGATCAGGCCCTTCCAGCCCACGGTCGTGCGCGGCTTCTCGAAGTACGTGCGCATGACGATCAGCAGGTCCTCGCGGTGCTTCTCGGCCTGGCTGACCAAGCGGCGGGCGTATTCGAGCCCGGCCTTGGGATCGTGGATGGAGCACGGGCCGACGATGACGAGCAACCGGTCATCGACGCCGTCCAGGATGGCGCGGACCTCGTCCCGGCCGCGGCCGACGACGTCGGAGCCCCGGGCGTCCAGCGGAAGCTCCGCGATCAGTTCCTGCGGCGTGGGCAGGGCGGTGAATTCACTGATCCGCAGATTTGAGGTGGACTGCTGGCTTTCGCCGGCTGCTTCGATGCTCATTGTTCGGGTCCTGTTCCGGGGGTGCGGAGCGGGCCCTGGTCAGAACCCGCCGGAGAAATGGCGAAGGGCAGAGAATGATCTCTGCCCTGTTGGCTCTGAAGGTGGGTTGGATGCGTGTCAGTTAGACGCAGGCCCCTCCAGAGCCAACGAAAAATACGCATACCAACGGTTAGTCATGGCTCGACGATAGCCCCGCTCCCCGCCGGAGGGCAAAGCGGCGGCGTAATATTCCGACGGCGGTACTCCGGGCGCGGCCCGTTGGGCTGCGGCCGGCCGGCGGCGGGCCGCGGCGACGGGTGCTGCGCGAGCGGGACGGCGTCAGGCGCCGCCACCCAAACCCGCCTCCGCGTAGTAGCCCTCGATATGCTCCGCCACCAGCCCGGCAGCCCCTTCGCCGTCGTGCCGGTTGATGGCCGCCAGGATGTCCCGGTGTTCCTGGCGCAGCCGCGCCGCGGTGGCGTCCCAGTCCGGCAGGTTTCCGGTGAGCCGTCCGGCGTAGTCCTGGATGGCTTCGCGCAGGGAACCCATCATGGCGCTGACCACCGTGTTGCCGGCCGCGTCCGCGAGCGCCAGATGGAACCGGACATCGAGGGCGAGGAAGTCCTCCGTGCCGGCGCAGCCGTCCATCTGGTCCAAAAGGCGGGCAGCCTCCGCGAGGGCGGGCGAGTCGGGGCTGGCCCTGGCCGCGGCCCAGGTCTCGAGCAGCACGCGGGTCTGCACAATGTCCGCCACGGGTAAATGCGAGGTGGCCACGTGGAGCCGGAGGGCTGAGCCGAGGGCCGCCGTCGGATCCGAGATCACCACGGTGCCGGCGTCCGGCCCGGAACCCACACCTGCCCGGACCACCCCCATCGCCTCAAGGACCCGGATGGCCTCGCGCACCGAGGTTCGGGAAACGCCTAACTGCTCGGCCAAGGACCGTTCCGCGGGGAGCCTGCCGCCCACGACCAGTTGGCCGCCGGAGAGCTGGTCTTCAATCCACTGCAGGACGAGCCGGTGCGTACGCATGGCCACATCCTACTTGATGTGGTCCGACCACATCCCCTAGAGTGTGGTTGGACCACAGTGTTGGAGACGAGACGCCCCCGGAGGCCGCAGTGACGCAACCCATGAAGACCGGCACCCCCAGCAATCCCGAGGCGCCCACCACGCCGGAAGACACCGCGGCCGGCGCGGCAGGAAACTCGCCCGGCACGCCCGTTGACCGCGGCGCCCTGCCCGCAGCCTTGAAGCGCCGGATGCCGAAGTACGCGGACCTCGCCCCGCTGATGCAGTTCAAGAAGCCGGAATTCAGCCGCGTCGCGAAGCTGCGGCGGGCGAGCACGATCTGGGACCTGCGCGCCATGGCCAAACGACGGACACCCCAGGCACCCTTCGACTACACCGATGGCGCCGCGGAAGCGGAGATCACCCTGCGCCGTGCCCGGGAGGCGTTCCTGGACATTGAGTTCCGCCCCGGCATCCTGCGCGACGTCTCGAGTGTGGACCTCGGCACCGAGATCCTCGGTAAGGCCGCCCGGCTGCCGTTCGGGATCGCGCCCACGGGCTTCACCCGGATGATGCAGTCCGAGGGCGAGTACGCCGGTTCCCGGGCCGCCGCGTCAGCCGGCATCCCCTACACGCTCTCCACAATGGGCACCGCCTCCATCGAGGATGTGGCCGCGGCCGCCCCGGACGGCCGGAACTGGTTCCAGCTCTACCTCTGGACGGACCGGGACCGCTCACTGGAATTGATCGAACGGGCGGCCAGGGCCGGCAACGACACCCTCATGGTCACGGTGGACACCGCCGTCGCCGGCGCCCGGCTCCGTGACGTCCGCAACGGCATGACCATCCCGCCGGCGCTGACCCTGAAGACCGTGTTCGACGCCTCCTACCGGCCCGCGTGGTGGTTCAACTTCCTCACGCACGAGCCGCTGACCTTCGCCTCGCTCTCCCGCTACACCGGCACCGTAGCGGACCTGATCAACTCCATGTTCGATCCCACCCTGACGTTTGCGGACCTCGACTGGCTGCGCGAAACCTGGAAGGGCAACCTGGTGGTCAAGGGAATCCAGACCGTCGAGGACGCCCGCAAGGTGGTGGACCACGGCGCGGACGGCGTCGTGCTCTCCAACCACGGCGGCCGCCAACTGGACCGTGCCCCCATCCCGTTCCACCTGCTCCCGGACGTGACCGCGGCACTCAAGGCGGACCACAGCGACGCGGCCGTCATCCTGGACACGGGCATCATGAGCGGCGCGGACATCATCGCGGCGCTGGCGCTGGGCGCGGACTTCACCCTGATCGGCCGGGCCTACCTGTACGGCCTGATGGCGGGCGGTCGGGCCGGGGTGGACCGGGCCATCGAGATCCTCGCGACGGACATGCGCCGCACCATGGCCCTGCTGGGCGTCAGCCGGATCTCCGAGCTCACCCCGGACCACGTCACGCTGCTGTCCAAATAGTTCGGCCAGGCGCCAGGCGCCAGGCCATTCGCCCGCCTAGATGAGGCCCTGGGCCAGCATGGCGTCGGCCACCTTGACGAAGCCGCCGATGTTGGCGCCCAGCACGTAGTTGCCGGGGTCGCCGTACTCGTCGGCGGTGGCGGCGCAGCGGTCGTGGATGCCGACCATGATTTCCGTGAGTCGGCGTTCGGTGTGTTCGAAGGACCAGGAGTCGCGGCTGGCGTTTTGCTGCATTTCCAGGGCCGACGTGGCCACGCCGCCGGCGTTGGCGGCCTTGCCCGGGCCGAACAGCACCCCCGCCTGCTGGAAGACCGCGACGGCGTCGCGGGTGGAGGGCATGTTCGCTCCCTCCGCCACGGCTACGAGACCGTTCCGCACCAGCCGGGCGGCGGCGTCGCCGTCAAGTTCGTTCTGAGTGGCGCACGGCAGCGCCACGGTGGCGTTAACGTCCCAGACAGAGCCGCCCTCGACGTAGGAGACGGCAGCACGGCGGGCCTCGTAGTCTTTGAGGCGTCCGCGTTCGACCTCCTTGATCCGGCGCAGGAGGTCGACGTCGATCCCGGCCTCGTCCACGATGTAGCCGGAGGAATCGGAACAAGCCACCACGTTGGCGCCGAAGGCCTGGGCCTTGGCGATCGCGTTGATGGCGACGTTGCCCGAGCCGGAGACCACCACGCGCTGGCCCTCAAAGGACTGGCCGCGGGTCTTGAGCATCTCCTCGGCGAAGATCACCGTGCCGAAGCCGGTGGCTTCGGGGCGGACCAGCGAACCGCCCCACGAAATCCCCTTGCCGGTGAGGACACCGGATTCGTAACGGTTGGTGATCCGCTTGTACTGGCCGAAGAGGTAGCCGATTTCGCGTCCGCCAACCCCGATGTCGCCGGCCGGGACGTCGGTGTATTCTCCGATGTGGCGGTACAGCTCGGTCATGAACGACTGGCAGAAACGCATCACCTCGGCGTCGGACCGGCCACGGGGGTCGAAGTCGGAACCGCCTTTGCCGCCGCCGATCGGCATGCCGGTCAGGGCGTTCTTAAAGATCTGCTCGAAGCCCAGGAACTTGACGATGCCCAGGTAGACCGAGGGATGGAACCGCAGGCCGCCCTTGTACGGACCCAGGGCCGAGTTGAACTCCACCCGGAAGCCGCGGTTGATCTGGACGCGTCCGGCGTCGTCCACCCAGGGCACCCGGAAGATGATCTGCCGCTCGGGCTCGCAGAGCCGTTCCAGGATGGCGGCTTCCAGGAATTCGGGGTGCCGGTCGTGCACGGGCCCGAGGCTCTCGAAGACTTCTGTGACCGCCTGGTGGAATTCGGTTTCGCCGGGATTCCGCGCTAGTACCGTGTCCCGGACAGCTTCTAGCCGCGCGTCCATGTAACTCCCTAACCCTGGGCGCCCGTGGTTGGGCGCAACAATATAGCCTTTCCATACTGCACCGCGCCGGGCCGGGAATGCCATTTGAGCGCCACGGCCGGGCGCTTGTGACGCCGGGCGGGTGACGGACAGGCAGGGGCTATTTCTTGCGGCCGAACTTCGGCAGGCTGGCGAGCAGATCCGCGGCCCTTGTGGCGGCCCGGCCCACCGAGCGGCCGATTTGCTGTGGTTTCGAATCCTCCGCCGCGGTGCCGACCGGGATGGCCACTGCCGGGCTCAGCACACCGCCGGCGCTCCGTTCCGGGACCGCTGGCGCAGCCTGTGCAGCCGCGGCGGCAAGGGTGTCCGGACCCGTTGGTGCGGCGGCAGCGGGCGGGGGTGTCGGTTCCGCAGCGGCCGGGCGGCCGACGTCGAAAGTCTCGAGCCAGCTGGCGACGCCGGCCAGCGGCTTGGGGTTCAAGGCGTAGTAGCGCTTCTGGCCCTGGGCGCGCATGCTGACGAGGTCCGCTTCGCGCAGGACCTTGAGGTGCTTGGATATGGTGGGCTGGCTCGCTTCGAGCTCCTGGACCAGTTCCCCTACCGCTTTGTCCCCCTCGCGGAGGGACACCAGAATGTCGCGCCGGGTTGCCTCAGCAATGACGGCAAATACGTCGTCTGTCACCATGCCCTCCACACTAGCGACATATACGCCGGATGGCATCCACCAGTTGCGGACGTCCGCCGGCGGGGCCACCCGGCGCTCCCGGCGGCCCCGATGGGAGGGCTCAGTCGAACCAGGGATCCAGTCCGTAGAGCGGGAAAACTTCCTTGCGGGTCGCCATGACGGTGCGGTCCACCTCGTCGTTGGGGTCGAAGCCGACCTCCCACGAGCGCCACCAGAGGTCGACGTCGTCGCCCATCACCGTGGGCGGCTCCACCCCGTACTTGGCCCCGTACTTCTCCTGCACGTAGTGCCGCCAGTCCTCCGGGACGGGGGTCCGGAGCGGGACCGGGCGGCCGGCCGCAATCGCGATCAGGTGGCTCCAGGACCTCGGGACCACCGTGATCACGTTGTAGCCCCCGCCGCCGGTGGAAATCCACCGGTTCTCGCAATAGCGGGCCGCGAGGTTGCCGATAGCCGTGGCCGCCTCGCGCTGGCCGTCCACGCTGATGTTCAGGTGCGTCAGCGGGTCCAGGCGGTGCGAGTCGCAGCCGTGCTGGCTGACAATGACTTCCGGCTCGAACGCGCCGATGAGTTGGGGCACGACGGCGTGGAAGGCGCGCAGCCAGCCCGCGTCCCCGGTCCCGGCCGGCAGTGCCACGTTGACAGCGCTGCCAAGGGCGTTCGGGCCGCCGATTTCGTTGGCGAAGCCCGTCCCCGGGAACAGGGTCAGCCCGGTCTCGTGGAGCGAAATCGTCAGGACCCGCGGGTCGTCCCAGAAGATGCTCTGCGTCCCGTCCCCGTGGTGCGCGTCGACGTCGACATACGCCACCCGCTGCACCCCGCCGTCGAGCAGGCGCTGGATCGCCAGGGCGGCGTCGTTGTAGATGCAGAAGCCGCTGGCCCGTTCGCGGGAGGCGTGGTGCATGCCGCCGCCGAAATTCACGGCCCGGACCGCGCTGCCGTCCAGGACCGCGGCGGCCGCGAGCAGCGACCCGCCGGCCAGCCGTGCGCTGGCCTCGTGCATGCCGGCGAAAGCCGGGTCATCCTCGGTGCCGAGGCCGCGTTCCAGCTCGGGGGTGTCCGGGTCCGCACTGACACGGCGGACAGCGGCGACATATTCCGGGCTGTGCACGGCGGCCAGTTCTTCGTCGCTGGCAACCCGGGGCGCCGCCACCGTGATGTGGTCCAGGTCCAGCAACCCCAGGCTGCGGGCCAGCCGGGCGGTGAGTTCCATCCGCTCCGGCGCCATCGGATGGTTGTGGCCGAAGTTGTATGCCGTCATGGCCGAGTCCCACACCACCGTCGTCGGCAATGCGGTCTGGGCGAGTCCGGGCAGCAGGGTCATCAATCACAGGCTACCCGAGCGCACCGTCCGGTCCCCCGTCCCTGCGCGGAATATAGTGGTTTACTACTGAGGGACGCCGTTTCAACCAAGGACACTCCACCCATGACGCAAAGCCAGTCGAGGTCAGCGAACCCGGCCAGCTGGCACCCCGGCCAGCCGGAGCGTGAGGGCCTGTGGATCTTCACCCGGTTGCGCGACTTCGTCGACAACATCGCGAACACCTCCCCGGCCCGGCTGGCGGTGACGGTGTTCGTCGTCGTTATCCTGGTCTTCACTGCCCTGCTCACGCTGCCCGTATCCTCGGCCGCCGGGCAGGCGACACCGCTGCACCAGGCCCTTTTCACCGCCGTGTCCGCCGTGTGTGTGACCGGGCTTACCGTGGTGTCGACCGCCATTCACTGGTCCTTCTTCGGCCAGCTGGTCATCCTGATCGGCATCTTCGTCGGCGGCCTCGGCACCCTGACCCTGGCATCGCTGCTGGCCCTGATGGTCAGCAAGAAACTTGGTGTCCGCGGCAAGCTGATCGCCCAGGAGGCCATGAACAACGCCGGCCGCCTCGGCGAGGTAGGCGCCCTGCTGCGGATCGTCATCGTCACGTCCGTGGTGATCGAGACCGTCCTGGCCGTTGCCCTGATTCCGAGGTTCCTGGCGCTGGGTGAAAGCCTGGGCCAGGCCGTCTGGCACGGCGTGTTCTACGCGATCTCCGCCTTCAACAATGCCGGGTTCACGCCCCACTCGGACGGCATCGTCCCGTACGAGACAGACCTGTGGATCCTTGTTCCCCTCATGGTCGGCGTCTTCCTGGGCAGCCTCGGCTTCCCGGTTGTCATGGTTCTGCTGCAAAACGGCCTGAGCTGGAAGAAATGGAACCTGCACACCAAGCTGACCATCCAGGTCTCGCTGATCCTGCTCGCCGCCGGCGCCGTCCTCTGGGGGCTGATGGAGTGGGACAACGTGCGCACCATCGGCGGCATGGACGTGGGCGACAAGGTGACGCACTCGATCTTTGCCTCCGTGATGACCCGCTCGGGCGGCTTCAACCTGGTGGACCAGAACCACATGGATTCCACTACCATGCTGCTGTCCGACGCGCTCATGTTCGCCGGCGGCGGTTCCGCGTCGACCGCCGGCGGTATCAAGGTCACGACCATCGCGGTGATGTTCCTGGCCATCGTCGCCGAGGCCCGCGGCGACGCGGACGTCAAGATCTACGGCCGGACCATCCCGGAGGGCGCCATGCGGGTGGCCATCTCGGTGATCGTCGCCGGAGCCACCCTGGTGGCCGTTTCCGCCCTGTTGCTGCTGCAGATCAGCGGCGCCTCGCTGGACCGGGTGCTCTTCGAAACGATTTCCGCGTTCGCCACCGTGGGACTGAGCACCAACCTCAGTGCCGAACTGCCGCCCGCCGGCGTCTACGTCCTCACGGCGCTGATGTTCGCGGGCCGCGTCGGCACCGTCACCCTCGCCGCTGGACTGGCCCTGCGCCAGCGCAGCCAGTTGTACCACTACCCGGAAGAGAGACCGATCATTGGCTAGTTCCCCAGGCGCCGTTAACCGCCCCGCCCACAACGCGCCCGTGCTGGTGATCGGGCTGGGCCGCTTCGGCGCGTCCACCGCCGAACAGCTGGTCAAGCAGGGCCGCGAGGTGCTGGCCATCGAACGGGACCGGGGCCTCGTGCAGAAGTGGGCGAGCGTGCTGACCCACGTGGTGGAGGCCGACGCCACCAACATCGACGCGCTGCGCCAGCTTGGCGCTCAGGAGTTCAGCTCCGCCGTCGTCGGCGTCGGCACCTCGATCGAGTCCTCGGTGCTGATCACTGTCAACCTCGTGGACCTCGGCATCGAACATCTCTGGGTCAAGGCGATCACGCCCTCGCACGGCAAGATCCTGACCCGGATCGGCGCGAACCACGTCATCTACCCGGAGGCTGACGCCGGCGTGCGCGCCGCGCACCTCGTGTCCGGCCGGATGCTGGACTTCATCGAGTTCGACGACGACTTCGCGATCGTGAAGATGTACCCGCCGCGTGAAACCGTGGGTTTCACCCTGGACGAATCCAAGGTCCGCTCGAAGTACGGGGTGACGATCGTCGGCGTGAAGTCCCCGGGCGAGGACTTCACCTACGCGCGGCCCGAGACCAAGGTCTCCGCCCGGGACATGCTCATAGTTTCCGGCCACGTGGACCTGCTGGAACGGTTCGCCGCCCGGCCGTAGCACCGCCGCTGCACCGTCGTAGCACCGCCGTCGCGCCCAGGGAAGCTAGGCGTCCCCGCCGGCGGCAGCGGGACCGTCCAGGGCCGGGCTGGGAGCCAGGTTGCGCGTGGCCGGCCCCTGGATGACGGTGCCGTCAGTGCTGAACCGCGAGCCGTGGCAAGGGCAGTCCCAGGTGATGTCTGTCGGGTTGAACTCCACGGCGCAGCCAAGGTGCGTGCAGACGGCCGAGACCGCGTGCACCTCCCCCGCGGGGCTGACGTACACGGCCGTTTCGGCCCCTTCCACATCCACCACCCTGCCCTCGCCGGGAACGACATGGCCCAGGTCCACCTCCCGCGGGGCAGCGGCCGGAGAGATAGCCGGGGCAGCGCCGTCAGCGCCCGGCACCCTCTCCGCCGGACGCGCCGCCGGCGTTCCGCCCTCGTTCCGGGTGCTGTCGAACACCGCGGCCCACGGGTTGTCCCGGCCGCACAGCGTGTCCCGGAGGATTAAGGCAGCGGCGGTGCCGTTGGTGAGGCCCCATTTTCGCAGGCCGGTGATGACGTGGAGATGCCGGGATTCGGGCCCCATGCGGCCCACGTACGGCAGCCCGTCGGCAGGCATGGCGTCCTGGGTGGACCAGCGGTAGCCGATCTCACCGGCGCCCAGGCGGTCGCGAGCGAAAGCCGCGAGCCGCCCGTACCGTTCGGCGGAATCAACGCTCTCGGTGGCCCGGTGCCCTTCCCCGCCGACCAGCACGTACCCGCCGCTCTCGACGTCGGCGGTCAGGATGGAGCGCATCGGTTCGTCAACGCTGATAAAGGTTGCGTCCAGCGCCGGAACCGAGCTCCGGGCGGCGACGACATACGAGCGGTGCGGGTAGCATCGGCCGGCGAACCGTCCGTTGTCCCCGAACGGCAGGTTTGTCGCCACGATGACTTCCTTCGCCCGGACTGATCCCCGTTCCGTGGCCACCACTGCCGGAGAGCCGTCCCGCACACCCGTGGCGGGCGACTCCTCAAAGACGAAGCTGCCATCCCCGTCCACGGCCCGGGCCAGGCCCTGCACGTACCTGAGCGCGTGGATCTGGGCCTGGCCGTCGAACCGGACGGCACCCCTGACCGCGAAGGGCAGCGGGACTTCTGTGGTGAAAATTGCCGGCAGCCCCAGCCGCCCGGCCAGCACCGCTTCTTCCCGGACCAGCGCAAGCGCGGACTCAGACTCGGCATAGGTGTAGTTGGCCACCCGCCGGAACCCGCAGTCGATCCCCTCCGCCGCCACGACGCCCGCCACATGTTCAATTGCTGCCTCGTTGGCCTGCCCGTAGGTGCGGGCGGCGTCGGCGCCGTGGCGGGCGACAAGGCCGGAGTAGGCGAGCCGATGCAGTGAGGTGACCTTGCCCGTGGTGCTCCCGGTGACGCCGGTGCCCACCCGCGCCGCCTCCAGCACGGCCACCGTCTGGCCCGCCCGCTTCAGGGCCAGCGCGGCGGTCAGTCCCGCGATACCACCGCCAATCACGGCCACATCCACGTCCAGCGGCGCGTCGAGGGACGCATAAGTGGCCGTTCCGCCGGTGGCAGCCCAGAGGGAAAGGAATCGTCCTGCCGGCTGTTCATACACGGTCCCGACCTCCACGCGCTAGGTTCCTCCGCCGTCGGGCGCGTTCCTTCCGGCGTCGCTGGCTCAACGACCGCAGAATCAGGGCCCGGCGGTCTTCCCGGCCTTCGCGGCGGCCTTGGCTGCCTGCTTGCTGGCCCGCACCTTGCCCAGCGACTCCGGATCCACAATGTCGGCGACGGACAGGAAGGCGTTCTCTTGGCCGTAGTGGCCCGCGGCGTCGCGCCAGCCTTCGGCCCGGAGCCCACACTGCTTTCCCAACAGCGCCAGGAAGATCTTGGCCTTTTGTTCGCCGAATCCCGGCAACGCCTTGAGCCGCCGCAGCACCTCCTGGCCGTCGGGCTCCCCCTGCGTCCAGATGGCGGTGGCGTCGCCGTTCCAGTCACTGTGCACCGTCTCGGCGAGGGCCTGGACACGACCGGCCATGGACCCGGGGAACCGATGGACGGCGGGGCGTTCTTTGAACATCTCGACGAACCCTTGCGGATCGTAGCCGGCGATCGCGGCCGGGTCCATGGACCCCATCCGCGTCCGGATCTTTTCGGGACCCGCAAAGGCCGATTCCATCGTCACCTGCTGGTCGAGTAACATGCCCGTGAGCAGGGCAAACGCGTCGTCGCTGAGTAGTTTGTCGGCCGCGGGATCCCCGGTGATGTGCAGTTCCATGGGACCTATCCTGCCACCCGGTCCGGCCTTCGTCATGGGTGCGGCTGCCTCGCGGCTAGCCCAGCTGTTTGGTGATCTCCGCGGCCCGCTCGGCTACGGCCCGGACGCCGGCGCTGATGATCGCGGGGAGGCCGCGCTCATTGAAGGTCGCGATGGCCCGTTCGGTGGTGCCGTTCGGGCTCGTCACTGCCGTGCGCAACGCGGTGGGATCGGCGCCCGGTTCGGCGAGCATCATCCCGGCACCGGCCACGGTTTCGCGGGCCAGCAGCAGCGAGAGCTCGGCGTCGAGGCCCAGTTCGACGCCGGCTGCCGCCATCGCCTCCGCCAGGTAGAAGGCGTAAGCCGGCCCCGAGCCGCTGATCGCCGACAGCGCGTCCACCTGCTCCTCGGGAATCTCCACGACGGTGCCGACGGCAGCGAGGATGTCCTTCACCCGCTGCAGCTGCTCCGCCGAACAGTGCTTCCCGGCGGAGACAGACACGACGCCGCGGCCCAGTTTCGCCGGAGTGTTCGGCATCGAGCGGATCACGGGCTGCCCGGCCGGAAGTGCAGCCTCCAGTTGTTCCAGCGACACGGCGGCGGCGACGCTGACCACAATGGTCTCCGGCGAGAGTGAGCCACTGATCTCGTGGGCCAGCGCGGCGATGCCGACGGGCTTGACGCCCAGGATCACGACGGCGGCGCCGGTAGCGGCCTGCGCGTTGTTCTCCGGTTCTTCTTCGCCCGCGATGGCCGTAATCCCGTGATGCCGTTCGGCCAGTTCGGCGGCCCGTACTGCCCGTCGGACGGTGGCGACGATGTCCGCCGGGTCCGCCCCGCCGGCGATCAGGCCACCCATGATTGCCTCGTTCATTGACCCACAGCCCAGGAATGCGATTCGGTTGCTCATGCCCCCATCATTGCAGTCCGCCCCGATTCACAGCCAGCTCACATCTTCAGCGCAGGTTGTTCTCAAACTCGGTGATTAGCGTAGTTATTACCTCATTGAGGGGTGCGAGTGATGATATGGCAGTCATGCGGATGTCTGCCGGCACCGGTGGTTTGCAGCGGGTTTCCCCCATTTTTCCCGCAGCCGACCGCCGGTGCCATTCTCTTTTTAACGTGGCTCTAGCCGGCGCTGCTTGATCCGGTTCAGTCCCCGGTAACCCGCTTCGCCTCGGCTTCCCGCACGCGCGCTTCCAGGAATCTCCGGTCGGCCGCGTTTCCGGCCAGCCGCAGTGCTGCGCTGTACGCTGCGGCCGCTTCGGCAGGGCGGTCCAGCCGGCGCAGGAAATCGGCCCGGACGGCGTGGAACAGGTGGTACCTTTCCAGCCTCAGCCCGTCGACGAGGCCCAGGGCAGCTTCCGGGCCCTCCACCTCCGCGAGTGCCACGGCGCGGTTGAGGGCCACGACCGGCCCGGGAGCGACTGCGACGAGCTGATCGTAGAGCCGGAGAATCTGGCGCCAGTCCGTCTTTGCGGCTTCAGGCGCGTCGGAGTGGACCGCATTGATCGCGGCCTGAAGCTGGTACGGCCCGGGCTGATTTCGCCGCAGGCACTGGCGCACCAGTTCCTGGCCTTCCCTGACCAGGGCACGATCCCAGAGCCCGCGGTCCTGATCGGCCAAGAGGACGGGCCCACCGCCGGCCTGCCGGGCGCCCCGCCGTGATTCGGTGAGCAGCATCAAGGCCAGCAGGCCTTTGACTTCGGGTTCGTCCGGCATCAGGGCCGTCAGCAGGCGGCCCAGCCTGATGGATTCCCGGCAGAGGTCCTGCCGGGGCTCGGGGCCTCCGGAGCCGGAACTGTAACCCTCGTTGAAGATCAGGTAGACCACCGCGAGCACCGGCGGCAGGCGGGCCGGGAGCTCCGCTCCGCGCGGCACCCGGTACGGAATCCTGGCGACCCGGATCTTTGTTTTGGCCCGGACGAGGCGCTGGGCCATGGTGGCTTCGGGCACCAGGAACGCGCGGGCGATTTCCGCCGTCGTCAGTCCGCCCAGCAGCCGCAGGGTCAGCGCCACCTGGGCGTTGACGGCCAAAGCCGGGTGGCAGCAGGTGAAGATCAGCCGCAGCCGGTCATCGTCCACCATGCCCTCCCTGGAGAGTTTTGCAACCACATGCTCCTCGGGCGTCGGTACTGCCGGAGCGAGAGCTTCCGCCAGCATTACTGCCTCGAGCTGTCTGTCGCCGCGGCCGGACTCGCGGCGCAGCCGGTCAATGGCCCGGTTTCTTGCCGTGGTGATGATCCAGCCCGCGGGGCTCGGCGGCAGACCGGTTGAGGGCCAGCGCCCCACCGCCAGGGTGAACGCGTCCTGAACGGCATCCTCGGCGGCGTCGATGTCGCCCAGCACGCGGGTCAGGACGGCGACCGCACGACCGTATTCGCGCCGGAAGACGGCCGCGACGTCCGCCTCCGCCGCGGGTGCCCGGGCGGGCTCGGGCGGCGGGGCGGCGGACAACGATTCGCTGGCCATTCGCGGTGGCACCTAGTGCTGGACGGGCCGCACTTCGATGGGCAGGGTGGTGGCGCGGGCCAGTCTCCCTGCCCAGCCGAGTGCGGCGTCGAGGTCCGGCGCCTCTATGACGGTGAAGCCGCCGAGGTGCTCCTTGGCTTCTGCGAAGGGGCCGTCCGTGATGAGCACCTCGGTGCCTTGCTGCCGGACCACGGTGGCGGTGTCGGTGGGGTGGAGCCCGGCGGCGAAGACCCAGACACCGGCAGCCTTCATGTCACGGTTCAGAGCCTCAAGGTCCTGCATGATGGGCGCCAGGACTTCCGGGGCCGGTCCGACGGGCTGGTAAACGCTGAGCAAGTACTGTGCCATGGTGCTGTCCTCCTCGACAATGGGCCGGCTCCGTGTCGGCCTTTCACCTACTAGACGAACGGCGTGCGTCCGGATCGACAGGTACGCGGCCGGCTGGCCAGGCGCCGGCGGAATACATTCATCGGACCGGCGCCATGGCGTCGGGCGTCTGCGGCTCGGCGGGGACACGGGTCTGGGTGACGTGGGGCGCGGGCTGCAGCGGCCCCTCGGAGACCAACTGGTCCAGCCTGCGCAGGATGAGTCCCTCCCGCAGCGCCCACGGGCAGATCTCCAGGCTGGGGAATTGGAACAGCTCGAGGGCGGCCTCGGCCACCAGGGCTCCGGCCAGCAGTTGCGGCGCCCGGGCGTCCGAGACGCCCGGGAGGTGGAGCCGGTCATCGATCTGCATCGCGGAAATCCGCTGCGCCCAGAGGCCCAGGTCCGACGCGAACAGTTCCCGCTTGACGTAGGGCCCCGCCGCGCTGGGGGCCGCGCCGGCGATGCGCGCCAGCGAACGGAATGTCTTGGACGTGCCAGCGACGAGGTTGGCGCGGCCCAGCTTTTGGAAGCTACGGACCGCGGGTTTGAGCGTGGCTCGGATATAGCGGCGCAGCTCCTTGACGCTCTTGGCCGACGGCGGATCGTCGTGCAGCCAGTCCCGGGTCAGCCTGCTCGCCCCGAGCGGCACGGACAGCGCCAGCTCGGGCAGTTCGTCCTGGCCCAACGCCATTTCGAAGGAGCCGCCGCCAATGTCGAGGTCAAGGATGGGTCCGGCGCCCCACCCGTACCAGCGGCGGACGGCGAAGAACGTCATGGATGCCTCGTCGCTGCCGGACAGCTCCCGGAGCGTCACGGTGGTCTCATGTTTGACCCGGGCCAACACGGCGGCCCCGTTGGTCGCTTCGCGGACGGCCGAGGTGCAGAACGCCAGCAGATCCTCGGCCTTGTGCTTGGCCGCGAACTCCCACGCCTCCAGGACAAACTCGATCAGCTCATGTTGCCCGGCGTCATTGATGTTGCCGTCCCCGTCGAGGAACTGCACCAGGGACAGCGGGCGTTTGTGGGAGGCAAAGGCAACCGGGCGCGCGCCGGGGTGGGCGTCCACCAGGAGGAGGTGGACAGTGTTGGACCCGATATCGAGGACGCCTAGCCGCATGCTGCCATTATTCTCCCCGGACGGGCCCTGCCCTAACCGGGCACCCTAAGCGGGCTTGGTCCCTGGGCTCGTCCCCCCGGGCTAGGCCTGGTTGCCGTCCTCGGCCGCGTCCGGCTCCTCCTCGGAGGGCTTGAAGTCGCGCCGGATGTTGGCCACGCCCTCCGGATCGATTTCGAAGCCGAAGGCCGCCCCGGGGTTGATGACCATGCCGAGCTGGTCCCCGAGGTTGCCGAGGATCGCAGCGCCCTGCGTGCCCAGCACATTCGGGGCCGCCGCGAGGTACTGCTCACTGACGCGGCTCGGGTGCGAGAAGACGGCCAGTACAGGTTGGCCCCCGGAGTTGGCGAGCACGAGCGGCTCGACTTGGGAATCGGGGCCGTCGACCGTGTCGGAGCTGACGATGTAGACCTCGTTGTTGAGGAAGGACAGAATGACGTCCACCGGGTTGGCGTCCGGCTGCTCCCCCCGGGCGAGCTTCTCCTCGAGGTCGTTGAGAGGCTGGAGATCCATGGGTGCTGGCTGTTCAGTCATGTTCCTACTCGATCACGTTCGGGCCGGGCACCGCAATTCCGCGTTGCCCCGGCCGCCCCCGCCCTACTTCTTCGCGACAGCCTTGCGCGCCGGGGGCTTGCGGGCCGTCGTCGTGCGCTTAACCGGTCCCTTGGCGCGCTTTTCGGCGAGGAGTTCGACGGCGCGTTCCCGGGTCAGCTCCTCGATCGCGGTGCTCCGGGGCACGGTGATGTTGGTGACGCCGTCGGTGATGTACGGGCCGAAGCGGCCCTCCTTCACCACAATGTTCTTCTCCGAGACCGGATCCGGGCCGAACTCGGCCAGCGGCGCTACTGCGGCGCGGGCGCCGCGCTGCTTGGGCTGCGAGTAAATCTCCAGCGCCTGGTCCAACGTGATCGTGAAGATCTCCTCCTCCGAGCCGATGGAACGGGAGTCGGTGCCCTTCTTCAGGTACGGGCCGAAGCGGCCGTTTTGCACCGTGATCGGGTTGCCCTCGGTGTCCTGGCCGAGAACCCGCGGCAGGCTCATGAGCTGAAGGGCCTCATCCAGGGTGACGCTGTCCACGCTCATGGAGGCGAAAAGCGATCCGGTGCGCGGCTTGGCCTTGACCGGCTTCTTCGGCGGCTTCGGCTTGCCGTTCTTATAATACTCCACCGGCTGGTTGGCGAGCTGTTCCTCGGTCATCTCCGGGATGATCTCGGTGACGTACGCGCCGTAGCGGCCGTTCTTTGCCACGACCGTGTGCCCGGTGTGCGGGTCCGCGCCGAGCACGCGCTCCTCGGGGGCGGCGGTCTCCATCAGCTCGATGGCCTTGGCGGCGGTGAGTTCATCCGGGGCCAGGTCTTCGGGGACGTTGGCGCGGGCGGACTCGACCACCTCGCCGGTCTTCGGGTCCACGGTGGGGACGGAGCTTTCCAGGTACGGGCCGAACTTGCCCACCCGCAGGGTGATTCCGTCCGTGACGGGGATGGAGTTAATCTCGCGGGCGTCAATCTCGCCGAGGTTGTTCACAATGCTCAGCAACCCCGGCTCGGAGTCCTCGCCGAAGTAGAAGTGCTTGAGCCACGCCGGGCCGGCCGCCTGGCCGTTGGCAATCTTGTCCAGGTCCGCTTCCATGTCGGCGGTGAACTCGTAGTCCACATAGTCGTGGAAATGCTGCTCGAGGAGCCGGATCACGGAGAACGCGATCCAGCTCGGCACGAGCGCGGACCCCTGCTTCCGGACGTACCCGCGGTCCTGGATGGTGGAAATCGTGGAGGCGTAGGTCGACGGGCGGCCGATGCCGCGCTTTTCCAGCTCCGCGGTCAGGGAGGCTTCGGTGTAGCGCGGCGGCGGCGAGGTTTCGTGCCCGACGGCGACGATGTCCGAAGCGGTGAGCGCATCGTCCTTGGCCACGTTGGGCAGCCGGCGTGCTTCCTCGGAGTCCTCGTCCCCGCGGCTCTCGTCCTTGCCTTCTTCGTAGGCCGCGAGGAACCCGGGGAAGGTGATGACGGTACCGGAAGCGGAAAATTCGGTGTCCCGGCCGGCGGCCGCGCCGCTGGCGGTGACGGCGCCGAGCCGGATCGTGGCGGTGGAACCCTTGGCGTCGGCCATCTGGGAGGCGACGGTGCGCTTCCAGATCAGCTCGTAGAGGCGGAACTCGTCGCCGGAGAGCTGCTTAGCGACCTGCGCCGGGGTGCGGAAGGAGTCGCCGGCGGGACGGATGGCCTCGTGGGCTTCCTGCGCGTTGGCCGCCTTGCCGGTGTAGACGCGGGGCGCCTGCGGGACGTACTCGGGGCCGTACAGCTCCGAGGCCTGGCGCCGCGCGGCGGTGACGGCCTCGTTGCTCAGGGCGGACGAGTCCGTACGCATATAGGTGATGTAGCCGTTTTCGTAGAGGCGCTGGGCCACCTGCATGGTGCTCTTCGAGGAGAAGCGCAGCTTGCGGCCGGCCTCCTGCTGCAGCGTGGAGGTGGTGAACGGCGCCGCGGGACGGCGGGTGTAGGGCTTGGTGTCGACCGAGCGGACCCGGAAGTCGGCGTCCTGCAGGCCGGCGGCCAAGGCAGTGGCGAGTTCCTGGTCAATGTGCACGACGTTGCGCGAGGTGAGTACGCCGTCGTCGTTGAAGTCCCGGCCGCTGGCGACCTTGGCACCGTCGACGGCGGCCAATTTCGCTTTGAAAGAGCCGGAATCCGCGCCGAACTGGCCGGTCAGATCCCAGTAGGCCGCGGACTTGAACGCCATCCGCTCGCGTTCGCGGTCCACCACCATGCGGGTCACGACCGACTGCACGCGGCCGGCGGACAGGCCGCGGGCCACCTTGCGCCACAGCACCGGGGAAATCTCGTAGCCGTAGAGGCGGTCCAGCACGCGGCGGGTTTCCTGCGCGTCCACCAGATCCTGGTCCACATCGCGCAGATTGTCCATCGCGCGGTGGATGGCTTCCTTGGTGATTTCACCAAAGGTCATCCGGTACACCGGCACCTTGGGCTTGAGGACTTCCAGCAGGTGCCACGCGATGGCCTCGCCCTCGCGGTCCCCATCGGTTGCGAGATAGAGGGCGTCGGCGTCCTTGAGAGCAGCCTTGAGCTCGGTCACCTTTTTCTTCTTGTCCGGCGACACCACGTAATACGGCTTGAAGTCATGGTCAATGTCGACGGCGAACTTGCCCACCGACGTTTTCTTCAAATCTGCAGGGAGCTCCGAGGGCTGCGGCAGGTCTCGGATGTGACCGATGGAGGCCTCAACGATGAAACCTTCGCCGAGGTACTTGGCGATGGTCTTACTCTTGGCGGGAGACTCCACAATCACGAGTTTCTTGCCGGTGGGGGCCTTGCTTGGCACGGTGCTCCTACAGAAAATGGTGGCTCGGGCAGATGCGCCCATACCCGCCTAGTTCACCATATTTTGCAGATTCCCGCGCATCCGGCCCCGAAATGGACACGGCGCGACACCCGATGCGTGCGCGGTACGCAGCTAGGGACGGGCTGTTAGGGACCCCTCCGGTCTTGGGCATCGGCGGCGTTCCCGATTCGCTGGCACCGCCGCCCGGGTTTGCGCCGCAACGTGGGTGCCTCTGGCCGGAGCGCACCTCAAAAGATATAGTAAGCATACTGATGACTAGTCAGCTCGTGTCACCCGATCCCAATCAAGGAGAAGCTGTGAGCACCAAGGTTGAAAAGCGCATTCTGGTCAATGTTCCCGTGAGCGTTGCCTACAACCAGTGGACCCAGTTCGAGGAATTTCCCCACTTTATGGGAGGCGTGAAGAGCGTCAAGCAGTTGAGTGACGACCGGCTGGAATGGACAGCAGAGATAGCCGGCGTAAGCAGGCAGTGGCAGGCACGGATTGTCGAGCAGGTGCCGGACCAACGAGTTTCCTGGGCGGCCACGGAGGGCGCGACCAACGCCGGGGCCGTCACTTTCGAAGACCTCGGCGGCGGGCAGACCTCCGTCCAACTTTCCCTCGAATATGAACCCGAAGGCCTGGTTGAAAAGGTCGGCGACAAGTTGAATGTTGTGGAGAAGCAGGCGGATAGCGACCTCAACCGGTTCAAGGCCTTCGTCGAAGATGAAGGGTATGCCACGGGGGCTTGGCGCGGATCCGTCGGCGCAGGCGTCGCGGCGGGGACCCCCGGCATTGACGCGGCCGCCGGATCGCGCGGGGACAGCGGCAAAGCCGGCGTATCAGGCAAGGTCATTGCGGGCCTCGGCCTCGCCGCCGCGGCCGCTGCAGGCGTTGCCGCCGCAACCGGGCGCAAAGACACCGCAGACGGCCCGGCGCACGAAGAAGCGGCGGGTACCCCCCTTACTGCGGCGCCGCCCATGACAGTTCCGCCCACAACCGTCCCGCCCACGGGCACCACAGGAAGTGTTTTCCCGGGTGAGGAACTGGCGCCAAGCGAGGGGCTGGCCACGAAAGCAGCACCGTCGGCCAACGAGGCTGGCACCCGGCCCGACGCCAAGCCATTTGACCAGACCAACGGCCTGGTGGACACCGAAGGCGAGTCCGACGGGACGGCCGCGAGCGACACCCTGAGCCCGGCGGACCGCGCAGCCGGCACCGAACGTGGATCCGGCGTCGTCCCGCCGGCCGGCGGCAGCCTGGGCCAGCACTAGGCGGGCGCCCGACTCCGAGCAATAACCCCTTGGAGCAGGACGGCCCCGCGCGACGGGTAATTCGCGCGGGCCCGTCCTGCCATGTTCTCGGACGATGGGGACAAGGCCCAGCCCGGCCGCCGGCCTCGCGGGGCAGCCGAGAGGCGAGGCCGGGGGAACGCACCCGGCCCGAAAAAAATTGATAAGTATGCTTGCCAAGTCGGTAGTAAGCATGCTTATCGTAGTCACGTCGGAGATCGCACTGGACGGCCTCCACACACTGGCCGAACATCGCCAAGCCGACGCATCGCTACTGGACCCGGTCGCCGGACCGCACGCCATCCTGGCACCGGACCGGCCGGCAGTTAATGAATGACAATCCAAGGAGACACCATGATCACCAAGGAACACATCGACGACCTGCTCAGCCGCAACGGCAACATCCTTTCCACCGACGGTGACAAGATCGGTTCGATCGGACAGGTCTACACCGACGACGACAGCGGCCAGCCAACGTGGGTCACGGCCAAGACCGGCTTGTTTGGCACCTCACAGACATTCGTGCCACTCGAAGGGGCCCAGGTCCGGGGAGACGACGTCGTCGTCCCGTACCCCAAGGACCTGGTCAAGGATGCTCCGCGGGTCGACGTCGACGGACACCTAGAGCCTGCCGAGGAAGACCGGCTCTACCAGCACTACCAGCTCAGCGGCGTCCGGACGTACTCGGATGCCGCCAACGGCCGGGACTCCGTCAACCCCGGCGAGAACACCGGCCGCTTCGAAGGCCAGGAGAGGACCGGAACCGTCGGCCGCGACGCGATGACCCGCTCGGAGGAACGCCTGAACGTTGGCACCGAGAAGCAGGAAACGGGTCGGGTGAGGCTGCGCAAGTACGTGACCACCGAGAACGTCACCCAGACGGTTCCGGTCCAGCGCGAAGAAGTCCGGCTCGAACGCGAACCGATCACCGATGCCAACCGGGGCCAGGCCCTGTCCGGCCAGGACATTAGCGAGGAGGAGCACGAGGTAATCCTTCACGAGGAGCGCCCGGTCGTGGAGAAGGAAACGGTGCCGGTCGAACGCGTCCGGCTCGGCACCGAGACCGTCACCGATGAGGCGACCGTCGACGAGGAAGTCCGCAAGGAACGCATCGAAACCGACGGCACGGGAGAGACCCGCCGCTAAGGGCTGGCAACCGCACGACACAGAAGCAAGGCCGGGGCGAGGGCATCAACCCTCACCCGGCCTTCTCCATGTCCCGGGCCGCTCAAGCCGGTGCGGCGCTGCCCCGGTCGTCCGGGATCATCGACCACATGGTAGCCATCCGCGCAGTGCCTTCCGGAATATGGTCCGGATCCTCGAGCTCGTAGTCCTTGAGGAGCTCAAAGATCCGCTCGTTCAGTTCGGCGCGCTGGGCCGGGGTCAGGTACAGCAGGTTGCTGGCCAACACCACCGAGGACGGCCTGTCGCCAGAGTCGCCGCGCTGGCGCTCTTCGTCGCGGATCTTGGCGTACGCCTTAACCCGGCGCCGGTAGGCGTCCAGTTCAAGGTCCAGCACGGCAAACTCCGGACTCGCCGGTCCCCCGCCCGAATGGATCATGAAGTCGGTGCCGGCCGCCTTCCAGCGTCGCTCCCGCGCGTCGCCGGCAGTGGCTGCGGGCACCACGATGCCCCACTTTTGCAGCGCGCGCAGGTGGTAGCTCATGGCACTCGGCGTGAGACCGGTCTGGGCGGCCAGCTCGGTGGCTGTGCGGCTGACCTGGGTCGAATACAGCTCGGAGATGACCTCGAGCCGCGCGGCGTGCGCCAGCGCCCGGATGGCCTTCGGGTCGGTGATTTCGACCTTTTTTTCCGGACGCGGCCTGCGTTTGGCGGCCGGCGCGGCGGACGGCGCGGCGACTGCCTGCGCCTTTGGGTTTTCAGCGTTCACCCTTTCAGTCTATCGACGCGTGCCAAACTATGAAAGAACTGCTTGACACTGCGCTGCACGCCCAACTATCTTGTCACTTATGAAGCATACATTTCATAAAATGCGAGCGTCGGCGGATGCTCCTTCCCTCTGGCGTAACCGCGACTTCCTGCTCGCCAGCAGCTCCCGTTTCCTGGCCACCGCCGGCATGGGCGCCGTCGTCGTCAGCGTGATGCTGCACCTGCAGACCAGCGCGGACGACACTCCGACGGCGGCCGCGGGGCCATGGCTCGTTGCGGCCTACCTGGTTTGCTCGGCCCTTCCGCTGGTCCTGCTGGCGCCCTGGGCGGGCCGGCTTGCCGACACCCGTGATTCGCGCGCGCTCGCGACGGCGGCCTCCGCAGTCAGCGCGGCGGCCGTGGCCGGCATGGGCCTGGGCCTGCAGTACCTGGACAACTACCTCCCGGTGCTTTTCGCCATGACGTTCCTGCTCGACGCCGCCCAGGCTGTTGCGGGCCCCACCTGGCAGGCACTGCTGCCCCGGATCGTCGGCGAGGAGCGCACGCCGCGGGCGATGGGAACCATGCAGGCCACCATCATGATTGCCGGCATGGCCGGACCGGCCGCGGGCGGCCTGCTCAGCGGCTGGGGCGGCCCGGGGCTGGTGTTCGGCGTCGCGAGCGGCTGCTACCTGGCCATGGGCGTCGGCGCCTTGCTGATCCGCACCCGGCGAGGCACCGCCGCGGAGCGCGACGGCCAGGAGGCACCCGCCCTGCTGGACGGCCTGCGGCTGATCCGGCGGGACAGCCTGGTGTGGGCCCTGGTCCTCGGAGCGTTGTTCTTCATCGTGGTGGGCGAGGCCACCAACGTCCTGGAAGTCTTCCTGGCCCGGGGCGAACTCGGTGCCACCGAGATCCAGTACGGGCTGCTGACGGCGGCCTTCGGACTCGGCATGGCGGCCGGCGCCGCGGCGGCGGCCCGGATCAAGACCCCGCCGGCCCGGCTACGAGTGCTGCTCGCCTCGATGGCGCTGACTTCGGCCTTCTTGGGCGTCATGGCGCTGGTGCCCACGGTGGGGTGGCTCTTCGTGGCCTACACGGCGATGGGGACGGCCTGCGGCGCGTTGAACGCCTGCTTCGGGGCAATCACCATCCTGCGCATCCCCGAAAGTGGGCGCGGTCAGGCGGTGGCGATCATCGGCGGGATGACCCGCGCCGTTTCGATTGGCGCCCTGGCCCTGGGCGGCCTGCTGGGCGCGCTGCTGCCGGTCCGGCTGAGCTTCCTCATCACCGGGGTGGGCGGCGTGCTGGTGGCGCTGGCCGTCGCCGCCTATGTGCTCCCCCGATTTGGCGGCGAAGGCGCCGCGGCCGTTCCAGCGGCGGTGCCGGGACCGGCGTCGTCCGCCTCAGGTCGGGAGCAGGAAGCCGTCGCGCACCAGATTGCCGACCTCGTGCAGGAGACCGTCGCGGAACGCCCCGGCGTCGTAGCCGTCGTACCCGCCCAGCAGGGCCTCAAGGGCTCCGATGATCTGCCCGACGGAGAGCTCGCCGTCGCACGCTGAGACAAATCCGGCCAGCTCGGTGCTCAGCAGGTTGGTGCGGCGCAGCCCGGCGCCCTGGCGCAGCAGGATGACGCCCGGGTGTTCGGCGCCGGGGCGCTGGTGCCGTTCCTCGGTGACATCCTCGGCCACCAGCAGGTGCGCGGCGGCCAGTTCGTGGCCGGCCAGCCAGTCGGCGCGGTCGACGGCGGCGGCCAGGTGCGGGCCGACCGGCTGTTCGATCGGGTAGGTGATCTCCTCAAAGCGGGTGATCACCGGCTGGGCGCCGGCGGCGGGGCGCCGCAGCCAGATCATCCCGAAACCGATGGCTTCCACGTTCCGGGCCGCGAAGTCGGCCAGGTACGCGGCGTAGGACTCCTGGTAGAGCCGCCGGTCACGGGCCTCCGAGGCATCCTGCAGCCAGGTCTCGGCATACTGCTCCGGGCCGACCTGCTCGCGCTGGATGAACCACACGTCGGCGTCCGGACCGGCCCAGCTTTGCGGCCGGTCGGCCCATGCGGCGCCCGCGGGGATCTCCCAGTTGCCCAATAGCTGGGCTGTCCCGCCGGGGGTAAGGACCGAGGGAAGGTCCCGGACCAGGTTGGCGACGATGTCGTCGCCGGGCAGACCGCCGTCGCGGTAGGTGAACTGTTCCGCCGCGCTCTCGCCCGCGCCGCGCGGGGTAATGACGAACGGCGGGTTGGAGACCACCAGGTCGAATTCCTCCCCGGCCACCGGGTCCAGCAGCGAGCCCAGCCGGAGGCTCACCCGGCTCTCCGGCTCGGCCGGATCCAGGTGCAGCGCCGCCGCGTTGAGCACCAGGTTGAAGCGCGTGAAGGCCAGTGCCCGCTCGGAGATGTCGGTGGCGGTGACGTGTTCGGCGTGGTGGAGCAGGTGGAAGCTCTGGATGCCGCAGCCGGTGCCGAGGTCCAGCGCGCGGGCAACGTGCCGGCGGGCCGTGACTTGCACCAGGGTGGTGGACGCCTGCCCGATCCCAAGGACGTGGTCGTGGCGCAGCACTCCCGGGCTCTGGTGCGCGGCAAGGTCGCTGGCCACCCAGAGGTCGGCGCCGCCGCTGGCGGCGCCGTCCTCAGCCAGGGTCGGGTCCCAGCCGTAGGGCCGCAGATCAACCCTCGCCTGGATCAGGCCCCCGGCGGCCGGTTCCACGAGTCCCAGCCGGAGCAGCCCCTCCGTGCGGACGCCGGGCAGCGCGGCGTCGAGTGTCCCGGCGGCCTGCGGTTCGGCCAGCAGCCAGAGGCGCACGACGGCGGCGAGCGCCGCCGTCGTCGGCTCGCCGTGGGCGGCGGACTCGGTGGCGATCAAGGCGGGGATGAGCTGGTCACGGCCCAGGGCCGCGTGCGCGGCGTCGCCCAGCAGTCCCGCGACGCCGTCGACGGTGTAGTTAAGGGCCGTCAGGTCCGCAGCGAGCGTCCCGAGCAACTCGGGGAGGTCGCTGCGGGGAGCATCGGGGGTGTTGCCGGCGGTGAAAAGCGTTGAGGGGGTCACCGGACAAGTTTAGGCGCGCTCCCATGGCGCCGGCCGCGCCCCCGCCCCAGCTGCGTCACTGCCCCAGAGGTGCTTCTGCGCGTAGGCAGCCAGGGCGTCCCGCACGAAGGCCGCCCCGGCGGCCCCGCCGTAATTCGCGGCAAAGCGCGGATCCGCCACGTACAGCTCGCCGAGACCGGCCACGTAGCCCTTGAGGTTCCCGCTGCCGCCGGCGGCGGCCGGGGTGCCCGGGATGCCGGTGAGCCATTCAACCTGGCGCCGGGCCAGGTCCTGCGCTGCCGGGCTGTCCGGGGCGGTGCCCGCCTCGGCCGCGGCGGTCCAGTCCGCAGCGAGCTGCCGGGAACGCTGCTTCCAGGCCTCCCTTTGGGCGGCATCCTTGCCGCGCCACCACGAGTCGCCCTGCGCATATGCTTCCTTGCCCCAGCGTTGTTCGACCTCGTCCTGGTGCCGGGTGTGGTCGAAGCCGTCGAACATTTCTTCCGCCATGATGTCCCTTCCTTCCTTTACTGCCTCGATGGTGCGCTGGACCGAAGCGATCTGCCGGGCCAGCCTGCGCTGCTCCTGCCGCAGCCACTCCAGGTGGCCGGCGAGCGCAGTTTCCGCCTGCCGTTCGTGCGCCAGGACTTCGGCGACGGCGGGCAGACCCAGCCCCAGTTCGCGCAACAGCAGAATCCGCTGCAGCCTGAGCAGCCCGGCCTGGCCGTAGTACCGGTAGCCGTTGTCCCCGGTGCGGCTGGGCTTGAGCAGGCCGACACTGTCGTAATGGCGCAGGGTCCGGCTTGTGGTGCCGGCGATTTTCGCGAGCTGCTGCACGGACCACTCCATTGGCTTTCCTTCCGCTGGCGGGTATTTCCCGTCCGCTCCTTTGAGCCTAAATGTTGACGCAGCGTCAAGGTCAAGCCCCCGACGGCCGGGGAGGCGGCGGGGTGCGCTCCCAGGGCTTCGTACCAGGGCTGCGTACCAAGGCGTCCTACCAGGGACGGGAGCGGTCCGGGCCGTCTGGGGCATAACATGGACACATGCACAGGCAGCAGCGATTTACCAGCCCTCGGCCGCTTACCGGCCGCACGGGCTTCTTAGCGCGCGCCTAAACGGCAGCCGCCGGGGTCCGTCCGGCGCAGCGGCTGAGGGTGTTCTTCCCTCCCGCCCCTAGAACTCCAAGGACCCCGCCATGAAAAAATATCTTTCCCTGCCCGAGCTCAACGCCGCCCTCGCCGTGCGAGACCTGTCCGATCCCGCCAGCGGTCCGCACGCCGTCCAGCTCCTGCTGGCGGAGGTGGTGGCCAGCCTGGAACGGCTCTGGGACATTCCCGCCGCCACGCACCGCCACAACCCCCTCGTGGCCACCGCCGACAATTACGACCGGCTGGGCTACTCGGCGGACGACGTCACCCGGGACTCGCGATATTCCCGCCACGTCAGCCCCACCGTGATGCTCCGGAGCCATACCTCGGCGGGCGTCCCTGCCCTGCTGGACACGCTCCGCGGCGAGCTCGGCCGCTACGACCGGCTCCATGTGCTGCCGGGTCTGGTCTACCGGCGCGACGCGGTGGACCGGACCCATGTCGGCGCGCCGCACCAGGTGGATCTATGGCGTCTCAAGTCCCGCGGCCTGCTCGGCCCCGCCGAGCTGCGCGCGATGATGGCCGCGGTGGTCGAAGCCGTGTTGCCGGCCGCCGATTATCCGGACGTGCAATGGCGTGCCACACCGGCGGAGCACAGCTACACGGCGCTGGGACAGCAGCTGGACGTTTGGGTCACGCGCTCCGACGGCCGCCGCGAGTGGCTGGAACTGGCAGAGTGCGGGCTGGTCGCGGCTCGGGTATTGCGTGGGTCCGGGCTGGACCCCAGGCGCTGGGCCGGGCTCGCGTTCGGTCTCGGCCTGGACCGGGCCCTGATGCTGCGCAAGGGCATCGGGGATATCCGGTTGCTGCGCTCGGAGCATCCGGAGGTCCGGGCGCAGTTGCAGGACCTGCTGCCGTACCGGCCGGTATCGGCCATGCCGCCGGTCCGGCGGGACCTGTCCCTGGTTCTCGGCTCGGCGGAGGACGCCGACGTCGAACTGCTGGGGGATCTTGCCCGGTCCGCCCTCGGCACGGACGCGGAGCTCGTGGCGGCCTTGGAAATCCGGGCCGTCACGCCGGCTGCGGCGCTGCCGGCGGCCGCCGTACAACGGCTGCGGCTGGACCCTGGACAGGTCAACGTGCTCCTCCGGCTGGAACTGCATCCGCTGGACCGAACGCTGACCGCCGAGGAGGCGAACCGGCTGCGCGACCGCGTGTACCTGGCCCTGCACCAGGGGAAGGTGCTGGAGTTGATCGCCGGGTAACGGCAGCCGGACGGCGCGGGGAGCCGGGCGCCGCGAAGTCCGGGCGTCGCATGGCAGGTCCGGACGACGCCGGTGAGGGCCACTATCCCCAAGCCGGTAAGTTGGAGGCATGCTTTTCGTTCCCCCGCTGTTGTCCCGTTCCCGCGCCGTCCGGAGCGTCGTCGCCGCTGCGGCCGGCGCCGCCGTCGTGCTCGGCGCCTCGGCCTGTTCCCCTGCCGGCTCGATCGCGTCCACCGACGTCGCCACCTGGAAGGCGACAGCCCTGCCGTCGGCCAGCGGAACCGTCCTTGCGGACGCAGGCAAGATCCTGAGCCGTGAGCCGGTCGCCAAGGATGCCCCCGTCGCGGCGGGGAACTACACCCTGACCATGACTTGCGACGGCGGCGGCAAGGAATTCTTCGAAGTCTCGCTCGACGGCAAACGCCTGACAGAGGCGGGGGCCGCATGTAACGGCAGCCGGGAAACCGCCCGGATCACGCTGCCCGCCGCCGGCAGGCTGACGATCAGCGCCTCCAGCGTGGACGCCCCGCTCATTTTTGCCTATCAGCTGGTGCCCGCGGCCTGACTTGCGCCGGCCTCCGGCCGCAGTAGGCTCAGGGCATGATTGCTGCCGGGGGAAGGCATGGCGGGGGACGGCGTGGGCGCCGGACTGCGGCGCCGCTGATCGTGCTGGCGCTGGCGGCTGCTGCACTGGCCGGCTGCGAGGTTGCGGACGACGTCGGGCTCCCCGCCTCCGACTCCAGCCCATCGGGCCGGCCTTCCGCGGCCCGTCCGCCGCTGCCGGCCGAAGACCCGCAACTGGCAGCCCGGCAGGCCCGGAACCAGGCGGAGGTTGCACGGATCCTGGGAGACCCGCCAGGGCCGGTGCCGATGGGCGGGGCCGGCGGAATCGGCCGGAGCGGTTTCCGCGCTTCGCTCACGGTCCCGGGGAAGGGCTCCTATGCGGTGACCGCCGCCTGCGCCGGAACGCCGAGCGCCCTTTTGGCCATTTCGCAGAACGGCGGCCGGAACGGGGGCCATCTGGAGCTCAGCGTCGAGTGCGGGCGTCTCGTCGAGGGGACGGTGGACCTGGAATCGGGGTCGGTCACAGTCCAAATCTTCAGTAATACAACGGATCCGGGCCCGGGCGCCGCGGCAGGTTTCCGGATCGAGAGCCGTCCGCCGTCGTAGGGCCGGTCAGTGCGGGGTGGCCGGTCCAGCCGGCTCTGGCCCGCCGCCGCGGGCGGGCCTAAAGTCGGAATATGCTCCCTGTGCTGGCTCCCCGGCCGCAGCGGCAGCGCGGCGGTGACCTTGTCGCCGTCGCCCTCAGTGCCGCCGCGATCACCGCCGGCCTGTCCTGCGGACTGACCGCCTGCGAGTACCAGTACGACGACGGACTTTCCGCCCGGGATTCGCCTTCCCAGACTTTTGCCGACGCCGCGCTTCCCCGGGACCCGGCCCTGAACCGGCCGGTGAGCGGCGCGGAGCTTAGTCGGTGGGTTGCCGAGGCGCTGCCGGCGACCCAGGGCCGGATCTTCCACACCGGCTCGGGGTTGCTGGACGCCGGGGCGACGCGGAACGAAACCACCACGCAATTGCCGAGCGGCACGTACGCCCTCACCTTGGCATGCCGGAGTACCCGGCGGGTGTCCTTCACCATCGCGGACAAGGAGAACGTCCTGGTGGACTTGAGCCTGCTTTGCGGCACGTCGCGGGTCAACGTCGTGCAGCTCGCCGCGGACACGGTGCTATCGGTCCGGATTGAGTCCCTGGCGCCGGCGAACTTCGCCTACCGGGTGAGCCGGCTTTGACAGATGTGGGCAGCAGTAGGCCCCCGCGGACTCATCCACGAGGGCCCGGCCAGACTCCCTACATAGTGTTGACGATCAGGCCGATGTGCGTGAAATAGTTCATGGCGCCAAAGAGCAGGAATGCCAGCCCGGTCAGAAGCCACACTATTCCGATGACCTTGACCAGTCCCGACGCCGCTGCGCCGGAGGTGCGGAGCTTGGCAACGGCAAAGGGAAACAGCACTGCGCCGACCCCGACAAGGGCGAAGAGCCCGGACATAAAGGTTGCTTCAATGACGGGATAGGCAGCGAAGGCGCCCGAAATCGGTTCCTGGGGCGGCGCTGCAAAAAGCTGGTAGGTAATGCCGGCGGCCGCGATCGCGAGCAGGCTCAGGCCCAGACCGCCAATAAAGAGGGACAAGGGGCGGACCGTATTAGCTGCAAAGGCAATGGGGTCGGGGGCGGAGGTGAGAGCCTCGCCGCGACGCCACAGGTAAAAGGCAGCCCCGAGCAGCAGCACGCCGAAGCCCAGGCTGGTTTCGCCGAAGATGATGTTGTCGAACGGGAAGCCGCCTGCCGCAAGCGGCCAGGTCAGGGTCATATGCAGGCCTGTGGTGGTGAGGATCAGGCCCAGGACGCCAAACGCCATAGACCAGCCGTCAGTGCTGACGGTTGCATCATTGTTGCGGCGAAGCCGAAACAGGTCGCGGCCCAAGATGACCACGGCCAACAATCCCGCCCCGGCGGCCAGTGACATGATGGTGTTGTAGGTAGGCATAGTCGCCCAGTCGATTTTGAGAGCTTCCGTTGTCATGCTCATGATGCAATCGCTTTCCCTTTGCGTGGGCCGCCATGGTCCAACCGAAAAGCCATACCGTTGTATGGCTTTTAATGTAGCGACGGTGGCGGCGGTTTTATTCCTGCGGGAGCGGGGTTAAGAGGATGAGGAAATCAAGCAACATCGCAGTCAGGCGAAGCAGGAGCTGATGGCCGCGGCCGCCGCACAATTACTGATTGACGAAGGGCCGTCCGCCGTCACTCATCGTCGCGTTGCCGAGGCCGCCGGGCTGGCCGCGGGATCCGGAAACTACTACTTTCCCTCCAAGAAGGAACTGTTTCGGGCCGCCGTTGCAGGAGCCGAGGACCTGCGGTCTGCGAGCGCCCTCACGGTAGCCCGGGCCTGCCGTCCCGGCGAGGAGAGCCTGAGGTCGGTTGCCCTGCGGCTGATGGCCATCTACTTTGCCCCCAAGCTGGGCTCGAACGTGGTGACTGCTAGGCTCAATCCGATTCTGGATGCTGGCCATGACCCTGAACTGCAAGAGATCATCCGCAGTCACCAGCCGCTGCTGGCCGAGGCCCTGAACATCGGGCTGGAACGGATGACCGGCCGAACGCTGGGGAGCAATGACATGCAGTTGCTCATGCAAACCATTGGAGCGTCGCTCCTGTATGGCTTCGCCCTCGGGGACGATGACGTGCTTGGGTATTCAGCCCGTTCGATCGCCCGAATCCTGGAATTGTTAGGTGTGGGCATTGTGGCGGCTCCGCTTGAATAGCGGCCGCTGCCAGAAAGCCACTGCTGCACGTACGCAGCCTCAATTGGCGCGTTCAGGCGGCCGCGCAGCCGTCGCGTTCAGGCCGCGGCGCAGCCGTCGCGTTCAGGCCGCGGCGCAGCCGTCGCGTTCAGGCGGCCGCGCAGCCGTCGCGTTCAGGCCGCGGCGCAGCCGTCGCGTTCAGGCGGCCGCGCATCCGTCGGGGCAGCGCAGCGTCGCCGGGTCCGAGGCGCAATCGGCGCAGTACAGCGTCAGCGTGCGGCAGCTCGGGTTGGAGCAGTTCTCAAACTTGCTCGTGGGCGCAGCACAACGGACGCACTGGCCGATGGTCTTGGCATCCTCGCTGAACTCGAGGTGCATGCGCTTGTCGAACACATACAGCGAGCCCTCCCAGAGGCCCTGGTCCCTGAACGCCTCGCCGTAACGGACGATCCCGCCGTCGAGCTGGTAGACCTCTTTGAAGCCGCGGTTGACCATCAGGCTGGAGAGGACCTCGCAGCGGACGCCGCCGGTGCAGTAGGTGACCACCGGCTTGTCCTTCAGGGCGTCGTACTTGCCGGAATCGAGTTCCCTGATGAAATCGTGCGTGGTCGCGACGTCGGGCACCACGGCGCCCTTGAACTTGCCGATCCGGGCTTCGAAGCCGTTGCGTCCGTCGAAGAACACCACCTCGTCGCCCGCCTGCTTCTTGGCCTCCACGAGCCGGTGCAGTTCCTCTGGCGCAAGGTGGGTCCCGCCGCCGACGACGCCGCGCCCATCCACCTTGAGCTCGCCCGGCGCACCGAAGGAGACAATTTCGTCACGTACTCTGACGCTGAGCCGGGGGAAGTCCGCGGCACCGCCGTCGGACCATTTCACGTCGATGCCGCGGAAGCCCTGATATTCACGCGTCGTCTTGACGTACTGTTTGACCGCCGCGATCTCGCCGCCGACCGTCGCGTTGATGCCGTCTTTGGAGATGAGGATCCGGCCGGTCAGCCCGAGCTTTTGGCCGAGGGCGCGCTGCCAGAGCCGGATGGCCTCCGGGTCCGGGATCGGGGTAAAGCCGTAGAAGAGCACAATTCGATTCACGTATTTAAGCGTACTGGTCCGGGCAAAACGCCTTGCCCGGCTCCGCACGCGTCCGTCCGAAAGCGTCATGTTCACGGCGTCAAAGGACTTGACCGGACCGGGCCCCTGTTGCTTGCGCCGGGGCTGGAATACGCTCATCTCATGAGTCTTGACGCCATGGTTGAGGACACCACCCATCTCCTTGAAGTTTGGGTTGCCGGGTGGGCTGGTTGCCGGGGTTATGAGACACGCCGTGAGGGCCGCTTTCCCGCGGTGCTGAGGGCGGACACGACCCAGGAATGGGAATATTTCGCCCACGATCCCTCGGATGCCGAGTTCGCGGACTTGGCCGCCAAGACCGCCGAGGTCCCCGCCCGGATCCTCACGATCCTCACAAACGACGCGGCCCGCTACAAGCCCCTGGCCCAGCAGAACGGGCTGAATGTGACCTCGGCGTCGCAGACCATGATGATCGTGGACATGGAGACCCAGGACTCCGAGGATCCCTGGCTTCCGGACGACGACCTCAGGTGGGTGCCGTCCACCGTTGGCGGTGTCCACCACGCCGTGGTGTACGCCGGCGATGAGGTTGCCGCCAGCGGACAGGTGTTCGTCGCGGACCACATGGCCGTGTTCGACAAGATCGTGGTGGAACCCGGGTACCAGCGGCGGGGGCTCGGCAGCTTCGTCATGCGGGCGCTGGCTGCTCAAACGTTCGAACACGACGTCGAAGGCGGGCTCCTGCTGGCCTCACTGGACGGGCAGCACCTGTACTCGCATCTTGGCTGGACCACGGTGTGCCACGTGCTGATGCTTTCTTCCTCGGACGAGGGCGCCGACCTTTCGGTGGAGTGAGGCGGGTCCGGGGCGCGGCCAGGGCAGCTTGGCGGCGGGCAGCGCGCCGCTGCGGCGGGTGGCTGGCGTCGGGCGGCGGCGGGCGATTTGAGCCCGGGTGAAACAATGTTGGAGTGAATCCCCATGAGTCCCTGATCCCGTTGCTGGGCCGCGGCCCGGACCCGGAGCAGCTGCGGCATGTGCGGATGATCCCGGCCCGGAAGGCCGTTGTTGAGCCGTGGCCGGAGTGGGTCCACCCGGATCTCGTGCAGGCGTACGGCAGGCTCGGCCTCCACGAGCCCTACCGCCACCAGGTACAGGCCGCAGATCTGGCCCACGCCGGCGAACATGTGGTGATTGCCACCGGCACCGCCTCCGGCAAGTCCCTGGCCTACCAATTGCCGGCGCTGGACGCGGTCCACCGCTCCGAACTGCGCGTGGCGGCCGATCCCGGAAAGATCCACGACGACGGGGCCGTCGCCCTGTACCTCTCGCCCACGAAGGCCCTGGCCGCCGACCAGCTGGCCGCCATCCGCTCGCTCCGGCTTCCCACCGTCCGCGCGGAAACCTACGACGGCGACACAGACCCGGCCTCCCGCCGCTGGATCCGGGACCACGCCAACGTCATCCTTGCCAACCCGGACATGCTGCACTTCGGCATCCTGCCCAACCATGCCTGGTGGGCCCGGTTCTTCCGCCGGCTGCGCTACGTGATCGTGGACGAGGCGCACAGCTACCGGGGCGTTTTCGGCTCGCACGTGGCGAACCTGATGCGCCGACTTCGGCGGATCTGTGCCTACTACAGCCCCGGCGCCGATCATCCCGGTCCCGTGTTCATCGCCGCTTCGGCCACCGCGTCCGACCCGGAAACCTCCTTCGGCCGGCTCATCGGCGCTCCGGTCCGGGCGGTGTCCGAGGACTGCTCGCCGCACGGTGCCACCACCGTTGCCTTCTGGGAACCGGCCCTGACGGAGCAGCGCGGCGAAAACGGGGCCAAGGAGCGCCGGACCGCCGTGGCTGAAACTTCGGACCTGCTGGCCAACCTGGTCGCCTCCCGGGTGCGGACCATCGCGTTCATCAAGTCCCGGCGGGGGGCCGAGACAATCGCCTCCATCACGAAACGCCTCCTGGACGAGGTGGACCCCAGCCTGCCGCAGCGGGTGGCGGCCTACCGGTCTGGGTACCTGCCGGAGGAAAGGCGGGCTCTGGAAAAGGCGCTGCGCTCCGGCGAGCTGCTGGGCGTTTCCAGCACGTCCGCGCTCGAACTGGGAATCGACATCTCCGGTCTCGACGCTGTTCTGGTGGCCGGCTGGCCGGGAACCAGGGCCTCGCTGTTCCAGCAGATCGGCCGGGCGGGCCGCGCTGGGCAGGACGCCATAGCCGCCTTCGTCGCGAGCGACGATCCCCTCGACACTTATCTGGTGAACCACCCGGAGGCGATCTTCGACGTTTCGGTGGAGGCCACGGTCTTCGACCCCTCCAACCCGTATGTGCTCGGACCGCACTTGTGTGCCGCCGCGGCGGAGCTGCCGCTGGGGTATGCGGAGTTCGGGTTGTTCGGCCCGACGGCCGAAAAACTGCTGGATCAGCTGGTCGGCCAAGGCTACCTCCGCAAGCGCCCCGCGGGCTGGTTCTGGACCCACCCCCAAAGCGCCGCGGCCATGGTGAACCTGCGGGCCGACGGCGGCGGGCCGGTGAGCATTGTGGACGCCGACACCGGTTCCCTGCTCGGCACCATGGATTCGCCCCAGACGCATTACCAGGCACACACCGGCGCCGTCTACGTCCACCAGGGCGAGAGTTACGTCGTCGAGGAGCTGAACGAGGGCGAGCACTGCGTCGTGGTGCGGCGGGCCAACCCCGACTACTACACCACGGCACGCGACGTGACCCAGATCGAGGTCCTGGAGACGCTGCGCACCACGCAGTGGGGAGACGTCGCGGTGCACTTCGGCGACGTGAAAGTGACGACCCAAGTGGTCTCCTTCCAGCGCAAGGCGCTGATTTCGAACGAGATCCTCGGCGAGGAACCGCTGGAACTCGGCGCCCGGGATCTGTTCACGAAGGCGGTCTGGTTTGTGATGGACAACCGCTCCCTGACGGGTGCCGGGCTGATCGAGGCGCAGTTCCCCGGAGCGTTGCACGCGGCCGAGCACGCCTCGATCGGGTTGCTGCCGCTGGTGGCGTCCAGCGACCGCTGGGACATTGGCGGGGTGTCCACCGCCATCCACGCGGACACCGGGGTGCCGACGATCTTCGTGTACGACGGCCACCCCGGCGGGGCTGGTTTTGCCGAGCGCGGCTACGACAAGGCCCGGGTGTGGCTGTCCGCGACGCGCGATGCCATCAAGGCCTGCGAATGCGAGTCCGGCTGCCCGTCCTGCGTGCAGTCCCCCAAATGCGGCAACAAGAACAACCCCCTGGACAAGGACGCCGCGGTCGCGCTGATCGAGATGCTGCTGACCGACGCCACCGACCTCATGGGCGGCCCCGCGGCCGAACCGGGAACGGCGGCCGCCGACCCACTCGCCGGACAGGTCGCCGGCCGCCCGGCGTAGCTGTATAGCTGGCCCGGGAACCGCTCGGCTGCAACCGGGCGGCGGGGGGCTGCCTACCTTGGCCTGCCTTCGCGGTCAGCGGCTCGGGGTAGGCAGCCCCGTCGGGGGTCCCGCGTCCAAGGCGGGCGGAGGGCCCGCCCGGGCGCGGCCAAAGGCCGCACCGAAGGCCGTGCGGAACCGGAGTTCCGTGCGGACCTGAACGGTATCGCCGGACTCGACCACACAGTCCACCAACAGCGCGTCGTGCCGTGCCGCGACGTCCACGGCGACAGCACAGGGCTCGCCGACGGTGAGACCCCTGGCGGCATCCGCCGCTGCGAGGGCCGCCAGGTCCGCGGCGGTCGCCGACTTCGACGCCATCACGGCGGCCTGTCCCAGCGCCACCACTGCGGTCATCGCCAACAGCAGCACCAGTACCAGGCCAAGGGCGAGAACAGTGCCCGCACCCAGTTCCGGGTTCTGCGCCGGCGCCGGCATCATGCCTCCAGGCGGAGGGCCAGGGGCGCCGTCCGCGGGACAGACGACGCCGGCGCGTCCGAGGATTCACTTCGCGCCCAGGCCCTGGCGGTGAGGGTCCACGGGACCAGCGAACCCGCGGCCCCGCTGACCGTGCCTGAGACCGTGACGCTGATCCATCCGCCGTCGGCAGCCACGGTTGCCCGCGCCGAATCCCCGGCGAATTGCCGGACGATTCCGCTAACCGCAACGGCATCCTCGCCGCGGGCGAGCGCCCGGGCACCGGCCCGGGCAGCCTCCTCGAGCCGGAGTTGCGTCAGCCCGGCGGCGGAACCGGCCAGCAACAAGCCCAGCACCAGCAGGACCGCCGGCAGAGCGACGGCGAACTCGGCCGTCACAGCGCCGCGGCATGGCTCGCCGGGGCGGTGCCATCGGGATCGCGGCTGCGGCTCCTTGGCCGGCCACTGCCGGCGGGGTCCCGCTTGCCCACGGCCGCGGGAGCCGGCGCTGCCGGTGGAGGACGCTCGCGGCTCGCCAATCCGCTCGCTAATCACGGCAGCGCCAAGGCCGTGCGGATCAGATTCAGCAGGAAACCCCGGACCTCCTCACTGCGCATGATCAGCACGAGCAGGCCGGCAAACCCGACAGCGGCCAACGTTGCGATGGCGTATTCAGCGGTGGCCATCCCTACTTCCGAGCCGAGCTGCCTTCTCCGCCGGCGTCCGGCCGCGAGGCCGGCCTGGACCGGCGGGGCTTGGCGGGCGCCCGGGTAGATTTCACGGACCTCCGCCGTGCCGGTCTCGGCAGACTCACGGTCGGGGCCGGCGGGGGCGTTTGGATGGTGGGTCATGAGCGTTCCTCTCGAAATGAATCCGGCGCAGTCGCCGGCTGTTTCCACCCTGCGCGGTCCGGTCGGCGCCGTTAAGAGAGCGGCCGGGACAAGTGGAAAAGTTGGGCTGTGGAGGAGGAGTCGCAGCGCTCAAACGCACGGCGGCGCCTCCGCCGGTGAGCTGTCAGGAGCCCGGGGGCAGCATCGCGAGCACCACCGGCACAATCCCCAGGCACACGAAGGCGGGCAGAGAGCAGAGCCCCAGCGGGATGACCAGTTTCACGCCCAGCGCGGCGGCACGCTGCTCGGCGGCCCGGAAATGTTCGCGGCGGAGCCGGGCGGCCTGCGCGTACAGGATGGCGGAGGACGGCACGCCGGTCAGTGCGGCGAAGCCCAAAGCGTCGCGGAGGGCGAGCAGTTGGGAGGGAACGGCGTGGGAGCTGCGCCACGCGGTTTCCCAGTCGGCGCCGATCGCCAGGGCGGACACGACCGGACCCAGCGGACGGCCGAGTCCGGGGGCGGTGTGCCGGGCAACCAGCTCCAGCGAACGGCCCAGCCCGGATCCAGCGTCCAGCATGGCACCGATCAGTTCCAACATCAGGACCGGGTCCCGAAGCCCGACCCCGGGATCCTCGGGCGGGCCGCCGCGGCCTGTGACGCGGCTAGCCGCGAGCCGTCGTGGGCCCAGATGCCTCCAGCGCCGGGCCGCCCGGCCATGGTCCGCGAGTCCGACCACCGCTGCCGCGGCCAGCAGGGCGGCCACGGCGAGGCTGCCCGGTAGCGGGGTCACGGCTGCCGGCCGGCTGCCGCGCCGACCAGCCGGGCGGACCAGATCCGGCCCGCCGCGGTGAGGGCGATGCCCGCGCCGAGTGCTGCCAGGCCGACGGGTGTGCCGAGCAGGACGGTCGAGGGATTCACGCCCAGCAACACCCCGAGCCCGAGCCCGAGAAAGGGCAGCCAGGTAAGGATCCGGACGGTGGCCCTGGGCCCGGCGAGGGCAGTCTGCCGGGCGGCTGCGGCGTCGTCCTCGGCCTCCAGATGGGCGGCATACCGCGTGAGGACATCGGCGAGCGGACAGCCGCTGGCCTCGGCCACATCGAAGCACGCCGCAAGTTCCACCCAGACCGCCCGTTCCTTGTGTTCGCGACCCCGGGGTGAGGCTGTGCCGGGATCCGGGGAGGCTCCCTGGCGGATCGCCGCGGCCACCGGGGTACCCCGCAGGGCTGCGGTCCGGGCTGCGGACAGAATCCCCTGCGACGTCGCACTCAACAGTCCAGTACGGGCCGCGGCCCTGTTGCGCCGTCCGGTGCCCTCGAACGGGTGGTTCGGCGGGTGCTCCGGTACGCGGCCCGCCGTGTAGTCGGACCCGTGCTGGTTCACGTAGAGCAGCCAAAGTTCTTCCCACAGCCGGGCCGGTGATCGGCCGCCTTTCAGCAAAGCGGCCAGCTGCTGCACCAGCACGGTCATGGGCACCTCGGATACGGCTGGACCCATCCGGTGCCACGGCGAAAAGAGGCCGCGCCGGCCGGCCGTGGTGCCGCCGGCAGGTTCCCGGGGGCTACCCGGCGGCGGCCCGGATAGGACCCGCCGAATCCGCCGTCTGGCCCCGTCCGACGGCGAGAGTGCCAACCACAACGCCAGGGCCAGGATCCCGGTCAGGGCGGCCGTCATGGCGGCCCCGGCCCGGTGACAGGCGGCATCGGGGGTGCGGTCCCCGGCCCGGCAACCGGGTCCAGGCCCAGCCTGGCCGCAAGCTCCGGCCACGCGGGACCGGCGTGGACCTCGCCTCCGACTGTTTCCAAGGCCGCCGCCACGGCCAGGCCGGCGCCGTTTTCCCCGACCAGCCCGATGGATGCCACCTGCCGGCCAAGCCGGGTCCGTTCCAGATGGACCACGGCGTCCAGGGCGCTGGCGGCCTGGAGGCGGACAGCTTCCGGTCCCATCCCCGCGAGCGCGCCGAGCGCCATGAGCCGGGCGGGGACCCCCGCGGCGGTGTTGGCGTGGATCGTCCCGCCGGCCCCGGAGTGCCCGGTGTTCATCGCGGCGAGGAGCTCGCGGACCTCGGCGCCGCGGCACTCCCCGACCACCAGCCTGTCCGGCCGCATCCGCAGGGCCTGCCGAACCAGCTCGGCCAGATCGACGGTGCCCCCGCCTTCGAGATTGCTGTGGCGCGACTCGAGGGACACCACATGCGGATGAACGGGGTTCAGCTCCGAGGCGTCCTCGATCAGGACGAGCCGCTCCGCCGGCCGGCACAGCCCCAGCAGGGTGGCGAGCAGCGTCGTCTTTCCCGAGCCGGTGGCGCCGCTGACGAGAAAGCTGAGGCGGCGGGCCACCATCCGCCCCAGGACATCTTGGACCAACGGGCCGAACATGCCGCCGCGGCTGAGCTCGGCCAGGGAGAAGACAGACGCGCGCCGGATCCGCACGCTTAGGAGGGTGCCGGTGGTGGAAACCGGCGGCAGAACGGCGTGGACCCGGTAGCCGCCGTCGAGCCTGACATCCACGCAAGGCGACCCGTCATCCAGCCGGCGGCCGCCGGCGGCCACGAGCCGGGCCGCCAGCGCGCGGACCTGGGCTTCGCCGGCGAAGGTGACGGGGACACGCTCCAGACCGCGCCCGCGGTCCAGCCAGACCGAGTCCGGGCCGTTGACGAAGATGTCCGTCACCAGCGGGTCACGGGTCAGCGGCTGGAGCGGCCCCAGCCCGTTCAGTTCGGCGCTGATGCTTTCGACGGCGGCCAGCGCACCGGCGGTGCCGAGCACCCGGCCGCTAGCCTGCACGGCCGCGGCCACCCGGGACGGAGTGACCGGACCGGCGTCGGCCATAACCGATTCGCGGACCGCATCGAGCAGGCGTGCATCCACCCGTTTCTGGGCGCCCCGCAACTGCCGGCGAGCCGCCGGGTTTCCCGGATGCGGCGGTTCCCGCGGGTCCGGAACCGCGTGCGAGTTCACGGGTACTCGTCCGCGCTGAAGTCAAGGATGGCGTCGGTGAAGCGCTGCACGCTGCGCCGCACGCCGGTCTCCAGCAGGCGGCCGAGTTCCGTGGCCGCGGCCGTGCCGCGGACCTCGGGCATGATGCTCTGCACGGGCAGTCCCACGGCTTCGGCGATGAGCTGGAAGTCCAGCGCCGCCCCGGGTTTCGCGCGGATCACCAGTGCGGTGTCCACCGGCGGAAGCTCCGGCACGAGACGGGCGGATGCCACCGCGGCGCGGAGCTGGGCCGGCAGCACGACGAGGACCCGGTCGCATTCCCACGCCAAGGTACGCAGCGGCTCGCGGCCGCGGCCGATGTCCAGCAGGACCAGCTCGTAGCAGCGCCTCGCGGCGTCGAGCACCCCGGCCACAGCGGCCGCGTCGACTGCCTTGGGCCGCTCACGGTTGCCCGGCCAGGACAGGAAGGAGAAGCCGCCCGCTTCGGGCAGCGCCTCGTGCAGCTGGTCCGGGTCGATGCTGCCGCTGGCCTCGGCGAGGTCGGGCCAGCGGAGCCCGGGGGCGTCTTCCGCGGCGAGTGCCAGTTCGAGCCCGCCGCCCCACGGATCGCCGTCGACCAGGAGCACGCGGGCGCCGAGGCCTGCGGCGGCCTGCGCCAGCCAGATCGCGGCAGTCGTCGCCCCGGCCCCGCCACAGCCGCCGACGACGCCGAGGACGTGCCCGCCGGGATCCGGGGCGTTCGAGCGGCTCAGGTACTCGGCCAGCCACGGGCCGCCTTCGGGGAGGACCGCCACGCGTTCGGCCCCCATCGCGGCGGCCAACTGCCACAGGCTGTCCCCTTCGCCGCTCAGCCCCACCAGCACTGCGGGGGCACGGCGCCGGTAGGGCAGCTCGGGCACATCGCTGCCGACCAGCACCGCGTCGGCGGAGTCCCAGTACGGCGCGGCCTCCGCAACGTCCCGGACCAGGCTCAGCTGGCGCCCGGCCGCGGCGACAATGCGCTCCACCTCGCCCCGCAGGACCTCGGATCCGGTCACCAGCAGCGTCTCCGCCGCCTCACCGGGAAGCCACGACCCGGGACTCGGCCCGGGCTGGGGGTCGGTCCCGGACACGGGTTCCGGGACCACGGGCTCGGGTAGCTGATGCCTGTTCATGCAATCACTGTGGGCGTGCCGGGCACGGGACGGAACCGCCGCCGCCAGCTATGTGGAGAACCGCGGCGAGTTCCGGCAACTGGCGGCCGCTACCGGAACGACAGGGCAGAATTGAGCCTATGCATCTGCTGCTTGCCGCCCACGCCGACGGCGCAGCCCTACAGCGGCTCACGGCCCAGGGCGAGCCCGATCCTGCCGCCCCCGAACCGCGCTTGGTCAGCTCGGCAGAGCTGCCCGGCGTCGTGCGTGAACTGGAAGTGGACCGCCCGCGCTGGATCTGGCACCGGACGCAGGACTGGTACCCGGCATTGCTCGGCGCCGGCGTCGAACTGGAACGCTGCTACGACCTGACCCTGTGCGGCGCCATCCTGGCCCACTCGGAGTTCACCGCGCACACCGATTACGCCCGGAACGCGGAGAAACTGACCCAGGATGACGACGTCGAGCAGCCGCCGCGGGTGCTGCAGCCCCCGCCCCAGCCTGCGGACCAGGGAGCGTTGTTCGATGACCCCGGGCTGCGCGCGGCGCCGCGCCATTCGCCCGAGGAGCTCCGCGCCGAGTACGCCGCTCAGCAGGAAGCCCTGGCCGGAATCGAGCCCGGCGGCGAGCGGCGAAAACAGCGGCTCCAGCTGCTGCTCGCCGCCGAGTCCGCCGGGGCCATGATCGCCGCCGAGATGCAGCACACCGGTGTGCCTTGGCGCGAAGAACTGCACGAGCAGATCCTCGCGGACCATCTCGGGCCGCGGCCGCCCCAGGGCCAGCGCCCGGCCCGACTGGAGGCACTCAACACCGAGCTTCGGCGCCTGTTGCAGTCCCCGGCGTTGAACCCGGATTCCCCGCAGGAACTGATGCGTGCCCTGCACCGCAACGGCATCGAGGTGAAATCCACCCGCCAGTGGGAGCTCAAGGAATCCAGCCACCCAGCCATCGAACCGCTGCTGGCCTACAAGAAACTCGCCCGACTCCACGCCGCCAACGGCTGGGCGTGGCTCGACGCCTGGGTTAAAGACGGCCGGTTCCAGCCCGAATATGTGGTGGGCGGCGTGGTGTCCGGGCGCTGGGCGTCGCGCGGCGGCGGTGCGCTGCAGATTCCGCGCCAGATCCGCGGTGCCGTCCACGCCGACCCGGGCCACAAGCTGATCGTGGCCGATGCGTCACAGCTGGAGCCGCGGGTGCTGGTGGCGCTGGCCCAGGATTCCAGGATGGCCGAAGCCGCCCGCGACAAGGACCTCTACGCCGGCATCGCCGCGCAGGGCTTCGGCGGCGACCGGGCCAAGGCCAAGGTCGCGTTGCTCGGCGCCATTTACGGTGCCACCACCGGGGAATCCGGGCGGCTGATGCCGCAACTGGCCCGCACCTATCCGCGCGCCGTCGGGTTTGTCGAGCAGGCCGCCCGCGACGGCGAGGCAGGGAAAACCGTCACGTCCCGGCTGGGCCGCAGCAGCCCGCCACCCTCGGAGCGGTGGCGGCGCAGCCAGCAGTCCGCCACCGCGGAGGAACAACGCCGGGCCGATATGCTGGCACGCTCGCGCGGGAGATTCACCCGGAACTTCGTGGTGCAGGGTTCCGCCGCTGACTGGGCCGCCTGTTGGTTGGCGGAACTGCGACGGCGGCTCCGCACCCTGCGCGCGTCAGGCTCTCCCGCCGGCGAGCTGGTCTTCTTCCTGCACGATGAAGTCATGGTCCACTGCCCGGATGATGCCGTTGCCGCCTGCAGCCAGGCCATCGAGGAATCTGCGGCGGCCGCGAAGGAACTGCTCTTCGGCAGGATCCCGGTGGATTTCCCGGTGAGCATCGCCGTCGCCGACTCATACGACAAAGCCAAATAAACAGCGCCAAAATGCCGCCGGGAGCCGCCCGAAATTCGCCGCGGGCGGCGGCCCGGACACCCGGGGTAACGTACCCGCCAGTAGCGTTGCGTCCGCTCTGTGACCCCCGATACGCTCGAAAAGCCCGAAAACGGGGCAACGAACATTGGGGAGGCAGCAGAGTGGCTGGCATATTCGAGATCGCAGCAGACGGAGACGAGTCGTACTTCTTCAAGCTGACCGCGTCGGACGGGACAGTACTTGCTGTTTCACCGCTTTACAACACCATCAGGGGCGCAGCCGCGGGCATCACAGCGGTGCGCGAAAATGCCGCCACCGGCCTGGTGGTGGACCGCTCCACAAGCTGACACGCCCAGCCACCGCGGAGCGTTAGCCGTCGATCCCGAGGAGCCGGGTGCGGTCCCACGGGACGGACCAGCCCAGCTGGTCGAACAGCTGGTTGAGGATCATCCCGGTGAAGCCCCACACCACCACACCGTTGACGGTGAACGCCGGGCTCTGGAACGTCTGACCGGCGCGGCTGACGGTCGCCATGACCCGGTTGTCCGGATCCAGCAGGTCCCGGACCGGCACCCGGAACACCTGGGAGGATTCGCCGTAGTCCACCACCCGGACGGGCGACTGCGACGCCCACCAGCCGAGGACCGGCGTGACCAGGAAATTCCCGCGGGGCAGGGCAAGTTCGGGCATGATGCCGAGGACCTCCACGCCCCGCGGGTCCAGGCCGGTTTCCTCTTCAGCCTCGCGCAGGGCCGCCTCGGTGACGGATTCGCCGGGGTCGATGCCGCCACCGGGGAACGCCACCTGGCCCGGATGGTCGTCCAGGGTCTGCGCGCGCTGGAGCAGAAGGACATCCAGGTCCGCCGGCGCCAGCAGCTTCACCGACGTTGCGGGGACATCGTCCAGCGAGCCGAACAGCATCAGCACGGCGGCACGGCGCACTCGTTCGCCGGGTTCGACCACCAGCTCGCGCCAGCGCGGATCCGGCGCCGGCGCCGTACCTGCCTGCACCGCGGCCACGTGGTCGATCAGGTCCTGGCGGGCGGTCATTGCGGCCTCCTCTGCGATGCCATCCGGATTTCGGCGGCCCGGTGGGTTTCCGCCAGCAGCTTCCCGAGCAGCTCCTCCTGGCCCGGCGCCAGTTCGTACTTCAGCAGCTTCCTGGCCTTGGCCGGGTCAGTCTCGCCGGCACCGTAGCTCGGACACCAGGTCGCCACCGCGCAGGCCCCGCAGGCCGGCTTGCGCGAATGGCAGACACGCCGGCCGTGGAAGACGACGCGGTGCGAGAGCATGGTCCAGTCCTTCGGCTCAAACAGCTCGGCGACGTCGGCTTCGACGCGGACGGGATCGTCCGAGTCCGTCCAGCCGAAGCGGCGGGCCAGCCGGCCGAAGTGGGTGTCCACCGTGATGCCCGGGACACCGAAGGCGTTGCCGAGGACGACGTTTGCGGTCTTACGTCCTACGCCCGGCAGCTTGACCAGGTCTTCGAGCCGGCCGGGCACCAAGCCGTCGTAGTCGTCGACAAGCCTGGTGCACAGCGCCATCAGGTTCCGTGTTTTGGCCCGGAAGAAGCCGGTGGGTTTGATGATGGCTTCCAGTTCGGCTGCCTCGGCCTCTGCCATGCTCCGGGCATCCGGAAAGCGGGCAAAGAGCAGCGGCGTGATCTGGTTGACCAGCACGTCGGTGGTCTGTGCCGAGAGCACAGTGGCCACCACCAGCTCGAACGGGCTGCGGAAATCCAGTTCGGCGTGCGCGTAGGGGTACTGCTCCGCCAGCGCCTTGTTGATCCGGCGGGCGCGGCGCTTGAGCCCCAGCAGGGACTCCGCGCCCGCCCGCGGCCCGGACTTCGCGTTCAGGACTTTCCCGCCGGGAGTCTTCCCGCCAGGGGGTTGCGCGCTCCCGGGTTCGATCGCCACGGCCCGGTTAGCCGCGTTCGATGTTGCTGAGGTCCTGGAGGACGCCCACACGGCCGTCCGTATGCTGGACCAGGAACTCGTGGCCGCGGTCTTCCAGGGCGAGGACCCAGCCGCCGGGTTCGACGACGAACGCGGGCGCGCCGGTCCGCTCGTCCACAGCTGTGCGGGGTTGCGCGACGGCGAACCAGAAAGCCTCATAGGCAGGCTGCGGAGCCGCGGCTTCGGGCCGGCTCGCGGGGTCCACGGTGGCGCCGATCGGCTCCTGCGCACGGACCTGCGGGGTCAGCGCGGTGGGGGCCTCGTGGCTTGCGGCCGAAGGCCCGGACGACACCGATGACGCGGCCGACGCGCCGGCAGCGGCCGGTGCGGGTGCGGCCTGGGTCTGCTCGGCGGGAGGAGCCACTACTCCGGCCCCGGCGGGCGGAGCATATGCCGCCGTCGGCGTCGGGGAAGCGGCGGGGACGACGCCGTGCGCCTGGGTGGCCGGCTCGTGGGATGCCGGGCGGTTATTTCCCGCGCCGAAGACGGCACCCGCCTCGATACCGCTGCCCCCCACAGCGGTGGCGCCGGCACCGCCGGCAGCACCCGCGCCGGCAGCAGCCGCGGCAGGGCTGGCGCCCGCGTGGGGCGCACCGTTGGACTCATGGCCCCTGGGGACGTGCGCTGAACTGCCGCCCTGCCTGCCGGGCGCGATCCGCTTCGCCCAGCCGGCCAGCGGGCTGCTGCTTCCCTCTTTGGCGGGCTTGGCTTCGCCAGCGGTCTTGGGAGGCTTCGGGGCGCGCGGCTTCCGGACCGGCTCCGCGGCTTCCCGCGCCACGACGTGGGCCGGCGCTTCGGCGCGGTGCAGGAAATCACCCGCGAGCGCCGGGAACAGCCGCGCCAGCACGGTGGCCGCGAAAAGCCCAAGCGCGCCTACGAGGCCAAGCAGCATGCTCGGCACGAACGCCCCGGCGGCCGCCAGGAAGAAGAACGCCAGGCTGAAGGACGCCACGACAGAGGCGAACTGGTCAATCGAGAGGGATCCGATGCGGATCTTCGTGCCCGGGCTTACCCGGCGCGCAACAAAGAGGGCGGCGACGATCAGCGGCAGCAGGACGCCCAGGCCCAAGAAGAAGAGGCTGCCCAGGTTCCAGAGGTTGTACCGGATGGCGAACATGGGGATCAGGGAGGCGATGAAGAGAATCAGCGTGGAGCCGAAGACGGTGAGGTCGCGGACGGTGAAAGGCCCCAGGACTGCCTCGTTGTTCTTCACGTTCGGCTTATCGACGGTGAAGCGTGGTTGTTCCCCCGGCCCATGGGACTGCGCCGGCCCGGACGGGCTTTCGTTTCGGGAGGGCGCTTGGAGCTGCCCGTTGCTTTGCTCGTTCATTCTGTTCTCCTTAGCTTGGCCGCACTCCGGACAGTGCCGCCTAACGGCAGGCAAAAGCTGGACCGCCAGCGGTCCTGTAGCCCCCATCGGATGTCACAACTCCATCTCAGCCTAGTCAAGTGCAGGACTGATCACTAGCTGGCCGGCCGTCACTCCAGCACCAGCGTGGTGGTTCCTTCGCCCTCCGCGTAAACCAGTGTGATTGTCAGCGGGAGTGTGTCCGCGCCGGCCGGGACGCTGAATTCGTGCGTCGTCGCCGCCAGGTCGGCGGTGCACGGGTTCTGCGCAGGCGCTTCGAAGCGGATGCGCACCCGGTCCGGGGCCGTGACTTCGATCCGGGTCGGAACGGCCGCGCAACTGGAGCTGCCCCACAGGGTGATGCCGAACCGTCGGGGCTTCTCCAGCCAGCCCGCCTCCGGCGTTCCCAGCTTCAGCCGGGGCGCGGGAACGGCGCCCGGCGGAACGGACGGCGCGCCTTGCGTGGCACCCGGCGAAACGGGCGGCGTCGGGAGCGTTCCGCGGTAACTGCGGTCGGCCACGCTGGGCGGTCCGGCGCAGCCGGTCAGCATCAGGGCCACAGCGAGAATGAGCGCGGCCAGCGCCGTTCCGTGCCGCTCCACCGCGGCCACCCGCCGCTGGCGCGGGCTCTGGCCCCAAAGTCTCATCTGCTCCCCCATGTCACTACACGTCGTGGGACCAGTCTCAGTCGTGCGTGCCCGCTCCGCCAGTCCCGGCTGCTCATTGCAGTCCTCCATTCGGCGCTTAATAAACGCCGCTCACGGTTCGCTTTGTGACCGGGCGCACGTTCCGTCCGAGGCAGGCGTTAGGGTGTATTTCGGAACAGCTCTTTGCGGTACGCCCGTGACCAGCCGCTGCCCGACGCCGCGCATGCGGCCCGGGAGCGCGGCGGAAACGGACGTCCGTGCAGCACGGATCGATGAATGATGAGGTTCACCATGTCCCAGCAGGCCCCAGGCTCCACCGCGACGACGCCCCCACAGGGCGATGCCTTCGAAAACCTGTCGCAGGAGAACCGCAAGTTCGCCCCCTCTGCGGAATTCGCCGCGAACGCCGTGGTCACCGCCGCGGACTATGCCGCGGCCGACGCCGACCGGCCTGCCTTCTGGGCCAAGCAAGCCCGCGGCCTGCTGAGCTGGAGCAAGGACTTCACCGAAACGCTGGACTGGTCCAACGCACCGTTCGCGAAATGGTTCGTCGGCGGCGAAATCAACGCCGCGTACAACGCCTTGGACCGGCACGTCGAGGCCGGCAACGGGGACCGGGTCGCGATCTACTTCGAGGGCGAGCCGGGCGACACCCGGACCTACACCTACGCGCAGCTCACCGACGAGGTCAAGAAGGCAGCCAACGCGTTCGAGTCCCTCGGTGTGGCCAAGGGCGACCGCGTCGCCGTGTACCTGCCGATGATCCCCGAGGCCGTCATCACCCTGCTGGCCTGCGCCCGGATCGGGGCCATCCACTCGGTGGTCTTCGGCGGCTTCTCCGCGGAGGCGCTCCGGTCCCGGATCGACGACGCCGAGGCCAAACTGGTTGTCACCGCCGACGGCACCTACCGCCGCGGCAAGCCCAGCTCACTCAAGCACGCCGTCGACGACGCGTTGTCCCACGAGGGTGACGGTGACGGCCACACCGTCCAGAACGTCGTCGTGGTCAAGCGCAACGGCCAGGACGTGGACTGGCACGACGGCCGGGACCACTGGTGGTCCGACACGGTCGGGGCCGCCTCCGCGGAGCACACCGCCGTCGGCCACGACTCCGAACACCCCCTCTTCATCCTCTACACCTCGGGCACCACCGGAAAGCCCAAGGGCATCCTGCACACTACCGGCGGCTACCTCACGCAGGGCGCGTACACCCACAAGGCGGTCTTCGACCTGCACCCGGAGACGGACGTCTACTGGTGCACCGCCGACGTCGGCTGGGTCACCGGCCACTCCTACGTTGCCTACGCGCCGCTGATCAACGGCGCCACCCAGGTGATGTACGAGGGTACCCCCGACTTCCCGCACCAGGGCCGCTGGTGGGAGATCGTGGAGAAGTACAAGGTCTCCATCCTCTACACCGCCCCCACCGCGATCCGCACCTTCATGAAGTGGGGCAAGGAGATCCCGGCGAAGTCGGACCTCTCCTCCATCCGGGTCCTGGGCTCGGTGGGCGAACCCATCAACCCCGAGGCATGGATGTGGTACCGGGACGTCATCGGCGCCAACGCCGGAGCTCACGGGGAGAAGAAGGAACACCCGGCACCGATCGTCGACACCTGGTGGCAGACCGAGACCGGCGCGCAGATGATCGCGCCGCTGCCCGGTGTGACGGCCACCAAGCCTGGCTCCGCACAGGTCCCGCTGCCCGGCATCGCCGTGGATGTCGTCGATGAGGCCGGCGAGTCCGTGCCCAACGGTCACGGCGGCTTCCTGGTGATCCGCGAACCGTGGCCCGCCATGCTGCGCGGTATCTGGGGCGATCCGGAGCGTTTCAAGGAAACCTACTGGTCCCGCTTCGAGACGATGTATTTCGCCGGCGACGGCGCCAAGAAGGACGAGGACGGCGACATCTGGCTGCTCGGCCGGGTGGACGATGTCATGAACATCTCCGGCCACCGGCTCTCCACCGCGGAGATCGAATCCGCGCTCGTGTCCCACCCGGCCGTGGCGGAAGCGGCCGTCGTGGGCGCGGCGGACGAGACCACCGGGCAGGCGGTCGTGGCGTTTGTGATCCTGCGCGGGGACGCGGTGGATTCGGGCGAGGCGATGGTGCAGGAGCTCCGCAACCACGTGGGCAAGGAAATCGGGCCGATCGCCAAGCCCAAGACCATCCTGATCGTCCCCGAACTGCCCAAGACCCGCTCCGGCAAGATCATGCGGCGCCTGCTCAAGGACGTTGCGGAAGGCCGGGAGGTGGGTGACGCCACCACGCTGGCAGACAACACCGTGATGGCCCAGATCGCGCGCTCGCTTAAGCAGTAGGCGCAGGCCGCGGCCGGCACCGACGGCGGCGCCGCCCACGTACGAGGGCGACGCCGCCCACGTCTGCGATTACCGGGCGCGGACCACGACGACTTCGAAGGTCGTGGCGGCGGGGCCCGTCGATTTCAGGGTGCGGGGGGGGCCCAGGCTGCCCGGCGGATTGCGTTCGCTACGTGAATGTTGCGCATGATGACGCACCAAAAGATTGGGCTTTTGTGCGCGGACCGACCGCCACGGGGACTCCGCACGATGGTCATTTCAGTTCAAGCAGGGGACCCCGCACGGGCCAGAGCCCGCTGTTACGCGATACATTGGCTGGCATGAGCGAAGCCACCCCCACGGACGCCGGCCGCGGCACCATCCTGGTCCTCAACGGACCCAACCTGAATTTGCTGGGCACCCGGGAGCCGGAAAAGTACGGGACGGCCACGCTGGCCGACGTCGAACAACTCGCCAGGGACACCGCCGCAGCGCACGGGCTCGACGTCGAATGCTTCCAGTCCAACCATGAGGGCGCCCTCGTGGACGCGATCCATGCCGCCCGCGGGAAAGCGGTGGGGATCGTCCTGAACGCCGGCGCCTACACGCACACCTCGGTGGCGATCAGGGACGCGATCACGGCGGTCCAGCTGCCCGCCGTCGAAGTCCACATCACCAACGTCCACGCCAGGGAAGCGTTCCGGCACCACTCCTACCTCTCGGACATCAGCAAGGCCGTGATCGCCGGCGCGGGCGTCCTCGGGTACCGGTTCGCCATCGAATATCTCGCCGAACTGCATGCCGGCCAAGACTGACACACTTACTTCTTGATGCACTGCCCGGATGAGACGGCGTTGCCCAGCCCCGGCGCCTGCGCGGCCACGGGACCGAGGTCGTTCATGGTGATCGCGAAGCCGAGCGAGTTTTCGGTGGTGGATTTCGCGAAGACCACGCCGGCCACCTGACCTTCCGCCGTGAGCAGCGGTCCGCCCGAGTTGCCCGGCTGGACGTCGCCGGCGATCCGGTAGACATCCTCAGCCGCAGCGTTATTGCCATAAATGTCCGGGACCAGGACGGTGGCGATGTCGCGCACCGTGGCGGGTTTGGACTGGAACGGGCCGCCGTGCGGATAGCCCGCGAACGCCGCCGGGCTGCCGGCGGGAAGGTTGGAGCTCAGCGGCAACGGCGCGGAGGGCAGCCCGTCGACGGCCAGCACGGCAAGGTCGTGCCGGCTGTCGAAGTAGACGACCCTGCCCGGGAGCGCTCCGCCGCCCGGGACCTCGACGACGGGCTGCGGGACACCGGCCACCACGTGGGCGTTGGTCACCACCCGTCCGGGCGAGACCACGAAGCCGGTTCCGGTCTGGTTCTGCCCGCACTGGTAGGCGGTCCCGGCGATCTTCAGCACGGAGGCGGCCGCCTTGTTCAGCGCCGGGGTGTCGGTGCTGGCATCCGGAACCGCGACGGGCTGACCCCCGATGCCCTCGAAAAGGGTGGGGATCCCGTCGCCGATGACGGCGGAGCGCAATTGGGCCATGGACGTCTTCAGCGGTGTGGGTGTGACGCCGTCGATAAACCCAATCACCTTGGAGTCGGCGAGCTGCTGGGAAACGAAGGGGACACCAAGGGCGCTGATGCTGAACGCCAGCATGGACATCACGAGGGCGGAGACGGCGACGTTGACGCCGCCGCCGGCTACACGGTCGGCCAGCCGGAGCGGGCTGATCTTAACGACGCTCCGGAGGCGCCGGCCGATCGCGGTGCCCAGCCCGTGACCCAACATCATCAGCACCACGGCCGCAGCGATGATCGCGGTGAGCCGCCAGGTGGGGTCATCGACCAGCTTGCTGACGATCGGTACGGACAGGAAGGCGGCCACGGCGCCGGCAGCGAACCCCGCGATGCCGCCGAACGTCACCAGGAAGCCGTTACGCAAGCCGTAGATCAGGTAGGACAGCAGCGTCAGAATCAACGCGAGGTCCAGGATGGTCAAGCCGAACACCGGGGCTCCTTAAGGACTTGTCAGGTCCACATTCTACCGGCGCGGGCCGACAGTTTGTCTGCCGCCTGCAGCGGCGTCCGACGTCGCGACCCGCGGCCAGCTCCGACGCCGAGGCTGAGCGTCCGACAGCTCGGCGGCGTGCTGGGGCGTGCGGCGTCGTCGCGCCCGGCGTCGTTCTCCGGCGTCGTATAGGGGGTTTCGGTGCCAAGTACGTCACAGAAGCCGCAAAATTCTGAAACAATGGCTAAAGCGCCCCAGCCGACACAGCAAGTCAGGAGTTTTCATGGATATCGAGGTATTGCGCCGCGCACCCCTTTTCGCCACGCTCGACGACGAGGCGTTCCGTCTGTTGACGGACGAACTCACCGAGGTGGACCTCTCACGCGGAGCCTCGGTTTTCCGGGAAGGCGACCAGGGTGACCAGCTGTACTTCATCGTCTCCGGCAAAGTGAAGCTCGGCCGCACGTCCCCCGACGGCCGCGAGTCCCTGCTCGCCATTCTCGGCCCCGGCGAACTCTTCGGCGAAATGGCCCTGTTCGACCCCAGCCCGCGCACCGCCACGGCCACGGCCGTCTCCGAAACCCGGCTGGCCGGCCTGCGGAACGAGAGCCTCAACGCCCTCCTGCGCACCCGCCCGGAGGTCTCGGCCCAGCTGCTGCAGGCCCTCGCCCGGCGCCTGCGCCGCACCAACGACTCACTCTCCGACCTGGTCTTCTCCGACGTTCCGGGCCGCGTGGCCAAGGCGCTGCTGGACCTGGCCGACCGCTTTGGCCGCCCCGCGTGAACTGGTCCCCGAAAGTTGGACTCGCAAATGCGATGTCTCCACTTTAGCGGCCAGCGATCGGCCCTTCTGAGAAGGCTCCGTCCCATTAGGGACGGAGCCTTCCTTTGTAAGTGAGTGTCTGCTTCGAAACGGCGTCGACACTGCGGGGACTTCGCGTTGGCCTTGGGGATGCTCATGGACAGGACCGTGGCACTTGATTGAAGCCCCTGACATGAGGCTCTAGACTCGCTTCAATCCGTAGTTGGGCGCCATTCAAAGGGCACGGCAGCGGGTCCTGACGAAGGGAAGCTCCTTGAGCCCAAAGACGAGTCGAATTCTCATTCTCATAGGGACGGTTGGGCTGGCGATAATCGCCTTGATTCAGCTCATCCGTGGGGACTACATCTCCGCCGGTCTTGGCCTTTTCGGCGCCCTCATCGGCGCTTGGTCCTATGCTCTGAACCGCCGGGCCAACAAAAAGACCCTCTGATCAAAGGTCGTATGCTCCAGCGCCCGCCGGGGGTCCTAACCTGCGAGGGTCTCAGCACGGTATTGCACGGGGCTGAGGCCCTTGAGCTTGGTGGAGATTCTTTCGGTGTTGTACCAGTGGATGTATTCGTGCAGCGCTGATGCCAGGGCGTCGGTGCTGATGAATCGGACGCGGTGGAAGAGCTCTTCTTTGAGGTGTCCGAAGAAGTTCTCCATGACGGCATTGTCGTAGCAGTTGGCTTTGCGGGACATCGATTGGACCGCGCCCGCGGTCTGCAGGAGCTTGCGCCAGGAGTAGTGCTGATACTGGAACCCCTGGTCGGAGTGCACGAGCGGTTCCTGTCCGACCTCCAGGGTGGCCAGTGCGCCGCGCAGCGAGGAGTTGGTGAGCTCCAGATTGGGTGAGAGGCCAAGGGCGTAGGAGATGATCTGCCGATCGAAGAGATCCATGACCGGTGAGAGGTACAGTTTCCTGTCGCCGACGCTGAACTCGGTCACATCGGTCACCCATTTCTGGTTGGGGGCATCTGCTTCGAACTGGCGTTTCAACAGGTTCGGGGCCACGATGCCCTGCTCGCCCTGATAGGAGTTGTAGCGCTTCTTCCGCCGGACCTTGCAGACCAGCCGCAGTGAACGCATCAGCTTCAGCACGGTCTTTTTCGCGACCGTCCAGCCTTGTTTGACCAGTTCGATATGGACACGGCGGTGCCCGTACCGGGCATGGCTCTTCTCAAAGATGCCCGTGACCGCGGCWTTGAGCTCTGCTTGCGGGTCAGGAGCCAGCAGCCGAGCTTGGTGATAGTAGAACGTGGACCGGGGCAGCCCGGCAACGTCCAACRGAACTTCCAACCGGTGTTGGGCCTTGAGAGCGATGACAGCGCGGACTTTTAGCGCTGTTCCTCGTCCCTCAAGGCGTTTACTTTTCCCAAGAAGGCCACCTCTGCCCTCAACCGCTCGTTCTCGCGGCGAAGCCGCTGCAGCTCCGACTCCGGCTCTGCCGGCGCCCTGAGAGATGAGAGTGGTCGTCCGGGAGATTTCGGGCGTAAACCGTCCTCGCCTTCGTTGCGGTATATCCGCGCCCACTTCTTGATCAGATCCGGCGAGGAGAGTTGGAGCTCCTTCGCCAGGGCGACCTGGCTCTCCCCGGCCAGGAACCGGCGGACCGTATCGAGTTTGAACTCAAACGTGAACTTCCGATGGGTTGATTTGGTCACTAGCGCCGTACCTCCGCGAACTCTCCACAGGGCATGAATGCGGATGACAGCTTTAGAGCGGACGCCTAACCTCGTCGCCGCTGCCTTCGCGCCCCAACCCATCTCGAACAACGCTACCGCGGCCTCGCGCTGTTCCTCAGATAACGAACTACTGTCCTGCATAAAACTGCTCCCCGATAGAAGGACCGATTTCTCAGTCCAACTTTCGGGGAGCAGTTCA